>JAAUPA010000251.1 GCA_012034615.1 Leptolyngbyaceae cyanobacterium CSU_1_4 | reverse complement strand
GATTTAGCTTATTAAGGTTAGCGTTCCGCGCTTCCTTAAATCGTGGATTCAACTTGTTAAGGTTATTATCCCGCGCTTCCTCAAATCGTGGATTTAGCTTGTTAAGGTTATTATCCCGCGCCTCTTTGAACCGCTCCGTTAGATTTGCTTCAGGTGTTAGCGCTGGGGTGGAAGCTTTGACATCATTGTGCATCCGACGAGTCTCTTCAAAGCGGGGATTGAGAGCGCTAGCAGGTGAAGCAACGACAGCCAAGGTAAGAACGGTTAAACCAGCAAGAATAATGCGTTTCATGGTGTTGAATCCTTTGGAGAAGTTAAAGTGTAAGGGGTGTGTTTTGCGTTTCTTTCGCTTGATATATAGAATCGCCTCTGCCCCTGAGTTCTCTCTGAACCAAAACTGAGAAAGTCTTAATCGTTGGCTGAGAAAACTGAAGACGCATCAGGGCACCTCGAAAAACTCAAATCTGATTAGCAACGCCAGACCCTTAATACCTCGGCCCTTTCAGAGATGCAAGCAGTGTTTGATCTGTTGAACGATCGCTGATGGAGATTGATCAATCTGCACCGCGATCGCATCATGGGGCTCTTCCAAAGCATAAAATTGAGTTCTTAATAGATCAGCCTTCATGTAATGTCCCTGACGCTGTCCGAGCCGTTGCGCAATCAGTTCAAAAGAGCCCTTAAGGTAGACAAATTTCACTTGCCCTGAGGGTTCACCTAAAGCTTGGCGATAAGCTGCTTTGAGGGCGGAACAGGCAAGAACGAGATTAGCGTTGCTCTGAAGGGCTTTATCAATTGCCTGCCGGAGCGCCTGAAGCCAAGGTTGGCGATCGCGATCGGTGAGGGGAATACCTTGGCGCATTTTCTCAATGTTTGCATCAGAGTGGAAATCATCTGCATCTTTGAACTGCCACTTTAGTTCTAATGCTAAACCCTCACCAATCGTTGTTTTCCCAGAGCCAGAAACTCCCATAATCAAAATCACCATGAATTAACCTAACAGCCTCTCAAAATGACGATTTGGACGTGCTTAGAGGATGTTTGAAAAGTATCAAAGCGCTTTACACTCGCCCCCCAAATCCCCCATTCTGGGAGACTTTTGAGCCAATTCTGTTTCAAAGTCCCCCAGAATGGGGAATTGAGGGGGCGATCAGAGCAATAGCATCTCAAGGATTCATACTTCCATTCAGCAATGCCTTTCTTAGTAAGAAGTAAACCCGATCTCTTGTCAATTTTCCTTTTGAAAGAAGGCTAGGGTGAGGGCGAATTTTGCTGGTCATCCCTTGGCAGGAATAACTCAAGCACTGTCGGCTTAGTTACTTTTCCCATTGCATTGCGAGGTAATTCTTCAACAGCCAAAATTTGGGTTGGTACTTTATAGACTGCCAATTGCTCTTTTGCCCAACTTCTAAAAGCTTCCAAAGATAGGCTTTGGCTGGTGTATGGCGCTTCTTTGCGCAACACCAGCGCCGCACAAACTCGTTCGCCCCACTCCACATCAGGAACCCCAACTACAGCGCATTCTTGAATCAAGGGATGGGTTCGCAACACTTCCTCAATTTTCTAGGGCTGAAACTTTGTACCCACCTGTTTTAATGATATCAACGCTCATGCGACCCAAAATTCGATAGCGATCGCCCTCCATCACCGCAAAGTCTCCGGTACAAAACCAACCCTCACAAAAAGCCTTCAAAGTGGCTTCTGGATTTTGCCAGTATTCTAAAAATACTCCAGCACCTTTTACTTGAATTTCTCCTGGTGTTCCGGGTGGCACATTTTCTCCCTTCTCGTCTACCAATCTCACCTTCACTTGAGGAAGCGGCATACCCACCGAGCCTGCCCCTCGTTGACCGTGTAAAGGATTTGAGAGCGCCATTCCAATTTCAGTCATGCCGTAGCGCTCTAATAGAAAATGACCGCTGATACTTTGCCATTTTTCTAATACTTGAACAGGTAACGCTGCCGAACCAGACACCATTAGACGCATTTTAGTACAACCTGTAATTCTGCGTTGCTGGCGATCGCGCCTTGATTGATCATCAGCGTTCTCCAAAGCGTTATTATCGGCATCCCAAGCTGCGATCAACTTTGCATAAATTGTTGGAACTGCCATAAATAAAGTCAAGTCTCCCTCGCTAATTCGGTTCCAAACTATTTCGGCATCAAATTTAGGAACCATGTGGCATTCTGCCCCCGCCCACAAGGCACAGGTCAACACGTTGATAATTCCATGAATGTGATGTAAGGGCAGAACATGCAAAATGCGATCGTCAAGCACCCATTCCCAAGCAGTGATTAAACTGATCACCTGAGCTTGGATATTATTGTGAGTGATGACTGCGCCTTTAGGCTTACCCGTGGTGCCACTGGTGTAGAGAATTAATGCCCGTCTGGTCGGAGCGATCGCCGGAAGAACAACAGCAGTGGGCAGCACATCTGAGGTCAGAATGAATTGCAAATGATGCACTTGGGCGATCGGGCGTAGGATTGCTTCAAAACTAGGATGCGCCACAATGATGGATGCGCCTGAATGGGTAATGACATACTCTAATTCAGGGCGTGGATGAACTAGACACAACGGTACAGCAATGCCGCCTGCTCGCCAAATTCCCCACTGAGTGGCAACATGTTGAAAACCGGAAGGAATTAGAAAAGCAACGCGCTGTTCTTGTAAGTCTTTTGCCTGATTGAGCAGACGGGTGGCAATTTGACCCGAAACCTGAAGTAGATCCTGATAGCTAAAGGCTCCTTCAGGGGCAACGATCGCCGTTCTCTCATGATGCTTTTCAGCCTGGGTAATCAGTGGAAGATTCACGCTTCTATCCCAATTGAGGGTTGATGGAGGGTGCCGGACATCTCATTTCTTTGAAAGCATATAGCAATCTTCAACCGAATGTTAGTCCGCCATCAAAATTTTAAAAGGAGATAAGAATTTAGGGGGCAAGTGTAATAATCTTTGAGGCTTCTCAGACACTCTCTAACCGATCTGACCATAACTTACCCATTGTGCCTAGAGCGAGCCAGAGCCTCGTTGGGTCTAGTAACGATCGCTTTTTTGAGGGGCAGTGTCATGGTGGGGTGGTGAGTTTTCAACTGTCTTCGTCTTAAAAAATATGCTTGACTTAGAGTGCACTCTAGGATTTAAGGTAGGGAGCATGGATAATAAACTCACCATTCAGCAAGTTTCTGAGCGCACTGGGCTGAGCGTTTACACGCTCCGCTACTATGAGCGCAACGGACTTTTAGAGCCAGTGACTCGGACAGCCAATGGGCATCGGCGCTACTCGGCACTGGATATTGCTCGCATTGAGTTTTTATCTAAATTGCGTAGGACGGGAATGCCCATTCGTCAAATGCAAGAATATGCAGCACTGATGCGGCAAAAGCCAGAGGCGATCGAAGAACGTCGGCAATTTTAGAAGCCCATGAACAGGCAGTTCAGCAACAAATTCAACAGCTTAGGCAAAATCTGGAGATGATTCAGTGGAAAATTCAAAACTACAAAAACTGGCAGAACAGCACCCTAAAACTGCTCAGTTAACGTCTCACCTACAACCGATCGCTTAACCACGCTAAAGGTATTGATGGAGAATAATCTCATGAAAATGCGGAAACTGGGAAATCAAGGATTGAGAGTTTCGGAACTGGGGCTAGGCTGCATGGGCATGTCGGAGTTCTATAGCGGACGCGATGAACAAGAGTCTATTGCAACGCTGCAACGCGCCATTGAGTTGGGCATGACTTTTCTGGATACTGCTGATATGTATGGTCCCTTTACCAATGAACAATTAGTCGGGCGATCGATTCAAGGTTTGCGAGACCAAGTGGTTCTGGCAACTAAGTTTGGAAACGTGCGAACTGCTGAAGGCGGCTGGCTAGGGGTGAATGGTCAACCAGACTATGTGCGTCAATGCTGTGATGCATCGCTGCAACGTTTGGGAGTAGATACGATTGATCTTTACTATCAACATCGCGTTGATCCAACCGTTCCGATTGAAGACACAATCGGTGCAATGGCAGAGTTAGTGCAGCAAGGAAAAGTTCGGTATCTGGGGATGTCTGAGGCTGCACCCAACACCATTCGGCGTGCCCATGCGGTGCATCCCATTACGGCGCTTCAGACAGAATATTCTCTTTGGAGCCGTGACCCAGAAGATGATATCCTGCCGACAGTCCGTGAGTTGGGCATTGGTTTTGTTGCTTATAGCCCGCTAGGACGGGGATTTTTGTCAGGAAATTTCACCCGTATTGAAGACTTTGCAGAGGATGATTATCGTCGCTTTGCCCCTCGATTTCAAGGAGAAAACTTTGCTAAAAACCTGCAATTAGTGGATCAGGTCAAGCAAATTGCAACTGAAAAAACGTAACGCCGAGCCAACTGGCTTTGGCGTGGTTGCTGGCTCAGGGTGAAGACATTGTGCCAATCCCTGGAACGAAACGCCGCTCTTATTTAGAAGAGAACGTAGCAGCAACTTCTGTAATGCTGACTTCAGAGGAACTCAGCCGAATCGATGCTGTTGCTCCTAAAGGAGGGGCAGTGGGCGATCGCTATCCTGATATGAGTACTGTTAATCGTTAAACCGAGTAATCGCTAAACCGGGGATTTGCGGGGTGCTAAAGTTCTGGGTACTTGTGTGCCCAGAGTGACCACTCGTGTCGCCATAAACAATGCTAGCGATAGCCAAAGTAGATGATTGTTGCGGGTGTAAAACGCGATCGCCGCCATCGGTGCAAACCCAATCCAGAAAGCCATCATTGCAGCATCCCGCAAAATCCGACCGCTGGTTAAACCTAAAAAGTAGCCATCTAACAGATAGGCGATCGAGCCAAATCCTAGGACAGGCAGCAACCAAATAACGTATTGCTTTAAATGGTTAATGATATTTTTATGGTGAGTGAGGAGGCTGAACAAAGGGTCAGGAACCATAAGACAGGCGATCGCCACACTTATCCCCAACCCGAAACTGCCAATTCCCGCTACCCACAACAGTTGTACCAATCCACCAGTGGTGCCGCGCCCGTGCAAAACACCCGCCCAACTTTCGGTGGCAAACGCTAACCCATCGATAAAAAATGCCGCAAATGTCACCACTTCCAGCAGTAAAGCATTGCTCGTTAGCACCTCTGTTCCCAGCCCAGAACTCAAGTTGGTAAACAGCGCAAAGGTAGAAATCAAGGCAAAGCTACGGAGCAAAATTTCACTATTCAGCAAAAAAGCTGTTTTCAGCGCGATCGGGTTCAACAACGTCTGCCACTCTACGGCGATCGGTTTGAACCAAAACTCCTGAGCGATGATTAATAAACCGATCGCCATCATCAGGCATTGGCTCGCCGCAGTAGCATATCCAGCCCCCATACTCAGCCAGCCCCATTGCACAATCAGTAAATAATCCAGCAGCACCTTCGCCCCATTGCCCACCCCAGAAAGCAGTAAAACCTTACCACTCTGCCCTCGCCCCAGAAACCAGCCCATCAACACATAGTTCAGCAGCGTTGCTGGGGCACCCCAAATCAGCGCATGGTAGTAAGTCATGCCTGAAGCTTTGACCGGCTCATCAGCGCTCAGCAGACTAAACCCCACCTGCCCCAACGGCTGCTGCATCATGAAAATCAGTAACCCAATGATTAACGCCAAACACCCATGACGCAACCCAATGACTAACACCGTATCAAAGTCATTTCGTCCCACTGCCTGAGCCGTTAGTCCGGTAGTTCCCATGCGCAGAAAGCCAAAAGTCCAGTAAAGATAGTTTACTAAAACAGTGGCTAGCACCACGCCTGCCAAGGGATGAATATCTGCCGAATGTCCTAAGAACGCCACATCCAATAATCCCGCTAAAGGAACCATTAAGTTGGACAAGATATTAGCGATCGCCAAACGAGCAAATTGGGGCAAAAAGGCATCCGTTTGAAACATAGTTTATGAATTTCCAAGAAGATTCCAGCAAAAAATCGAGCTTTCTGTAACAATAAATACAGAATTAATTTTGATGACCTGGAGAAAACAATGTCACTTCGCTCAAATTACCCTTCCTGCCTCCTGAAGCCAGAAGCGAAAGAGATGATAGCTCTTGCCTCAAAGCTTGTTTGCCATGTGGCTTACAATCGTGACACTTGGGTCAAACTGTTTCAGGTTCCTAGCGAATATTGTGCTGACGAAGCCCTGCTCCTCTGCCAAGAATCTTTCGACACCTGGGTTGCTTGGATTCCAGGGTATGGCGAAATGTTGTTGGATAGAAGTCATTTTGGCGTTGCCGAGTTTGGGTCATGACTTGAGAGCAGATTGATTCATGGGCGTTGCTGAGTACCGATATGATTTGCCCTCATCCCCATCCGCCCTTTTCCCTGGGGAGCAAGGTACCAGAGTCCTGATCCTTCTCCCTTGAGGAGGTACCGCGTATACACAAGTCTAGACTGGCTTCGTTCCAAGCTTTTGCCCCCTAAATCATACTTCGATCA
>JAAUPA010000250.1 GCA_012034615.1 Leptolyngbyaceae cyanobacterium CSU_1_4 | reverse complement strand
ACGAAATGCGCCGAGTATTTGAGATGCTTGCTTGCCGATTTAATTTCGGGTTGTTTCAGCGATCGCGTCCAAGAAAAATGATTTACCCTCGGATGCGGTCGGTCGAGTTTCCCGCTTGATGGAATATTTGCGAGCCCAGCGGTGTTTGTTAGTGCTTGACAACGTGGAGACCATTCTTCAAGGCGGTAAATATTCAGGGGATTACCAACATGAATATGAGGGCTATCGTGAACTATTTAGACGGATTTCTCAAACGCCTCACCAAAGCTGTCTCGTTTTAACCAGCCGTGAAAATCCGAAAGAGTTAATGGTTTTGGAAGGAGAAACCCTGCCCGTCCGATCGCTGCGATTAAGCGGTTTAACTGGAACTGACAGCAAAGCGATTCTGCAAGCTAAGGGGCACTTTGTAGGCACGCCGGAGGATTGGCAGACCCTCAGTGATTACTATGGAGGAAATCCTCTAGCACTCAAAATTGTTGCTACTACCATTCAAGATTTATTTGAGGGCAATATTACCGAGTTTTTGAGACAAGGAACGATCATTTTTGATGATATCCGAACGCTGTTGCAACAGCAGTTCGATCGCCTCTCTAAGCTAGAGCAGGATATTATGTATTGGTTGGCGATCGCCCGTGAACCCCTTGCTTTTACTGACTTACAGGCTGATTTGGTGACAGCAATTCCTAAAGCGAAGCTCATGGACGCTATGAGTTCGTTAAGACGGCGATCGCTAACGGAGAGAAACATTGATACCTATACCCAGCAACCTGTCGTCATGGAATATGTAACCGATCGGTTGATTGAACAGGTTGAACAAGAGTTGAGAACATCGGAACTTTACGGATTATTTCAATCCCACGCTCTGTTAAAGGCAACTGCCAAGGATTATATCCGCAATCAGCAGACGCGCATGATTGTAGAGCCTCTATTAGAAAGATTAAAAATAGAATGGCGAGGGGCGGCAACGCAAGAGAAATTAACAGAACGATTAACGATCAGCCAGACCGAGTTGGAGAATACTCCTGGATACTCAGGAGGAAATTTACTGAATCTCTTTCGACAACTCAGCACAGATTTAACAGGCTACGATTTTTCTAGGCTGTCGCTCTGGCAAGCCTATCTTCAAGATACTAAGCTTAAACACGTCAATGTTACGGCAGCAGACTTATCGCGATCGGTGTTTGCCCAAACTTTAGGTAATATTCTAGCCGTCTCGTTTAGCCCGAACGGAGAATGGTTTGCTACTAGCGATGGAGACGGGGAAGTTCATCTTTGGCGAACTCAGGATGGAACGCAAGTTTTTGTTGGACGTGAACACACTGCCTGGGTTAAATCTATTGCGTTTCATCCCAATAGTCAAACTTTTATTAGCAGTGGCGAAGACCGAGTAATTCGGGCTTGGGATGTGAGGAGCGGTCAATGTTATCAAGATTTTCGGGGGCATAGTAACTGGGTATGGGCGGTGGCATTTAGTCCGCTAGGAAATTTGGTGGGCAGTGTCAGCGAAGACCGTACCGTCCGGTTGTGGGATGCAGAAACAGGGGTGTGTTTGCAGGTGCTAACAGGGCACCAAGGAGGGATCTGTGCGATCGCCTTTCATCCTCGGTTACCTTTTTTTGCAACGGCAGGAGAAGATCAAAGTATACGGTTTTGGAACTTGGAAAACGGTGATTGCTTCACAATTTTGGAAGGACATCAACAGCGAATTCGGACCTTGGCGTTTAGTCCCGATGGTACGTTACTAGCCAGCGGGGGGGATGATGGCAACATCCGCGTTTGGGATGGATGTACAGGCGCATTGATCCAAAGTTTTGAGGGCGATCGCCGCATTTGGTCAGTGGCATTTCATCCGATAGAATCTTCAGCCGAAGTTCCTTCCAATTATTGCTTAGCGACAGCAGGGGATGATCAATTAATTCGGCTTTGGCATCCCTTAGCGGGGGAATGTCTGAGCACCTACCAGGGACATCTGAGCAAAATTTGGTCAGTGGCATTTAGCCCTAATGGACGCATCTTGGCAAGCGGGAGCGATGATCAAACTATCAAACTTTGGGACATTGAAGCCGGACGCTGCATTAAAACCTTTCAAGGTTATAAAAATTTAGTTTGGTCGGTGGCATTTAGCCCAGCAGGTAGCCAGATTGCCAGTGCCAGCGAAGATGGCGTGGTGCGAGTTTGGCAGGTTCCTCCGGAACAGATGCCATCACAAGCGATCGCTGCTCCATCCATAAACGCTCAGTCTGTTGCTTGCCAAGAATTGATTGGGCATGAAGGGCGAGCTTGGTCTGTGGCATTTAGTCCGGCTGGGCAGTTAATGGCGAGTGGTGGGGATGATCAAACCATTCGCCTATGGAACGTTAACACAGGGCGTTGTTTGAAGACCTTACAAGAGCGATCGGGACAAGTCCGCCGCGTCTTGTTTAGCCCTCAGGGGAATTTGTTAGCAACCAACAGCAATGACAACACCGTCAAACTTTGGGATGTTAGCCCGCTCTATCCGCAGCCTCTGGGTGAGAAAGGGAGTGAAACGGCTGAAAAATCCAGTGAAAAGCGATCGCTTTCGTCCTCCGTTTCGCGGCTGCGAACTTTGCAAGGACACAGTCGTCGGGTGTACGGAATCGCCTTCAGTTCCAACGGGCAGCACCTCATTACAGGCAGTGAAGATCAAACCATTCGCCTGTGGGAGATTGGAACAGGCGAATGTCTGCGCGTATTATCAGGGCACGATCGCTTTGTTCTCGCCGTTGCCTATCTAACCGGTAAAACATCTGGTAAAGAATTATCACCCGACTTGATCGCCAGTGGCAGCGATGACCAAACGATTCGACTGTGGAATGCGTTCACAGGGGAATGCTTACAAGTGTTAACGGGACATACGGGTTGGGTTCAGACCCTAGCCTTTAGCCCTGATGGAAATTGGCTTGCCAGTGGCAGCACCGACACGACCCTTAAACTTTGGGATTTGGCAACCGGAACCTGTGTGCAAACTTGGCGTGCCGATCGCCCCTATGAACGTTTAAATATTACGGACGTGAGAGGACTGACAGAGGCACAAAAAGCTGCGCTAAAATCGCTGGGTGCCGTTGAGGAAGAGGATTAATCGGGTGTTGTGACTTGAGTTAGCCTTCAGGATTTAGGGGCTTGTTCTTGTCCCGCCATCACGCAAAATGCAGCCCCTATCAACGTGATCCAGGCGATCGCCATGCCATTGACCGGAGACAATAATTTTGGGGATAACCAGCCAATGAATAGACTGGTAGCAGCAGCCCCCCCGCCAAAAAATAGTCCTATGCCTAACCCTGTGAACGGGGCAGGAATCAATCCTAATGTCCACGGTAAGGTGCTATTGATTAAAAGGCTGAGCGCAATCCCCAGCTCGATCGCCAACAACACCGCCATGCCAGCATTCTGGATTAACCCCATGAAGCCAAATCCAATAGCAGCAGCAATAATACCAAGGATCAAAGTCAGCGAATTTCCCTTATGTACTGCAAACCGTCCAGCAGGAAAAGCAGCGATCGCCAGGGTGATAAAAAGGATACCCACAAAAGTTGGCGGCGTTACACCCGGAACTTGGGCTTTCAACACCTTGGGCAAGAGTTCAACTGCCAACCGCAAGCTCAGAGCAGTCGTTACCCCTAACCCAAAAATTGCACCGAGATGAAGGGGTGAAACCGGAAGAGATGAACGGGCTGAATGGCTCTCAAAAGGATCGCCATTCTCAGGGTTGGGTGACCATTGTTCTTGTTTTTGTAACCACAAAACGCTAAGCAAGAGCAAGATTGCACCGAGAGCAAAAGCAGGCACTGCACCAATATTTTTTACCCATTCACTAGCCAAGGGTGTAGCGCTACCTGCTAATCCTGCGGCAAAGGTTAAGACGCTCGCGGCTTGGGGCAATCGTAGGGCAGGTGCATAACGACGCAACAGCGCTAAGGCAGGGCTACGAAACAGAGTGGTTGCGATCGCCCAACTGATTAACACTGCCAGCATCAACCCCTTCATTCCACCGAGAGGAACTTGTGCCAAAAGAGGAATAGCGATAAATAACAAAACTGAGAGGACAGCGCCAAAAAGAATAAGCGAGAACCGTGTGCCTTTCGTGCGATGCAAGCGATCGGAAAATAAACCTGCCAGGGGTTCAAGGGCGATGGCAATCAGAGCTTCTATGAGCAAAAGAGTCGGGGCGATCGATGGAGCCCATCCGGCTTGGGTTAGAAGCCCTGGCAAATGCACCCGATAAATCATCCAACTCACCGTAAAAAGACCAGAAACAGAAGCCAAGGCGCACAGGGAAAACCAAAGCGTGGGACGCGATACGTAAGTGTCAGATGAAGTAATGGTCATGGTTAAGAAGGGAACGAGAGGTTTTCAATCTGATCATGCTTGTCACAGTAGTATCCAGCTTATCGTCTGTCTATTCAAGGGTTTACCCGCAAGTTTGACAAGACTTATGACTTTATCTAACATTCGCCAAATTTATTGCAAAACACCTGACTTTATCTGACTTTTACAGCCAGACATCCCAGATTAATTGGCATAAATTGACCCTAGGGTGTGCTCACCCATCCACCCATCTACCCATCCACCCATCCACCCATCCATACCGCTATTTCCAAAAACGGGCATACAACCCTCCCTAGCAAAATTATCAGTGTTCAAGAAATTCAAAGAATTGTTTCAATTAGCACCCAGGGTTCATCAAAAATCTGTAGTCATTACAAAGTAATGACAGGTTAACTAAAAGTACGCATTCAGTTCAACCTGAACATAAAGAGGAGCGCAGCATTCATGTTTTCAAAAGTTTCCGAACGGACAATGCATCTGATCCGATGGGGATTCACCTTAGGATGGATACTCTTGATTGTTTCCCTGTTTTACGATCCTATTTCAGCGCAGTGGACTGCCTCAGGTCAACTCTTTGCCGCCTCTGCACCCAATGACTGTGCGCTATTCCAGGGGCAATGCCTACCCCTATCTCCCTATCCCATGGGCGCAAGAATTTTCTGGGGAATGGTTTTACCGTTGGTTATTATCACCCTGCTAGTGTTCGGTCATGAGGCGTGGCGGCGCATTTGTCCGTTATCTTTTTTATCTCAAATTCCCCGATCGCTAGGCGTACAGCAACAGTTCATTATTGATGAAGATTCTTGGCTGGCTCGCAATGCCTTAACCGTTCAATTTTGCTTATTATTCTTAGGCTTAAACTTACGTCTGCTGTTAGCAAATTCCGATCGCCTCCTATTAGGTATTTTTCTGTCCCTAACTATTCTTGCTGCCGTTACCATCGGGTTTCTCTTTGCAGGTAAAACTTGGTGTAATTATTTCTGCCCCATGGCTCCGGTGCAAATGATTTACAGTGAACCCAGCGGATTGCTGGGAAGTAAAGCCCACACTGCCCCACCCAAAACCATTACCCAGTCGATGTGCCGCACCGTGGGGAAAGAGGGGCAGGAGAAAAGTGCCTGCGTTGCTTGTAAAGTGGGCTGCATTGATATCGATGCAGAAGGCACCCATTGGGAAAACATTCGCCAACCCGATCGCAAGCTACTTTACTATGCCTATGTGGGTTTAGTGATTGGATTTTACACCTACTTTGGCTTATATTCTGGCAACTGGAATTTTTTAAAGGCGGGTGTGTGGAATGAAACGAGTCAACTTTCCACGCTGCTGGCTCCCGGCTTTTTTATTGCAGGACAGGCGATCGCCATTCCCAAACTCATTGCAGTGCCTCTAACGCTGACTCTCTTTTCGGGTGCTGCCTACGCCATGGGGCTATGGACAGAGAAATGTTACAAGCGTTATAACAAACAGCTACGTCGTCCCCTCAGCGTGGATGTGGTGCAGAGTCGAATGTTTGCGAGCGCCACGTTTCTTGCATTCAATCTTCTGTTCTTCATGGGCGTTCAACCCACGTTAGGATACTTTCCTATCCTCATTCAAAACCTGATCAGTTGGGCAGCGATCGTTTTGAGCAGCTTATGGTTAGTCAAAACCTGGAAACGAAGCGCCCAGCGCTACACCCGCGAACGGGATGGAAACTTGCTGCGCCGACAATTGGGCAAATTGGACATAGACCTGTCACAGTTTTTAGAAGGGCGATCGCTTGAAGATCTCAAACCAGACGAACTCTATACCTTGGCAAAAGTTTTACCCAACTTTACCCAAGAATATCGTCAGCAAATCTATCTGGGTGCCCTGCGAGAATCGTTAGAAAAACGCAGCATCTTGCCTGCCAACAGCCTTCATCTGTTTCAAGCACTCCGTCAAAACCTAGGCATTACAGACGAAGCCCATGCCCTTCTTCTAGAAAAGCTCCAGCTTGAAGAACCCCAGCTTTTCCCAACCAAGCCCACCGATCACGCTGACTCATCCACCGTTGTCTGGCGAATTGGCAAATCAGAGAACAAGCCCAATGTAGCAGCCAATACCACCATAGTCCGCCCCCGGAAAAAGAACGATTAATCTATTCACCCCTCCACCCAT
>JAAUPA010000249.1 GCA_012034615.1 Leptolyngbyaceae cyanobacterium CSU_1_4 | reverse complement strand
GAGCTTACAGTTTTGCTCTCAACAAGATGAATCAGCCCTGCCATTCTGGGGAACTTTGAAACAGAATTGGAGCAAAAGTCCCCCCAGAATGGGGGATTTAGGGGGCGAGTGTAAAGCGCTTTGATACTTTTCAAACATCCTCTTAGCTCGACTTATCCCCACGGGGTTGGAGAATAAGGGGCAAACGTTAGAATCAAAGGCAGAAATTCTTTCGCTAGCAAGTTCATCAGGAGAAATCAAACAACGCTTTCCTGATCTTGCTACCTTGCCTCTTCCTCACAATGGATAAACTCGAGCTTAGTCTTCATTTTCATCTAAATGTTCTGCCACTGCCTGATAGAGGTCAAGAACATGATGATCTTGAAGCTGATAAAAAACATGACGACCCTGTTTCCTATAGCGCACCAACCGAAGCGCACGGAGCGTTTTGAGTTGATGCGAAACGGCTGATTCGTTCATCCCGATCGCCGCTGCCAAATCGCCAACGCACCATTCTCGATTCGCCAAAATTGAAAGCAATCGCAGACGATTTGCATCTGCCATTAACGCAAAAAACTCTGCCATTCGCTGCGCTTTTTCAGACGACAGTATTTCCTGTTGCACTTGCTCTATTTGAGCAGCATCAACATCGTGAGAGGAATCACAGTGAAGCGAATTTTCCACCGCGATCGCCTCTCCGTCATTAGCGTTCAGAACAACTTTAGGAACGGCAGAGTTTTGCATGAATTAATCCCTCGGGTTAAGCGTCGCAGCCGCAGCCTGTATGCCCACAACCCTGACCACTAGGATGACCGTCGGCACAGGCATCGCAGCAGTAGGGCTTACTATCTTTCATGATGGCATCCGATAAAGAAACAACGCAGAGGCAAGTGTCGCAAGCGCATTTCATTTGAGTGACGGTAGTCATAGTTGTAATTCCATATCTAAGATTTCGTCTACTATAACACATGAACATAAATTCATATATTTTACTTTAAAGAGGATGTTTGAAAAGTATCAAAGTGCTTTACGCTCGTCCTGAGCCCCCAATTTTGGGAAGCTTTTGAGCCAATTCTGTCCTCTAAATCTCCCACTTCTGGAGGATTTAGAGAGCGGCTTGGATCACAATCTATACTTCTCAAACATCCCTTTGTAGAACATGCAAGACTTCTGAGGGCTGCAAAATAACTTACAGACCCTTAAACCCGATCGCCATTTCCATCTGCCGATCGGGTGTTAATTGAGCCGACTGTAAATTTGTTTTTGCTTCTTGCCGGCTGCCAATTAAACCCAGGATAATTCCTGCCAAAATAACCAAACCGCTGCTGTATTGGGCAGATGTGGGAACCTCGCCTAAGATCAGGGCTGCCATGGCGATCGCCGCCACTGGATTCAGAGAACCCGCGAGGTTGCTTTCAGCAGGGGTGGCACTCCGGAGTCCAGCGAACCAGCAGAGCTGTCCCGCCACAACAATCACTGCCCCATATAACAGCATCCACTTCCAAAGAAATGGCGAGGCGGTATCGATAAAATGTTCTGAACCGTAGAGGAGCTTTGCTAGGATAAAAAACAAGAGTGTTCCTAGACCCACGCGAGTTAGATTAAAAATGCTGAGCGGAACCCGTTGTAACCGCAATTTGCTAGTCACAGTAGCCAACGCTAAAACAAATGCCCCGATCGCTGCAAACAGTTCTCCAGATCCAATAGAGAACATGCCGCCCATTAGAGAAAAAGACTGTGGAGAGCTAGACAAAAATGCAGTAATTGCCGCGCCTAAAAAAGAGACGATCGACCCAGCAACCGTCCACCCATTGACGCGCGCACCTGTCAGGCAGGCACTCAGCGCCAAGGTTAAGGGCGGCTCTAGACGACCTACTAACACCACATTCGTAACGGTAGTCTGATCCAGGGCAGAAAAAATTAATCCAGGACCTAGCGCACCAGAAAGAATGGCGATCGTCCCTAAACTGATCCAGTCTCTGCGAGTCATCTGTCGTAGCGTTTGTCGGTTCCAGTCTTTGCCAAAGATCAGCAACATTACTCCCAAAGCGCAAAGATTTCCAACAAATAGAACATTACAGAGAGAAATCGGATTTCTACCATTGATCAAGTGCTGGGCTCCAATTTCAGTCACCTTGCGAGTAACAGAATTAGAAGCCGCAAAAATCAACACGGCTGTCCACAGATAAACAGAATTAGAAACCTGACTAAACCTCTTAGTTTTCTGTCTCCACATCATTCAACCATTGCCTCTGCACGCTTTTGTGACGTTTATTTAATCTCTTCTATATCTTCCATTAAATTCTGAGGAAGACATTGAGCAGTACGACGCATTCTGTTCCTTTTACTATTAGTTTCGTAGGCAACACACATCCAGATTGACGTCATAAATAAAATGTTTTTGTTAAAACTTTCAGCCGCATTAGGAAACAAGCTGCCAGCCGGAATAATACCGAATGCTAAAACGATACTAAAGGTCAGCAAAATTAGCAATAAACCTGTCCACCGAACCCAAAAGCCCAATGCAAACAAAGCACCCAGGATAATCTCTGCCCCAGGCAACAACCAGGCGTAAGGAACTGCAATAATAGCAGGGAGAGGACCGATGCCTTCCCAACCGGCGGGAAAGGGTCCCCAGAGCTGTAATTTGAGGGTTAGGACAGTTTGATAGAACCCATCTTTGACATTGAAGTTGAGATAATTAGCGATGCCAGAAACGAAAAAGAAAATGCCCATAGTTAGGCGATTAATCAGCATGGCTTGTCTCAGAGAAATGTTGAAGTTGCGTAAGGAATTCATGAGATTCTCCTGTCGTTATTTTAGTAAGTTACAAGCGGGTTCAATGTTAAAAGAATTGAGCTATTGCTGTCTGGGTGTCCAGCGATCGAGCAATGCAGGGACACCTGTCCAGGACAGAGTTTCTTGAAAAGTTTGGGGTTGAGCGGCACGCCAAGCTAGAGGTAACGCAATTAAAGCACTAACCATAGCAGCAGTCATGCCTGCCAATAAAGGTGTGCGCCTATAGTGATTGGCGTTGAGAGACCGAGGTTGATGGCGCTGAAATAGACTATCTGTAAACCACTCAGTTGTATTTTTAAAATTGTGGGCAGGAGTGGGCAAAAGTTCGAGGTAGGTGGCTTGGCGAATCAGATGACCTAGTTCGCCCTTCAGTTCGATGCGATTAAAGAGATTTGCCACGCCCTCGCCAATGCCTAGCTTCATGAGTGTACCGCGCAAGTTGATCTGAGATGGGCTAGGCGATCGCCCTGCTGCAATCGCCAACAAATTATGGGCGATCGCCTGACCTTGCTGATAGGCGACCTGAGCCGTTGCAGGCTGAGGTGCCTCAGCAACATATGCCCCATCTCCTCCCATAAATACTTCGGGGTAGTCTAACAATTGCAGCGTAGACTTAACCTGAATCTGCCCGCGACGATTGCGGTGTTCTGGTGCAACTGCCAAAGTTTTAAGTAGAGAATTGGGTTCAGTTCCGGCTGTCCAAGCGATCGTTGCAGCCGATAAAAAATGATTCATTCCTTGTTGTTGATAGGCAATACCATCTGTCCGAATTTCGTTCACCGCTGCCTCTAACAGCAGTTCAATAGGAATAGTTCGTTGCATTAAAGAGTGTTGAGCCGTCGTGCGCAAGCGATTGTTAATATCGCCTTTAAGAATTTCGCCGCTTCGGTTGACTAAGACAATCCGCAAATCTTCATAGTCACCCCCTAATTGGTCATACCAGACTGGCAAAATATCTGCTAAGGTACAGGCAAGCTCTACACCCGCCGGTCCTGCGCCGACGATCGCCACAGTCAGCAATCCCATTTTTTCTTCTAGATTGGGGGTTTCTCGTGCTCGACGCAAACAATTTTGCAACTGGTTACGAAGGGCGATCGCCTCGTCGTCAGAAGTAAAGGGAAAAGAATACGCTGCGGCTCCAGGCGTATTGAAATATGTAGTGTGGCTGCCCAATGCTAATACCAAGTTGCTATAGCTTAAGAACCGACCTGATGATAAGGTCACTTGCCGCTGCTGAAGATCAATGGCTTGTACGCGGTCTTGTATAAATGAAACCTGACGATTTGCTAACAATTCAGTGTAAGCTGGACAAATTTGCTTTGGGTGCATTTCTCCTGTTAGCAGTTCGTATAATAGGGGCTTAAAAATAAAGCGATCGCGCGGTTCGACCAACAGAATAGGGTGAGGATAAGTTTGATGACTTAGATTTAAGACAGTCAACAACCCAACAAACCCGCCACCCAGAACAATAGTGGGATGTAAAGAAGCCATAGCGAAGTAAAGGGATAATCATTTCGGGATGAAGCCATTCTGCCCTAGTTACAAACCTTCTAAATGAATAAACTCTGAGTTGTTTCTGAGAAGCTCATGAATATTTAGATCGAGCCTAGATCGGGTATTGTCTACCTGGTTATTGGATCATTACCAGACACACGTGCCTGTGTAGCTGCCGTCTAACTCATGGAATGAGGGTAACGGGCACCAGGACAGTGACAGGCATGAGGGTACTAAAAGGATAGTATCCTAAGAATTGTTCTCTATGGCAAAAGACTATCTCTAGGGTGATGCCTTGACCTGCAACTAAAGACATGATGGTTTTGATGCGCATTATTAAACATCTACATCATGAAGGCAAAACGTGTTTTCCAACTTGTTAAAGAGACTTTTAGTGAGTGGCAAGAAGATAATGTGCCGCTTTTGGCAGCCGCCCTTGCCTACTACACTCTATTTTCTTTAGCTCCTTTGCTAATTATCGCGATCGCCATTGCAGGAGCTTTTTTTGGAGAAGAAGCAGCTCAGCGAGAAATTGCCGGACAAATTCAGGGCATGGTGGGCAAAGATGGAGCAGAAGCCATTCAGGCAATGATCCAAAATGCTAATCAACCCAATGCTGGAGGCGCGATCGCTACATCATTTGGCGTGATCACTTTATTACTAGGTGCGTCTGGTGTATTTGGTCAACTTCAAACCGCTCTCAACACAATTTGGGAAGTAAAACCCAAGCCAGGTCAAGGAATCAAGAGTTTTTTGCAATCGCGGTTTCTCTCGTTTGCCATGGTGGTCGTGATTGGGTTTTTGCTGCTTGTCTCTCTAGTGCTTTCAGCCGTGTTGGCAGGAATTAGTACCTTCTTTGGGGATTTTTTGCCGGGTTTAACAGCCTTAGGAGTCATCCTCAACTTTGTCCTGTCCTTCGCCGTGACAACTTTTCTGTTCGCAGCAATTTATAAGTTTTTACCCGATGTTAAAGTGCCTTGGCGCAACCTTTGGGTAGGTGCAGCGGTTACTTCTTTCCTGTTCTCAATTGGCAGATATTGGATTGGATTATATTTAGGAAATAGCGCAGTTGGCTCTACCTATGGCTCAGCCGGATCATTAGTCGTCATTCTCATTTGGGTTTTTTACTCAGCTCAGATTTTACTAATTGGGGCAGAATTTACCCAGGTTTACTCTAAATATCGAGGAGTCCCGATCGAACCTTCACCCCATGCAGTTAGGATGCCTGAGGACTGATTTGGGTAAGAGTCATCAACGCGGGTTTATTCAGTTCTTTAAGGTTCCAATTCACTAAAATTTAAAGACAAACATTACAGCGGAGGAACTTATGGAGGCAACTGAGAATGCGCAACAGACACTTCAGTCCCATCAACGCGAATACGAGTTTGACTGGCTCAGGGTGCTGGCAGTGTTCCTACTGCTTTACTTTCATACCGCTGCGGTTTTCTACCAAGGCGACTTAGGAGAGTTTTACATTCAGAACGATCGCACCAGTCAGGGAATGAGTGTCTTTATTCTGTTTGTTCATCAGTGGCATATGCCGTTATTTTTCCTCATATCTGGAGCAAGCGCCTGGTTTGCGCTGGCGTATCGATCGCCTCAGCAGTATGTACAAGAGCGTTGTCAACGTTTGTTCATTCCGTTTGTATTCGGTACACTCATCTTGATTCCGCCACAGGTTTATTTGCGGCTTCTGAACCAGTCCCTTTCTAATAAATCATACTGGCAATTCTATCCTGAGTTTTTCAATGGTATTCGTCCGCACGGTAACTTTGAGTGGGGACATCTTTGGTTTTTAATTTATTTGTTTACGTTCTCACTCATTGCCCTACCCCTGTTACTACATCTCCGCAGACCAGAGGCACCGTTGCGATCGAAACTATCAAGCTGGGTAGAAAAACCAGGTGTTATACTGCTGCTATGTTTGCCTTTAGCGGCGATCGAAGGCATCCTCCGACCCCGTTGGCTTGGATTCCAGAACCTCTATGATGATTGGGCAAACGTCTGTTTATATTTGCTGTATTTTATCTATGGCTATCTCATTAGCTCTGAAGTTCACTTTAGAGCGGCGATCGAAAAGCATTTAGGCGTTGCCTCCGCATTAGCTATACTGTGCATGGGGCTGTTCATCGGTTTATGGCAAGCTCGTCTCGTTCCTGATCGTGCTTACTCTGCAGACTACGTGTTGTATCAATGCTTTCGAGGCTGTAACACCTGGTTTTGGGTGGTGGCAGGGTTGGGCTGGGGACGAAAATTTTTAAA
>JAAUPA010000248.1 GCA_012034615.1 Leptolyngbyaceae cyanobacterium CSU_1_4 | reverse complement strand
CTGCTGTGTATACACAAGTGATCGAATCTAGCCAAGTCCCTGGCGAACCGCCCCCCCAACCCCCCCAAATTGGGGACTTCCGATCCACTTCTGTGCTTCAAAGTCCACCAAATTGGGGGATTAGGGGGCGAAAAAGCTTGGAACGAAGCCAGTCTAGACTTATGTATACACCGTAGCTCCTTGTAGGAGAAGAGAAGTAGGGGGACTTCCAAACCCTTCAAAGTCCACCAAATTGGGGGATTTAGGGGCGAGAGAACGGTCAATTTAAATCAGTTCATACTTCGATTCAGCAACGCCAAGCTGAAGTTTTTTTCGTTCATTCATCTTTGTAAAAATCTTAGACTCTAGCCCGATCAAGTGGGTCTCTTGAGGGTTCATGACGATTTCTCTTGAGTATGAGTTAGCGATCGCCCTAGCGGTGGCTCCAATAACGGTTTTTCCAACGGTTTGTTCTCAACATCTGTCGTAAGTTGACTGAGATTAAAGACAAGCGACTCCCGACGAACTCGGGGATGCCATGCCGCGATCGCACATAGTTTGCACATAGCTTTAGATTTGAATGCGTCAGGGTTGAATGCCTTAGATTTTGCGAATAATGTAATAGTCGTTCTGAAAATCGTGCGCTAGCTGCTTGATTTCAACTTGCTTAAATCCTGCTTCAGTCAGCATTTGTAGCGCTTTTTCTGTTCCCCACATTGTTCCTAGCCCCATGCCGCCATAAGCCAAGGAAACAGTCATGCAGTGCATACAAGAGATGGTATAGAGCAGTGAGCCGATCGGATGATCTAAGTTCCCTTCTAAATTCGTTGCCGCATGAATATCTTGCATTAGATAAACACCATCTGAACGCAGGGCTTGGCAAATGTTTTGCAACACCACATCCGGTTTTGCCTGATCATGGATGGCATCAAAGGTGGTAATCCAGTCGTAGCGATCGCGCTCTTGGAGCATGGCAGCGTCTTTAACTTCAAACCGAATGTTCTGAAGCTTGTGCAATTGGGCTTCGGCGTTGGCAGTGGCGATCGCTTCTCCCGAAAAATCGTAGCCTGTGAATCGGCTGTTGGGAAACGCTTTAGCTAACTGGTTGAGTGCCCGCCCGCAGCCACAGCCTAGGTCTAACACATCAATGCCTTGCTGCAACGCTTCTGTGAGTCCTGGAATCAACAGCAACACATAGTCAAATAAGGCAGACACCGTACTTTGACCACTGTCCTCTGCCATCACAGCATGAAAACGTTTGAACTCAGAATAGGGTACACCGCCACCTTTGTAGAAGCAATCGATGATTTGCTCTTCCACGGTTCCCAACAGCGGAATGTACTGAGCAAAGACGGCAATATTATCCGATGCGACAGCCCTAGTTAGGAAGGCGGCATGTTCCGCAGGCAGGCTGAAGGTTTTGGCGATCGCGTCATAGTCTATGAGTCGGCTAGTAACCATTGCGCCTAGCCATTCTCGCACGTAGCGTTCATTCAATCCAGCGGCATCAGCAATTTGTTGGCTGGTGGCAGGGGGGAGTTCTGCCAGGGTATCGAACAGTTCAGTGCGGTGTCCGATCGAGGTCATTAAAGCGATCGCGCCGCTGTTGAGGATGTTTAGCATTCGTTCTGCAAATGCTTCGGCTTTGTGCGTGTCAAAAGTTTGAGTCATCATAGCCAGCTCCTAAACTAACTGAGTAATGGATCTAGATGCATTGGTTTCTTGCATCTGAACCTAAGTTAGCGATCGAAGTGTTCTTAAACCGTTCCTAAACCGCTCCCAACCTGAGAGGATGTTTGACAAGTCAAAATTGTGACCCGAATTGCCCCCCAAATCCCCCATTTTGGGGAACTTTTAACAAAAATTGGCTTAAAAGCATTCCAGAATAGGGGGTTGGGGGGCGAGTGTAAGAGGCAACGAATAGCCTGACCAGTGTGACCCGTCAATTTAAGCAGTGGGGATTTACTCTGCCGTCCTAACTTCACTTGGAAAGGTTTCAATGCGAGAGATGCCAGAATGGGGCTTTTCTATCCACGCAGCTAGATCTTGGCTAGAATCTAACACTTCTGATATCCAAACTTTTTGAAAAGCCAGATCAGTTTTACGATACGCAGTTCGCACCGATTCAGCATCGGGGGCTTCAAATTCGCAAATGGTGCGCCGTCCATCTAGAGAAACTTGAGAGCGTATCCACTTTGCTCCATGAGCTTCTAAGCAAGGTAAAAGCCGCAGGTCTGCTGCATACCAAGCTTTTTTATCAAAAGGAGCCTCATACTCGCATTCCACAACAACATGAACCATGTTACTTTTCCTGATTTTAATGATTTTTGTGATGAATCCTACTTTCTTGCATAAGTTGCACGGTGTGGTCAAAGGCGACGCGCGCCCGATCGCTTAGCGTAGAAGGATCGATTTGAGAATAGAGCGCTTCAAATTGTGCGATCGCTTGTTCTGGCTGACCTAATGCTACAACACTCTGAACCCAAAACGCCCACGCCAAGGCAGTTTCGCTGGGATGCTTCATGGCTTGAGCCGATTGAAGAGCAGCGTCAGAGCGAACGGCTGCTAACTCTAAGCGATCGGATTCTAAATCAACCTCAGCAGCCCCAATTAAAATATAGGAAAGGACTCGTTTGGCATCTAACTGGTGCAGCATCTCGATCGCCTGTTTTAAAGCCGCCGCGGCACCCGGTTGATGAAGCTTGTAGTTTGCCAAGGCTTCTAGGGCAGATGCCACGGCGCCTTCGCTGCCTTCGCCTTGAATTTTGGCAGCGACGATCGCCATTTCCTGACAGTAGGGCAACGCCGCCGCCGGATCGCCAACCTCCAGTTCTAGCCTCGCCATATAGCTGACATAAATGGATTCGCGCCAGTGATCTTGCTCAGCTTGCGATCGCTGCCACGCCTGCCAAATTAACGGTCGTGCCTCAGCATAGCGACCCTTATGAAGATAAACACTGCCCAGCCCAGAGTAAATATCAGTAATTTGTAAGCCAACCCTGGCAGCCAACGATTGCGCCTCTAGCAGCAACGCCTCTGCCCGCACCATATCTCGCCCAATTTCAGCCATACAAGTTCCACTCGACGCTAACAGCCTCGCTGCCGTTACAGGACTGGCAACCCGACTAACCTCTACTGCTTGAATCGAGTGCTGATGCAGACTTGTGAAATCACTTTGGTTAAAATACAAAATCCATAAAGCTTCCAGCCCAATTCCCTCATCATCTTTAAGGTTCAACTGACTCGCTTCTTGCATTAACTCCTGCGTGTCAGTTTTAAGTTGCGCCGCGTCCTCGCCTGTCACCCCAGCGATCGCCCAAACCTTCAGCAGCCCCAAATGTAAGCGAATTCGTGTTCGCGTATCCAGCCGTTGACAATGCTGAATTCCTCGTTGTGCCAGAGTAGATGCCTCGGCATAAGCAAACAATTTCAGGCAGCGTTCTGCGGCTAATAAAGCACTAGAAGCAGCCAGTTCATGATCTCCACTTAAAGCAGCATGATGAGCAATATCTCCTGCCAAAGCGTTATCGGGTAGAGCGAGCTGATTCAACTGATGGGCAATCTGCAAATGGATCAAATGACGACGCGGTTCTGAGATCTGCCGATAAACAACCTGCCGCACAATATCATGGGCAAAATCGTATCCTATTTCATTCCCAATAGAATGACTAGGACGAATCACCGACTGTTGCTCGAGCTGTTCGATCGCCGTTAACAATCGGGGTAGAGGATAGTCTGCCACCTGAGCCACCAGAGTGGGTTTAAAGCTCCGTCCTAATGCCGCCGCCCAGGGTAAAAAATCTTGAGCAACATCATTCAATTGTTGAAGGCGATCGCCAATCAAAGCTTCCAAAGTGTCTACAGGAATTGATTGACTTTGGGCTGAGGCACGAGCAATTTCTAGCGCAAACAGCGGGTTACCGCCGCTGTCAATGAACACTTGATCTACCCTTTCCAAAGATAGCTCTAATCCTTTGCCAGCAATGACCCCAGCACTCATACAGCGAATGAGTTCAGCCGTTTCTCCTCGACTAAAAGAAGATAATTCTAAGGTTTGCAGCCGTCGCTCTCGTCGGAGAGCTTGCACCACTCGTGAGACTGCCGCATTGGTCTCCAGATCTCCGGTTCGGGCAGTGCAAGCAAACTGCACAGGCAAATGATTCAGCAGACGAATTGCATAATGCAGCAATGCCGACGAAGCCTCATCCATCCACTGAACATCATCAAGAACGATGGTGAGCGGGGAAGAGTTTGCCCAGTCTGCCAACAGTTGCACCACGGCATCAAACAAATGACTCCGATCGGGAGGAGCGGTGAGCGGCTGACCTATTTCTGGCAGCAGAAAGCCTAATTCGGGCGGTGGGCTAACGGTGGGTGGTCGTTCAAGCGATCGCAGGACATCAATCCAAATGCCATAGGGTCGCACCAACTCTGCGGCAAATGCTTGTCCCCAGAAAGTTTGCCTCGTCTGCATCTGTCCTGCTTGCATATCTCGCAATTCTTCCAATAAGCGAGTTTTACCAATTCCAGGTTCACCCAGCAACAACAGCACTTTACAGGACGATGGCTGAGCGATCGCATCCATCCACTGCTGTATCACATCCCATTCCTGTTTGCGTCCAACTAAAGGTAAAGAATTGGACGAGAAGGTATTGAGGCATGAAAACGAGGGGTGACTTGAGGAGACGTTGCGTCTTCCAGTAACTCATCCTCTTGCAGCAACTGTTCGTATAGCTTCCGTGTGGTGGGGCTAGGATTAATGCCTAACTCTTCTCGTAAAGTCATCATGCAGCGATGGTAAACCTGAAGAGCGTTGGCGCGATCGCCCATCAAACTATACAATCGCATCAACGTGCAGTAATTTGATTCATTGAGAGTATCGACCCGTAAAAGCTGCTGGGCGTAATTGAGCGCTAAACGATAATCTTGCTGTTCTTTTAATAACTTAATAAGCTGCTCTAAAGCACCTATATACATTTGCTGAAGCCGTTCTCGCTCTGGGAGAATCCATTCGTCATCACAGTCTGGTAGCAAGTTCCCCCGATACAGCTCTAATGCTTGCTCCAAATACTTTTTAGATAATGCTGGTGCCTCTTTAACTGCCGCTTTAACTGCCTCTTCAAATTGGGCGACATCAAGCGTAAAAGATAGGCTGGGCTGCCACTGCATTGTTTTGGCATCGACCTGTAGAATTTGGTCAGCGTTAGGCAGAACACGGCGCAAATAACTTAATTCTTTACGAAGATTAGTTCGAGCTTGAGTGTCTGCTGAATTTGACCATAGATGAAAGGCAAGCCGCTGTCTGGGCTGAGGCATGTGGCGATTTAGTAGTAAGTAGGTCAGCAATGCCTGCGATCGCTCTGTAAAGGTCCCTTGAATAGGCTCATGATCATAGGATAATGCAAAGTCTCCCAGCAATCTAGCTTTCAAAATAGTGGGCATGGCGCACTTTTGCTACTCAAAAAGTAAGTAAATTCATGCTGATTTGCACAAGGCTACAGCTCTTATATACCTGATTTTGAGCTCAATTTTTATAAATTTTATTTAATATCCGTAAAAAATATTTTTTCAACTCTCTAGCAAAGCTTCACTCCCATTTTTACCTTAATCCTCATCCAAAGCAGCGCGCCTTTCCTCGTAGTCTTCTGAAGAGCGAGGCTCCATTTCCCACCGATGATCATCACGCTGTTCGAGAATATCTTTAGTATGTAAAAAGTTAGCATCATCCATTTCCAGCCCCACCGCTCTACCTAAGTTATCAACAATATCCATATCAGGGGTTGAGACCGTTCCCCCAACAGATTCATCTCCCACGGCATTGGCTTGTTCATAATTAGCGTCAATGTCGCCACCTGTAAGGGTTGAAGAAGCTTCATTATATGGGCGATCGTCGTTATACAAGCGATTTTTGCCCATTGCATATCCTGGAATCTCCCGCACACCTGTTCCATAAGATTGTGTGAATTTCTGGGGTAATTCATCTATGTCAGTTTTGGTACTTAAGTCATCTAAATTAGTGTCTGTTCTCTTACTAAAGTCATTGAGTAAACCATCAGTAACCGTGTCTGCATTATTTGCATCGTCGATGAGTTGCTCAGCATTATTTATGGCGTGATTTGCTGTACTCTTAGTTTCATCCATAATTTGCCTTTCCTTAAGAAGCGACCCAATAAACTTAGCAAATTGGCTTCTCAAAAAAATCGTTCATTCGGTAGACTTTTATTCGCAATACTTTTATTCGCAATAATTCTGTCAAGCAGTATAGCAGCAAGCACTCTAATTAGGACAAATTAAACGCTGTGATCAACAACAGGCTTAAGCTCCTTGTCCGAATCAAGCTGAGTATGGCAATAATTTCCACTGTTTTACAACCCAAATTGTATTGGGCATTTACAATTTTTAGCCTGTCCTGGCAAAGCGGAATGCAACGCCGTTGAAGCTTGTACGGGCTTGACTTCAGACCTTCTACAGATTTTTATCTACCATTAGAAATGTTATATTCAGTTCATATTGGCTTGCAATTTAAGTTCAACCTGGGGCTTATTTTATCGCTTGAATGGCTCTTCGTCGAATCTCTAAAATTTGACCAATTTCACGAGCAAAGCTCG
>JAAUPA010000247.1 GCA_012034615.1 Leptolyngbyaceae cyanobacterium CSU_1_4 | reverse complement strand
GCATTCATTGCCCGATGCAACCCGATTAATGGGCAAGTGTCGTGTGGGGTCAACCTCCCGGGGATGCAGTAGCCAAATGCGTTGCCAAGGCTCGGTCAGGGTTTTGACTAGGGGCGAAAGTTGACTAATTTCTTGCAGCCCCTGCTCGGTTTGAAGTTTAATGCCGCGCTGATAAAGCGTGTAGCCTCGGCTGAGGGCGGTTCGCAACCCCATATAGTACTGAGGTAAAAAGCCGATTTGTTCTAGATCTCGCTCAACGGTTTTTAACAGCAATGACTGTTGCTGTGGGTCAAGCTGCGTGATGTCTGTAGATTTTAAGAGATCGCGATCGACAAAACGACGGCATAAATCCGCCAAGATTGGATCGCCATGGTGTTGCCATTGCTGCAAATGGTAGGTGAAAACGCCGTCATCAGCATTGAGGTACTGCACCAGAGGAATTTGATCGCAATCCTGCTCAAGCCAAACTGTTACTGTTTGATCCGCGTCCTCGGCTTGCAGTTTGCCGATCGCCCTTAACTCTTTTGCCCGCTGAAATGCCTGTTGCAATCCCCAAGCTGCGGCAATATTTTTAGGATGATTGTAGATTTGAGCATACATAAAGTACCGCACAATCAAATAATGCTCGATCGCCGCCAACCCTTTTCCTGCTACCACAAGCTGCTGACTAACTGGATCGTAACCTAACGCCATGAGAATGCGATCGAGATCGAGCTTGCCGTAGGAAGCTCCTGTAGAATGGCTATCACGCATTAAATAGTCTAGGCGATCGCAATCCAACTGACTCGTCACTAACTGCCATACCAACGGCACCGGATGGCGTTTGTGGTAAACCAAAATCATTTGCTCAATCAAGCCTGGATCAAACTGGTGCAGCAGATCTCGCACGGGGGCAGATTCTTGAATGATTCGCTCTGTCCAATGTTCATGATGACTACCAAACACCTCCTCGCAAGTGTGACTGAAAGGACCATGACCCAGGTCGTGTAGCAACGCCGCGCAAAGTACGGTAGGACGATGAACTTGGAGCTGAGGATAATTCTGAGTGATGCGATCGAAAGCTCGGCGGGCAATCGCCATCACCCCCAGGGAATGGGTAAACCGGGAGGACTCAGCGCCATGAAAGGTTAGACTGGCTGCCCCGAGTTGGCGCACTCGGCGCAATCGTTGAAAAGCAGGCGTATCAATGAGCTTAATCAGCAGAGCCTCTGTCCGATCGCTGCCATCCAGCGCGATCGCCCCATGCAACGGATCATGATAAGTCCGCCCCGCATTAAGCTGCACCTGCCGTCACTCCTGCAAGAACCGCCTTCTGGGTCAACAGTTCTACTGCCGCCTGATACTGGCGATCGGCATCGGTGCTAATTTGATCGCGGGTAATAGGCTCCAGCTCCACCGTCACATCCGGGACAATGCCGAGTTTGTTGATGTCATGATGCTTGGGCGTTTCATATTTGGCGATCGTCACCGCCAACCCCGAACCATCCGACAAGTTAAACAGCGATTGAATTAAGCCCTTGCCAAACGTTTTTTCGCCCACCAGCTTGGCTCGACCATTATCTTGCAATGCCCCTGCCAAAATTTCGCTGGCACTCGCCGTTCCCTGATTGACCAACAAAACTAAAGGATCATCAGTCAGGGCTGCCCCAGATGCCGAGAAGCTGTCTTGAATGCCATTGCGGTTAACGGTGTAAACGACGGTTCCTTTGGCTAACCACAGCCGCGCAATTTCAATGCCCGATTGCAGCAAGCCGCCCGGATTACTCCGCAAATCTAAAATGTAGGCATTTGCGCCCTTGCCCTCTAGGCGGCGGATGGCGTTGGCAAGTTCGGTCGTGGCGTTGGCGTTGAACTGGTTAAGACGGATGTAGCCAATGTTGAGGTCTTGCCCTTGAGGGCGCAAATCGGCATAAACTGGGTTGAGGCTAATGCGATCGCGCGTCAAAATTATCTCTTTACTCTCTACTGCTTCTGACTCACCCGCCCCTTGATCTCTAGCCACCGTTAGCGTGACCTGGCTCCCCGCAGGGCCCCGCATTCGTTCGGCGGCTTCATCTAAAGAAAGCTTCACAGCAGGAACGCCATTAATTTTGAGGATGCGATCGCGCGGCTTGATGCCTGCTCGCTCTGCCGGAGAACCCTCAATGGGTGAAATCACTCGCAGTTCTCCAGTGGAGTTATCCTGAGTAATTTGTAACCCAACACCCGTCAGTTCTCCCGCCGTATTGGTTTGCAGACTGCGATATTGATCGGGCTTCAGCAGCCGCGTGAAGGGATCATCCAACGTCGCCAGCATTTTTTGAATCGCGCCATACGTATCATCGCGGCTATCCAGCCGTTTCTCTAAAGACTTTTGGCGCACCAGCCACCAGTTTTGATGGTTAAAACTGTCATCGACATAGGCGCGATCGACAATTTTCCAAACCTCACTCAGCAGCCGCTGTTCTTCTGTAAAAGCAGAAGCCCCAGGGGTGAATCCAACCATCGTCAGGACGACTGACAGCACCAGCAATAACCCAGCCGACAAAATCCGTTTTCTCATGCAATACATCTTATCTTGCTCCCCTTTGCTTTAGGTAGGAAAGCGCTGCTGAAGAAATTGTGAAAATTCAGTTTCTCTATCTTCAGACATCCAGCTTTCTTCATTAAGAGCGCAAGAGCTAGGGGCTCATGAGTTCAAAACCAGATAGGAAAACCTCCTGCCCCACCCCTTTTCTCAAGAAAGGGGCTGTGAAGTAGAGTCATACTTTTTCAGCAACTTGTCCTTCCAGCAACTTGTTTTCAGCAACGCCGACCCAGGGAGGAAAACCCCTTTTCTACAATCCAGTCATCACTTCATGGGCAGCCGTCAAGGTGCGATCGATGTCCTCATCAGTGTGTGCCAAAGACATAAACCCTGCCTCAAACTGCGAAGGAGCCAGATAAACCCCCTGTTCTAGCATTCCTCGATGGAAGCGCCCAAACTTAGCAAGGTCTGACTTTTTAGCGTCTTCGTAGTTGTGGACGGGGCCCTCGGTGAAGAAAAAGCCGAACATGCCACTGATTTGTCCACCGCAGGCAGCGTGTCCAGTTTCTTTTGCCACTTGCAGCATTCCGGTAGCTAGTTTCTTGGTGATGCGATCGAGCTGTTCGTAGCTGCCCGGACGTTGCAACAACTCCAGGGTCTTGATGCCCGCTGTCATCGCCAAGGGATTGCCCGACAAGGTTCCAGCCTGATACATCGGCCCTGCCGGAGCCACCATCGCCATGATTTCGCGCTTGCCGCCATAGGCACCAACGGGCAGCCCACCGCCAATCACCTTACCCATCGTGGTCAGGTCAGGCGTAACACCAAACTTCTCCTGCGCTCCCCCGTAGGCAATCCGAAAACCCGTCATCACTTCATCAAAAACCAGCAGTGCGCCATTCTCTCGGGTCAATTCCCGCAGCCCTTCTAAAAACCCGGCATCGGGAGGAATAAACCCTGCATTGCCCACCACAGGTTCGAGGATGACTCCACAGATTTCACCGGGGTTTTCGGCAAAGAGAACTTTGACGGCTTCT
The DNA here is from genome assembly GCA_012034615.1 of Leptolyngbyaceae cyanobacterium CSU_1_4. GTDB lineage: Bacteria > Cyanobacteriota > Cyanobacteriia > Elainellales > Elainellaceae > Timaviella. The sequence continues at coordinate 3,085 of JAAUPA010000247.1, read as the reverse complement.
AGATCGTTATAAGGGGCAGTTAGGGTGTTAGCAGTGGTCGATTTGGGTACGCCAGGGGAATCGGGTAGCCCCAGAGTGGCAACGCCAGAACCCGCTTTGACCAGGAACATATCGGCGTGCCCGTGGTAGCAGCCTTCAAACTTAAGCACTTTATCGCGTCCGGTATAGGCTCGCATGAGGCGCAAAACCGCCATGCAGGCTTCGGTGCCAGAGTTGACGAAGCGTACCATTTCGACGCTGGGGACGGCATCAATCACCATTTCAGCCAAAACATTTTCTAGATAGCAAGGGGCACCAAAGCTGGTGCCTTTATCGAGGGCATCTCTGAGGGCTGCTAAAACTTCGGGGTGGGCGTGTCCACAAATGGCTGGCCCCCAGGTGCCGATGTAGTCGATGTATTGGTTGCCGTCTACGTCCCAAATGTAAGAACCTTGGACGCGATCGAACACAATCGGCTGTCCGCCCACCGACTTAAAGGCTCTGACCGGAGAATTAACGCCCCCTGGCATTAGTTTTTGAGCGGCTGCAAAAATTTCTTCTGACTTTGTAGTTTTAAGGGTAGTACTGACCAAAACACTTCTCTCCTAACGCTTTCAATGAACCTCTACGGATATAGAGGTAAGACTCAACACAGGTCAACCTCCTTATCCTAATTCTCTGCACGCCCTACAGCCGTCTCTGTTGTCAAAATCTATTGTCAAAATCTCTGGATTGTGTCAAAGAATTTTGCACCTTATGATTCTGAGGAAGGGTTTTTACAGGGGAGAACGGCAATGAAATGGCGTAATATGCGGCGCAGTTCTAATGTACAAGATGTCCGGGGTGGAGGACGATCGACTGCTCGGACGGCGGGAGGTGTGGGTATTGGTGGAGTCGTATTGGCGCTTCTAGCTAGCTTAGTGTTTGGCGTTGATCCGAGCACGGTGCTCAGTGGGCTGGAAGGCGGCGATCTTTCAGCGCCCTCTAATGTCCAAGAGGCACCGATCGACGATCGCGATTCTGATTTTGTCAGAGCCGTATTGGGCGATACGGAAGATGTGTGGTCACAGGTTTTTCGGAAACAAGTGGGGGCAGAGTATCAGCCTCCCAAGCTAGTGTTATTCAGTGGTTCGGTGAACTCGGCTTGCGGATTTGCAGAAGCAGCGACGGGTCCGTTTTATTGCCCGCCTGATCAAAAAGTTTATTTAGACATGAGCTTTTTTCAACGGGTGCAAGCGACTGCCGGAGCCGATGCCGACTTTGCCCGGTCTTATGCGATCGCCCATGAAATTGGGCATCACATCCAAACCTTGCTGGGCGTTTCTGAACAAGTGCGCCAACTGCAAAGTCGCTCTGACGAAGCAACAAGCAATGATCTTTCAGTTCGCCTAGAGTTACAAGCCGATTGTTTCGCGGGGGTCTGGGGCAATTCTACTGCTCAGCGCGGCTTAATTAATGAACAGGCCATTAAGGGAGCCCTGGATACGGCTGCCCAAATTGGTGACGATTATCTCCAGCGGCGAGGACGGGGCTATGTGGTGCCTGAATCTTTTACCCATGGCTCTTCAGAGCAACGGGTCAGTTGGTTCTCACGGGGACTTAAAACGGGAGATATTCAGCAGTGCGATACGTTCACCAAAGGTAAGATTTGAGGGTTGGGGCGGTAGGATGGAAGACTGACCTGCAATTTTTTCTTATGGCTTCTTCCTTTCAGTCGGCAATTCCAGTGGAACAAATCCGCTACAACGAGCAGGGCTTGGTGCCTGCGATCGTCCAAGATTATTTGGATGGCACGGTGCTGATGATGGCGTGGATGAACCGGGAATCGTTGGCGAAGACGATGGAGACCGGACAAACCTGGTTCTGGAGCCGATCGCGCGCTGAGTTTTGGCACAAGGGAGCCACCTCAGGTCATGTTCAACACGTAAAATCTCTTCGCTATGATTGCGATAGTGATGCACTCTTGGTCACGGTTGAGCAAATTGGTGATATTGCGTGTCATACGGGCGAACGCAGTTGTTTTCATCGCATCGAAGGTTCAGTGCAAGCGCCGCCTGCTGATACGTTGTCGCAAGTGTTTGAAGTCATTTGCGATCGCCGCGACCATCCTAATTCAGAGTCCTATACCTGCAAGCTGTTAGCCGGGGGCGACAACAAAATTCTTAAAAAAATTGGCGAAGAATCGGCAGAAGTGGTGATGGCGTTTAAAGATGATGAAGAGGAGGCGATCGCGGGGGAAGTTGCGGATTTGTTCTATCACACCTTAGTCGCCTTGGCATATCACAAAGTTGACATCCAAGCGGTTTATCGAAAGTTGCAAGAACGTCGTCGTTAATCAAGGGGTTTTGACGGATGGGAAAGAAAAACAACCTGAAGTGGATTAAGGAAACGATCGAACTTGAACCCAATCATCGCTGGGAAACCAACCCTGGCTACCAAATTTTTGTGGCAGGGCGGGGAGCCGTGCGCATGGACGTACCCCAAGGCTGGATTTTTGAACCCGACGAAAAATCTTTCCGGTTCCTCAACGCCAATCCGCCCGATGACGACTGCCGCCTAGAGGTTTCCTTCAACCTTCTGCCGCCCGGAGAATGGGATCTGTTTCCTCTGAAATCGACCCTCAAAAAAATTATGGAAAAGGACGAGCGCAATGTGACTGAGTGGGGCGAAGTGATCACCCTCAAGCGGCAAACGGCGCGAATTGTCTGGATGGAGATTAAGTTTATTGATGCCCAAGAAGGGGAGCGAGATGCTTATTCTCGCACTTGCATTGGCATTGGCTCAAACGTGCAGTGTTTAATTACAATGGATTTTGGGTCGTGATCAAGCTGAACAGTTTACGCCGGTTTGGGATGCGGTGTTGCGATCGCTCACCTTGGGCTTGTTCATCCGCGACCCTAGAACAGGGCTGGCTTTTCCAGATTAAAGAAGACAGGCAGCTTATAGCTTAACCCCAGTCTTAAATGACCCAATAGGCGGGATTCCTCACGTGACATACTCCTACACTGATGCTACGCATACAGAGTAGGCTTCTCCCACCGGAAAGTCGTTCTCAGATGAACCGGACTGGAGCGTTTTATCGTGACGCGATGCCCAACGCCACTTG
>JAAUPA010000017.1 GCA_012034615.1 Leptolyngbyaceae cyanobacterium CSU_1_4 | reverse complement strand
CTACAACGCAAACCTTAGCCGTATTGCTCGCCGATGCCACTGTTATATCGTCAGAACCCGCTTGATTATTAGATACATTATTGTTTACAAAATCAGTTACCGATGTAGAAATATCATTGGCTTGCAAACTGATGCCTTGACCGCCATTTCCAGAAATTATATTGTTGCTAATCCCTTGCGATCCATTAGAAGCATCAGTCACATATTCCTGAAACGAGGCGTTGTTGGATATGCCTTGAATTCCGGCACCTCCATTGTTCCGAATTATGTTGTTGCCGATCGCAAATTCCTGTGCAGAAGTTTCATTAGCATTGATATCAATACCAGCTCCTCGATTGTTCTCAATGACGTTATTTCGGACAAAAACTTCCTGTGCAGAAGTAGAGGTTCCACCGGCAATTCCCCCCTGAACTTGAATACCTGCATCCCCATTATTACTAATGGAATTTTGATCCAGATAGACCTCTTGAGAGCCCGTATTCGTGGCTTGAATTGACACGCCTTGGGTGCCATTGTTCCGAATTTCACCATTCCGAAAGGACAACTGCTGGTTCCCAGAACCATTGGATTGAATGTGTAAGCCTTGTTCGCGGGAGTTAGTAATAGTCGTGTTGCGAATACTGATGTTTTGCTGAGGATCAATGTTACGGGAGCGATCGCCCTCTGAAAATAATTCCAGTCCCACTCGCTGATTCTCTAATCGCTGCCGATTTATGGTCACTTCAACAGCAGCATCAATACTATTGCGAATGAGAAGACCTTGCCCCGAACCGACACCTCCTCTAGAAGCTGTTACCGTATTGTCAAACATGACCACGCTACCCGCAACGTTATTCAGGAAAATGCCTCGCTCAGATGAATTGCTAATGGTGTTGCTTCGCAGTTCTATATCGGTCACATTATTAGCCACAATGCCATTCCCAGTTGCATCTAAAAGCTGAAATCCAGCTAGAGTGGTGCGATCGCCCATCGTTACTAAATCGGCACTGCCACCCTGAATTCGAGGAAAGTTGCGATCGCCAGATAAGGGTAAGCGAACCAAAATTCCATTGTCGTAATTTGGCACGGGTGAAAAGGGCAGCCGCACCCTAGTTCTAGGAAATCCGGGAAACGGTAGACCTGCTAAGAACTGAGCAGGAGCCTGAGAAAAGACCTGAACGCGATCGGGAATGGTAAAAGCTGGAATTACAGGATTACTTCCGCGATCAACATACACAATGTCATTGCCATCAGAACGAGTATTGTCAAGCGCAGCCTGCACTGTGCCAAATGGTCTTTCAAATGTCCCATCTCCACCCGCAGATCCTAACGTCACATGCTGGAAACGATAGGGACGATCTTCTTCAGGATTCTCTAAAGGACGCACATCGTGTTCAACTTGGATATCTACTTCGCGCTGATTTTCAATAACAATACCAGGAGTCCGGGCAATGGGTTCGCCAAGGCGAGCCACAACAGTTTCAGCAGGCTGAACGCGATCGCGCCCACGAATTCCTGGAAATGTGAACGCCGCTGAGAATGATAAATTAGTGCCAAATCTCTCATCACTTTGTAGCGCTAATCCCAAATTAACATTGCGATTAGGATCAGCATCAAGACGCAGCCGCCAACCGAGCGCGCCATCGCTTCCGGCTGCATCATAGAAATAAAGCCCGCCATATCCGCGTAAATCGCCCGTTTCCCAATGAGCCAACCGAGCACCCACCTCTGCATCAAAACCGCCCAGTGCGGCTTCGTAATCGCTAATAACTTGGCGTGTCCGTTCTCTACCCAAGACAAATTGGTGTTGTTGAAACCCTCTGACATTTCTGAAGCCACTGTCAAAACTGTTTTCATCGGTTAAATCGCGCGTGTCACCAATAGGAAGATAAGCATTCACCCGAAAATCCCAAGTTCTACCCAAGCTTTCAACCCCTAAGCCAATTTGGTTAAAGGAGTTTTCGTCGGTTTGCTGATGATCAAGTCCAACATATCCGCCCCAAATCCGGTTTTTGTTAGCATCATAGTGGCGATAGCCTAAAACAATATCGCCGCCCACATTGCCGCCGTTGTCGAGAAGAAATTGTCCTTCTAAGAAAGTGATACGTTGTCCGACGGTTTGAGCGAGGGGAATAAAGCCTTCGAGCCGACTGGTGCCGTCAATGCCACCCTGAGAACTATTATGCTCAACGCCTAGTCTTGCGGGAATGCGGGAAATGTTGGGGGTTTGGGCAAGGGCTGCATAGGGAGATGCTGCCAGCATTAACAATACGGCGATGCTTAAAACTTTCATTGGAATTGTCCTACAAATGCTACGAATTTCCTCGCTGATATAGGTTACCTATTTCGAGAGTAAAACCTATCAAGGGCTGAGAAGCCAACAGTTTCAGCGAGACAACTGGAGGCATCATGAAAGACCTGAGAAAAGGGAGCCGAATGACTCCCTTCCGGTTCTTAGAACTTGAAGTGGCGCGCTTTCAAAGTATTAGCATTGACATCTTCGAGCAGACCAAGGGTGTATTCTTTGCCTTTGAAGCTCACACCCACAATCGTGTCTTTGCCGCTTTGTTGAAGTTCAAGGTTGCTCATGGAGCCTCTGCGATGGAAGATTTTGCGGAGATCAAAGCGGTCTTTGATGATTTCAAAATCTGTGATGATATCGCTGAATTCTTTCACTGAACGATATTTAAAGATGTCGCGTCCCTGTCCTCCAGTGAGTTCATCTTTGCCCAGTCCACCCACTAATAGGTCGTTACCCCGATCGCCCCGAATAATGTCATCCTCTTCATCACCATGGAGGCGATCGTTGCCATCACTGCCGTTGATAATGTCTTTGCCTTGACCACCGTAAATTTTATCCTTACCCCGATCGCCACTCAGTACATCATCGCCATCGTTGCCTAGCATCAGGTCGTTACCATCACCGCCATTGACGCTGTCATTTCCCGTTCCTCCTTGAATGTTATCATTGTCTGTTCCTCCGTTAATGGTATCGTTCCCTTCATCGCCTCGTAAAACATCGCGATCGCTACCGCCATTGATGAGGTCATTGCCCCCCCGACCGTAGATAATATCTAGATCACTGAAGCCGTTGAGTATGTCGTCACCATCAGTGCCGATGATGGTATCAGAACCATTAGAACCCTTAGGAGGACTGACGGATATTTCCATAAAGTCCGGAGTACCATTGTTGTTGCTGTCTTTAAACGATGGACGATTGCCGCCACCAAAACCAGCGCCTTTATCGGCTAGATCCAGAATGCCATCTCCATCAGAGTCTTTGCCGTCTACCATCTTGTCGCCATTGCCATCAAGATAGCCAGATCCGCTCTCAGAAAGATCGCTCAAACCATCATTATCACTATCAAGGTCTTGAAAGTTTGGCTTCTTATCGCCATCAGTATCGACAGGAGCGTAATTGAGGATGCCACTGTCAGGTGTGGTTTCCAACGAGTTAGAGAGACCGTTGCCGCCAAAATTCTGGGTTGGGTCAATCACACCATCATTGTCTTTGTCGAGGATTGCAATGATAACGGTGCTTAATCCGCTTTCTTGAAGATCGGTAATGCCGTCATTATCAGCATCTAGATCCAGAGTGTCTAAGATGCCGTCGCCATCTGTATCACGGGTAGGATTCCCGTTTTGTTCAGTGAGGTCGGGGATGCCATCATTGTCGTCATCTAGATCTGAAGAGTCGGAAGCGCGATCGCCATCAGAGTCAAACAGAATGGTGGTCGTGGCAATGGTACTCTCTTTCTCGCCATCATTCACCATAACGGTAACAGTACGATTACTCGTATTCTTCACAACAGTGGTGTTCTGATAGGTAATGGAAGCGATCGCTGCTTGGTAATTTGCAATAGATGCACTGCCTGTGAGCTTCAGAATTCCAGTGAGCGGATCGTAGGCAGTGGCATTGATTCCACTGGGTAAACTTCCGCTGATAGCAAGACTTTCATCGGAACCGTTGGGGCGAGTAGTCAGAATGAGAGTGGCAGACTCCATGTTGAAGTCGTCTACATCGGTGACTTTAACATCGGTGTCGCCAATTTTAGCAAACTGACCAGGAGTGTAAAGCACCTGATAGTTGTTACCTGTAATACCGCTGCTATTGTTACCGTCTAAATCGATGCTGGGTGGAAGGTTGGAGGCAACATTAAAGGTAATGGTGTTGGGAACCGCATCGAACTCGGTAGAAGCATCGCCGCTGCTATCTTTCACTGAAAAAGTGAAGTTGGCATAGTTGTTGCCATTAGTGCCGGGGGCAACTGTGAAGACGAGCTTACCCGCTGCGATATCGGTGGTACTGATGACTTGCCCAGCCATAACATTAGCGCCGTTGAATTGGAACGCTCCATTGACAGGAAGAGTGTCAATGCGGACACTGCTAAAGGCATCACCATCAGCATCAGCAAAACCAAAGTCATTAGCGGTCAGAGGATAACCGATTCCGCCCGTGGCGGAGATTGTTTTATCTTGCCCAGTGGGCGCATCTTTGACCGATGCAATGTTGAAGGTAATCTGGTTAGGAGTGGGGTCAAACTCGGTGCTCGGGTCGCTGCTGCTATCTTTGACAGAGAAGGTGAAATCGATCGCTCCGATTGCATTGAGTGCGGGAGTGAAAATGAACTTTCCGGCTGCGATATCAGTAGCGCTGATGACTTGCCCCAGTGTGACAGGTACACCGTTAAGGGCGAATGTGCCGCTGGTAGGCACTGTATCGATGCGAACGCTGCTGAGCGCATCACCGGGGTCAGGATCATTAAATCCGAAGTCGGCGGGGGTGAAAACATGGGCAGTGTCTTCGAGCGTGGCGATCGCCTTATCCTGTCCTGAGGGTGAGTCGTTAACAGAGGCAACATTAAACGTAATGGTATTCGGTGCAGTGTCGAACTGTGAAGGAGCATCACCGCTGTTGTCTCTAACGGAAAAGGTGAAGTTCGCGTAGTTGTTGCCGTTAGCATTGGATACAGGAATAAAGATGAGTTGTCCTGCGGCGATATCAGTGGCACTGATAATTTGTCCGAGTGCAACCGATGCACCGTTGAGTTGGAGTGTGCCATTAATGGGCAGCGTATCGAGCCGTATGCCCGAGAGTGAATCACCTGCATCGACATCGCTAAAACCGAAGTCGTTGGTAGTCAATACAGGGCTGGCATCTTCGGGAGTGATGATAGTTTTATCTTGACCTGTAGGCGGCGTGTTGATGAAGTCAACGCTAATACTGATGGTATTGGAAATCGGATCAAATTCAGTGGTGGCATCACCGCTGCTGTCTTTTACCGAGAAGTTGAAGTTGGCGTAGTTTAGACCTGTGGCATTGAGGGCAGGGGTAAAGACGAGCTTTCCTGCCGCAATGTCGGCGGGGTTAAGGACTTGTCCAGCAGTGACGGCAACTCCATTCAGTTGAAATGTGCCGTTGGTGGGTAGCGTGTCGATGCGAACGCCGGAGAGGGTGTCGCCGGGGTCTACATCGGTAAAGCCAAAGTCAGGGATGGTGAAAGTATAGGAGGCATTTTGGGGGGTGGCGATCGCCTTATCTTGCCCAGTCGGCGGATCATTGACGGGGGTGATATTGAAGGTAATTGTATTCGGTGTATTGTCAAACTCTGTGGCGATCTCGCCGCTGCTGTCTCGAACAGAGAAGGTAAAGATATCGTTACCGCTAGCATTCGCAGCAGGGGTAAAATGAGTTTCCCTGCAGTAATATCTGTAGCAGAAATGAATTCTCCTGCAATCACTGTGACTCCGTTCAGCTTGAGTATACCGCTAGGTAAAGTATCTACCCGAACGCCTTGGAAGGTATCGCCATCAATATCATTGAAACCAAAGTCGGCAGTGGTTAGTAAATAGCTTGTGTCTTCGAGCGTTGAGATAGTTTTGTCTTGTCCAGTGGGCGGATCGTTGCTGGGGGCAATACTGAGGGTGAAGGTGTTGGGAACAAGATCAAACTCAGTTGCCGAGTCGCCGCTGCTATCTTGGACAGAAAATGCGAATGAAATATTGCCACTTGAATTGACTACAGGCGTAAATACCAGTTTTCCTGCTGTAATATCAGCGATGCTGATGACTTGACCAGGAGCGATCGCCCCACCATTAAGGCTGAATGTACCGCTAGCAGGCAGGCTATCGATACGAACCCCAGAGAGGGTATCGCCCAGATCGATGTCGCTGAAGCCAAAGTCGGTGGGGGTAAAAATATAGGGCGTATCTTCAACGGTCGGAACCGTTTTATCTTGCCCCGTAGGTGAATCATTAACAGGCGTAACGTTGAAGGTGAGGGTGTTTGGAAGGGTGTCAAACTCCGTTGCTGTATCTCCGCTGCTATCTTTCACAGAGAATGTAAAGATATCATTACTCGTTGAGTTCAGAGCAGGCGTGAAAATTAGATTTCCAGCAACGATATCCGCCGTAGAAATAACTTGTCCAATTGTGGTGCCAATTCCGTTTAATTCAAGTGTGCCACTGGGTAATGAATCAATGCGAACGCCAGAGAGAGTATCGCCAGAATCAATATCACTGAAGCCAAAGTCGGTAGTAGTCAGCGGATAGCCTGTGTCTTCAATAGCGCTGAGGGTCTTATCTTGTCCGGTGGGCGGATCGTTGACAGCAGTAACGTTAAAGGTAATGGTGTTGGGCGACGGATCAAACTCGGTTGCAAGGTCGCCGCTATTGTCTCTAACGGAAAAGGTGAAGGCGGCGTTGTTACTGCCGTTAGAATGGGGTGCCGGAGTGAAGACGAGTTGTCCTGCGGCGATATCGGTGGCACTGATTATTTGTCCAGGGGTAACGACTCCTCCATTCAGGGTGAATGTGCCGCTGGTGGGAGGGGTATCGATACGAACGCCAGACAGGATATTACCCGGATCAATATCGCTGAAGCCGAAGTCGCTTGGGGTGAAAATATAGGGGGTATCTTCGGAAGGGGCGATCGCTTTGTCTTGACCGCTCGGTGGATCGTTAACAGGGGCTATGTTGAAGGTGAGGGTATTAGGGGCGGTGTCAAACTCACTGATAGTGTTACCGCTGCTGTCTTTAACCGAAAAGGTAAAGGTGTCACCTCCATTAGCATTAAGTACGGGCATGAAGATGAGATTGTCAGCGGTAATGTCTCCAGCAGAGATAACTTGTCCGATCGCTACGGGGATACCGCTAAGTTTGAGTGTTCCATTGGGTAAGGTATCGATGCGAACCCCAGATAGGGTGTCGCCTGGATCAATATCGCTGAAGCCAAAGTCAGCGGTGGTCAGTAGATAGCCTGTATCTTCAACGCTGGAGATCGTTTTGTCTTGTCCAGTCGGCGGATCGTTGTTGGGTGAAACATTGAGGATGATCGTGTTAGGCACCAGGTCAAATTCTGTTGCTGGGTCTCCGCTACTGTCTCGAACCGAGAAGTCGAAGGCATTATTTCCAGTAGCGTTTGCAACAGGGGTAAAGATTAGCTTACCTGCTGCAATATCGGCGGCGTTAATGATCTGTCCAGCCGCAACATCTATCCCATCGAGTTGGAACGTGCCAGTGGCTGGTAAGGTGTCAATGCGAACGCCAGAGAGAGTATCGCTGGTATCGATGTCACTAAAGCCAAAGTCAGTGATGGTGAAAACGTAGAGCGTGTCTTCGACGCTGGGGATCGTTTTGTCTTGCCCCGTGGGTGGATCGTTGGCGGGGGTAACGTCGAAGGTCAGAGTGTTGGGGGCGGTGTCGAACTGAGTAAGAACATCGCCACTACTGTCTCGCACAGAGAAGGTAAAGGTATCGTTGTTAGTGCCGTTGGTGTTGAGCACCGGGGTGAAAACAAGGTTTCCTGCGGTAATGTCTGCCGTTGGGATGACTTGTCCGATGGTCACTAGAACGCCGTTGAGTTTAAGTGTGCCGCTAGGTAAGGTATCGATGCGAACGCCGCTTAAGGAATCGCCATCAACGTCAGCAAAGCCAAAGTCGGCAACGGTCAGAGGATAGCCTGTATCTTCGATCGCCGTAACCGTTTTGTCCTGCCCCGTGGGTGGATCGTTGGCAGGTGTAACGTTAACAGTGATGGTATTAGGGACAGTATCAAATTGGGTTGCTAAATCACCACTGCTGTCTCTGACAGAGAAGGTGAAGGTATCGTAGCTGTTACCGTTACCGTTCAAGGCTGTGGTGAATACCAGCTTGTTTGCAGTGATATCAGCAGTGGTGATGAGTTGTCCGACTGTGACTAAAACACCATTCAACTTCAGGGTGCCGTTGCTGGGTAACGTGTCAATCCGAACTCCAGACAGACTATCCCCTGCATCAATGTCGGCAAAGCCAAAGTCGGCAACGGTCAGAGAATAGCCTATATCTTCGATCGCTGTAATCGTTTTATCCTGCCCGGTGGGTGGATCATTTGTGGGGGTGACGTTGAAGGTAATTTTGTTAGGAGCGAGATCAAACTCGGTGGCTAGATCACCACTGTTATCTTTGACAGAGAAGTTGAAGTTATCATAGTTCGCGCCATTCGCATCTGGGGCAGCAATGAAAACCAGTTTGCTAGCAACAATGTCAGCTACCGCAATATCTTGCCCAACCATGACTGATGTACCGTTGAGTTTGAGGGTGCCATTGGTGGGTAGCGTGTCAATGCGAACACTGCTGAAGGTATCGCCATCAACGTCAGCAAAGCCGAAGTCAGCGGTTACCAAGGCATAGCCTGTATCTTCGATCGCCGTAATCGTCTTGTCTTGCCCCGTGGGCGAATCGCTGACTGGAGTAACGTTGAAAGTGAAGGTGTTGGGAGCCGAGTCAAACTCGGTAGCTGCTATACCACTATTGTCTTTTGACTGCAAAAGTAAAGTTGCCGTAAGGTGTGCCATTTTCATTCAGATCAGGGATGAACTTGAGTTTGTCACTGTTGATGTCAGTTAATGAAACAACAACGTTTGCAGCCGTGATGTCAACACCATTCAGTTGTAGTTTCCCATTAGTTGGCAAACTGCTAATTCTCACCGCTGATAAACTGTCAGTTGGATCAGCAGAATTGCTGAAACCAAAATCGATCGCGGCAAAGGTATAACTTGTATCTTCGGCAATAGTCTTTGCGTTGTCAGCACCGTTAGGGGCATCATTCACAGAGATGACTGAAGTGGTCAGAGGAATGGTAGCACTGCTGTACGGCGTGATTCCACCTGTGCCTAAGACAGTTAAATCAAGGATGTTTCCGGTTGTCGCTGTGCCAGAACTATCAATTAAGTTGACCGTAAGACCACCAGGAGTGCCGTTAAAATCTGCATTGGGGAGGAAGCGGAGCTCTGTTGCTGCGCCAATGACTAAAGCAGCGCCTGGAGTGGGATTTGCGATCGCGACCCAGCTTGTTCCATTGAAGTATTGCCAAGCGCCCTGTGCCGCTGTGGAGGCATTCCCAACAATTGCAACTCCCGCTAAAGTATTCGCCGTTGAGCCCCCCAAAACTTGATCGGTGCTATCAGAGAATGTCGGAGTAAATAAGCTAGTAACAGTGGCTCCGGGAGGAGTGGTCACATCTTCATTAACGCTGCCTAGGGACGCTGTACCAGCGGCGATCGGGGCATCATTGACGGCGCTGATAGTAGTGGTGATGCTAACGGGATTTGTTGACCATTGGGTTGCATTGCCACGGTTAGCAGCAGAGAGGTTGGATAGACTGCCTGTTGGGGGAAGTCCGCCCGTGCCGTCAGAAAGATAGACTCTGAGGTTACCGGGTACACCGTTGAAATTGGCGTTGGGAAGGAACCGGAGATCGGCAGTAGCAGGAAGAATGAGAGCGGATGTGCTGCTAACAGTTGTAGGAACATCCACCCAACTGCCGCTCGTGTTGTATTGCCATTTACCTTGGGCTGCTGAAGCAAGGTTTGTGTAAATGGCAATACCTGCCAGGGGCGTGGCGGTTGAGCCTCCGCTCACAGTATCTTTGATGTCACTGTATTTGCTGTTGAGCAGTGTGAAAGTATTAATTCCAGCAGGGTTGGTTGAGTCTTCTGCAACAGCGGTGACAGTAACACTGGCAGAACCTGGAACTACGGGTGCATCATTAACAGGGGTAACGGTGATGTCTACAGTCTTGGTGGTTGTTTTGGCACCACCTGTACCAGAGTTGCCCAAGTCTTCAACGAAAATGGTCAACGTATCCTTGCTGCCACCCAAGGTATTGTAATCAGAATTTCCTTGGTATTTAAGAGTGTTGAGAGCGGCATTGATATCGGTCTCTTTACCTTGAAGAGTTCGAGTTGCACCGCTTCCTGTCACTGTTAACCCTGTCGTTGAACCCAGGATCAGGGTACCGTTACCCACCGTCAGCGTTACTTTTAACGGTTTACCAAAATCGTCGGGATCATCAACTTTGAGAGAATTTTCAGCAAAAGCAAACTGTATATCTTCAGTTACTATGACGCTAGTGGGAGCCGTCACGACAGGTGCATCGTTGACACCGCTCACGTTAATCAGGATGTTCTTGATATCGGTCAATTCACCCCCTGCACCCCCGATCGCCGTTCCACCATTCGCTTGATCTTTGGCAGTGACTTTGAGGGTAACCGTGGCATCTACGTTATTATCTGCGGGAGTATAAGACAGCCCATTGAGGGCAGCGTTCACTTGGGCTTTAGTGCCTGAAATGGTTACTAAAGCCGTGTTGTCATTGCTAATTGTAGCGCCTGAGCCTGTTGTAACTTGTACACTCCCATAGGGTGTAGCGCCGTTCAATGCTTCAACGGTGACGGTAAAGGTATCTAAACCATTGCCATTAATCCCGAGATCTTTCACGTCGTCAATAGAAATGAGATTGGCACCGCTGAAGTTGAGAGGGTTGCCGTCTTCGATCGCCAATGTTGAGCCAGGAGCCAGAGGGTGGGTGCGTCGTTGACAGGAGTTACTGTAATCGGAATATTTTGAGTAACGCTTTGGGTGCCGCCTGTACCCAGGTTGCCTGCATCATTGAACGTAATGCTCAGGTTGTCGCCACCGTTATATTCGGGGTTGCCTTGGTATGAGAGGCTGGCGATCGCAGCATTAATTGCCACTAGGCTCCCGGTTAAAGTAATCGTTCCAGATCCATTAGCACCACCGGTAATAGTGGAGCCACCCGGAACAAGATTTAGGATTCCTTGAGCGACCGTTAATGTAACAGTGTTATTGACTGTGCTAAATGAGTCAACGTCTTGAATGGCGATCGTATTTGCGCCCGTGAAACTGAGAGGCGTATCTTCTGCAACCGTAACCGATGCTGGTTTAGTGGGAATGGTCGGTGCATCGTTAACGTTGGAAGCAGTGATATTAATGGTTTTAGTAACTGTTGTGGGCTGAGGAATAGGCGCATCGGATCCGCCATTATTTCGATCGTCAACAGTGACGACTAGAGAAACAATCCGATCTTCATCCAAGGGAACTTGAGCTTGTAAACCATCCAAAGCCGCCTGGATATTTGCCTTTGTACCTTCAAAAACAATCTTGCCGCCAGCGACCCCGTTTGTACCAGAAATCACGGCTACGCCAGTGGTTGAACCTAGCGTTAAGGTGCTGCCTGTATACGTAGCACTACCTGCTTGTAGATCTAGAGTGATGCGGATAATATCGGTTTCGCCAACATCAAGAGCAACAAGATCAGGATCGGCAAAGGTAATGCGATTGCTGTTGGCAGCACTGAATACTAAAGGAGTGGTAGTGGCAAATGTCTGAGTGACCGGAACAGTAAGGGTCGGCGAATCGTTGGTAGGAGTAATGGTAATGCCGTAGCTGCCAGGAACTGGAGGAGCAGCACCATCGCGGACTTCAAAGTTGAAGCTATCGGTGTAGAACTCCGTGCCATCGTGCTTGTAAGTAACCCGGTTATTGTCTAAATCGTTTTGGGTGAAGACACTGCCGACAGCGAGGGTTTTGCCGTTGAGTAAAATGGCTCCATGAGTTGTTTTACTGGTAATAGCATACTGTCGTTGAATTGTATTGTTATCGGGATCGGTGTAAACGAGTCGGGGCTCACCGACTAGAGCATTCGATCCTTTGATGATACCCGTTCCTGCTTCTGAAACCACAAGGTTGACCACGGGGATTGATGGTTCAGGTGCATCGTTAATTTTAGCAATCTCAATGTTGATGGTTTGGGTAGGACTAAAATTGTTGAGAGCCCCAGAGTCGTCAAGGGCTTGTACTTTGAAGCTATCCGCAACGTTTTCGTTACCTGCATGAACGTATTTCAGCTTGCCGCTGGTCAGTTGATTGTTCGTGATGATCAATGTTCCAAAGTTTGAGGCATCGATTTTCACATAGCCTGAGCCTTGATCAACGTAGAGATCGCCATTAAGAGGTAGTTCCGTTACTTTGAAGGTAAGGGAATTAATAGTGGCAAATCCTTGTCCCGTTTTTTCGCCAGAACCATCGACATCACTGAGGCTAAAGTTTGCAGTCGTAATGTTTTTTCTGTGCTTTCTGCCAATGAAACCGTTGTGCCTACGGTAATGACAGGGTTATCGTTTTGGGGAATGACATCTAGTTTAAGCTTCTGGTTGCTGAGCAGGTTAGTGCCATCGCTGACTGAAAAGGTAACATCGGCATCAATAAAGTCTTCACTGCTATCGTGCTGAAAAGAGACTTTGCCATCATTGATATCTTTCTGCGTGAAGGAGCCATACAAGCCGACAGGATTACCATTGAGTTTAAAGGTGCCGTTAGTGGGAGACTTCTCAATACGGTAAACGAGCTGTTCTGGAGAGTTATCAGGATCGTTGACCGACAGCATGGCAGAAGTGATTCCGACTGAGCCGCCTTCATTGAGGGTAGGAGACCCAGCAGCAGGCTGCCCAATACCGAGATTATTAGCGATGACAGGTGCGGTATTGGTGACAACCGTGGGCGCGTTGCTTCCGGTTGCATCTACAATTGCATCTGGAGTTGAAATACTGATAGTAAAGGTGTTCTGAGCAAGGGCTCCGCCGCTATAAACGCCTCCTTCTCGAACCGTGGGAAATTCTGTAATACTGCTGTCTCGAACTTCAAACTTAAAGCTGTCGGTAAAACTTTGTCCGGCTGTAGTATTACGGTTAAAAACGTATTTTAGTCGCCCTTGGTTAATATCGGCTTGAGTAAAGGTTGCACCTAGTCCAATCTTGCTGCCATTAAGTTGCAATGAACCTAATGTGGGATCGACCGCTTGGCTGAGGGTATAGGCGAGCTGAGGAATGCCTGAATCAGGATCAGTAACGTTTAGGTTGGTGTTGGTGATGACAACTTCGCGGGCTGATGTTGTATCAAGGGTTATGCCTGTATTTATCGCGAGGATTGGATCATCGTTGTTGGGTTTGATGCCTAGGGTAACGGTTGCAGTTTTTGCTCCAGGTACACCTGTGCCGCCGCCATCGTCTAGGACTTCAACGTTGAAGGTGACATTGGGGGGATTGCCGAAGTTTTCGTCGTTGCCAAAGTGACTGTACTTAAGATTAGCAAGGTCGGCAGAGGAGAAGGTTTGACCGACGGTCACGGCTGTGCCGTTAAAGGTCAAGGTTCCGTGAGCCGGATTAACAGGCTGGGAAAGAATTTTGATGGTGTAGGTGGCAGCGGTTTGATCTAGGTCGCTAATGGTGAGGGTGACAGGCTTGTTGGCTTCACCTTCAAACAAAATAGCTGAGCCAGCTACGGTAGGCAATTGGTTGATTGGTGTAATGGTAATGGCAATGGCGGTGGAACTGATGATGCCGCCTGCTCCATCTGCGACTGTGATGCTAAAACTATCACTGGTGCCGCCGGGAACAGTGGTTTGTGTTCCATCATGGACGTATTGCAGATCGGGAATGCGATCGGAGGCGAAGGATGATCCAACTGCCAGTTTTCCTCCATCTAGGACGAGAAATCCTTTACTGGGAAGGGCAGCAACTTTGACGATGATTTGAGCTGCAATGTTGTCTACGTCGGCGATGCCAAAGTTGGTGGCAACAAAGGTGACATTGCCGCCTTCTGCAACGGTAGCGGCTGAGGGAGCGATCGTCGGGGCATCGTTAACAGGAGTAACAGCGATCGCCACTAATTTAGAAGCTGTCGTTGTACCATCGTTGCTAGAAATGCTCAACGTAGTGGTGTCAGCATAGTTTAAACTAGGTGTATAGTTCATGCCATTAATGGCGGCATTCACTTGGGCGACTGTTCCGGTAAAAGTAATACTCGTCGCATTACTTCCGGTAACCGTGACTCCAGAGCCAGTAGCTAGAGCGATCGTTCCCTCGGTAACACTAACGGTAACTGTTTGAGTATCGCCGTCGGTATCGCTAATGGTCAATCCTGTGATGCTGATAACGGTTTCTTCAGCGGTAGATCGGGGTGTGGTGACGGCATCAGTGATGATGGGGGATGCGAGTACACCTGGATAAGATTCTAGAATATCTAGGGCGATCGGGTTTTGAGTATCAATTTGCCCAAGTTGATAGTTAAGATGCCAGTTGCTGCCTGAAGCGGTGTGTCCAATGAATTCAGTGGATGCAGCAATGCTGGCTTGGGTCAGGCGATGCAGAGTTTGGATGAATTCAATTCCAGAGTTGCCAAGGGCTAGGTTGCAACTGTAGAGATGAATTTGCGGCTTATGAGCACGGGCAAACCAAGTCGATAGTTCCCAGCCATAGCGAGTAATGGTGTCGTTGCTGAGAGATGTATTGCCAAGATCAATACATCCAGGGATTCCATGCGCCAAGATCGTCAGAGTTGTGATGGCAGGATGCGATCGCAATACTTGGCTAATTTGCATAATTCCGTTCTGATCTGAGTCTAGAACAAGAACTTTTGCAGAAGGGTGAACTCCGTTGGCTAACGTAGAAGAATTTTCTACTCCGGCATCAATGACAACTAATTGAGTAGGAGCGTGGAGCGATCGCTCTAAAGATCGAGCAGGTGCAGGCAAGCGATCGTTTAAGCAAATTGATGTAGAGTTAGCCATATGAAGTCTCGATACTCAGGTATAGAAAATGAGAGAAGTAAAGTGTCTAGTCTTTACAGGGAATTTGAGGAGAAAGAAATTAGTTTTGTACTAAGCTCATGTTCCCAAGATAGAGTTTTGACGTGACAAACTTGTGACGGTTGTTGTTGCTTAAGATGGTTGCTCCACCCAGTCTTAGCTCTTGCCAAATTTGGGTGGGCTATAGCAATCCTAAATTGTTAATTACTCGTAGGGGCGGTGCTGAATACCGATATGATTTACCTTATCTCCAACCCTTCTCCCTAGGGAGAAGGAATCCAGAGTTCTGATCCCCTCTCCATTAGGGAAAGGGCTAGGGTGAGGGGACGTTCATCTCTTCATCTTTCAATTCAACTCCCTCCATTCAACAACGCCCGGGGTTTTCTCATCAATCAGATGGGATTGCTATAGAAATTTAGGTTTTTCTGGTTGTGCCTTAAACCCTTGAAAAATTATGGATAGGTGTATCAAATCATTGTTGAAGATAATGCTCTCATCCTAGGTGTGAGCTGAGGTAAGCGTTCGGCTCATTGAGATACTATTATTTTGAATGACTATGCTGCCGAATCTAGTTGATCTCAGGGTTGCATAATGGAGAGAAGTTAGCTTTAAGGCAATGTCCAGAATAGCGAGACCAGAATGGCTGTAAGAATAGATGTAAGAACGACTATAAGAATGACTGTAAGAATGAAGTTGATGAGCAAAACTAGCACAGCCTCAACACTGCACACCTCTTTCAAACCCATCCAGAGTAACTTACTGATTGGATGCAAATTGTTCCTTCAAGAAACTAACCAGTAACCGAATTTTAGTTGATAAATGGCGGTTGACAGGATACAAAATATCAATAGAAAGTTCAGAAAAATGATAGGTCGGCAGCACAATTTGCAAACTCCCCTCTTGGAGTGCAGGTTCTACAATAAATCGAGGTAATAGGGTAATTCCCAATCCATGAATCGCAGCTTCTCTCAACACTTCGCCATTATTAGAACACAACGCGCCCTGAACTATTACCGTATGGTCGCCGTCTGCTCCGGTTAAGGTCCACCGATTTTCGATCGCCATTTGTCCGTAATGTAAACAGGAATGGTCACGCAGTTCTGCCGGGTGAGTGGGTGCTGCATGGGTTTGTAAATACGCTGGAGAAGCACACAGCACCCGTGGTGCAGGGGCTAAAGGCAGTACCAATAACGTGGCATTGGGCTGCGGTTCGGCAATGCGAATGGTCACGTCAAAGCCCTCTTCTATGGGGTCTACGAAGCGATCGTTGAGTGTGAGTTGTACCTGAAGGTGGGGGTATTGCCTCAAGAAATCGGCTAAAGCCGGAGCAAGGTACATTGTGCCAAAAGTCATGGGGGCATTAACCCGTAGCCTGCCTTTAGGTTCGACTTGAAGCTGCATTACCGATCGCTCTGCTTCTTCTAAACTTGCCAAAATCTCTATACAACGCTCGTAAAATCCCGACCTGTTTCAGTCGGGCGTACTACCCGCGTGCTGCGATAAAGCAGTTGCGTCCCTAATTCATTTTCTAAAGCAATCACCAGTTTATTAATCGCCGATCGCGACTGTCCTAGGTGGCGCGCCGCTGCGGCAAACCCCCCAGAGACGACCACTTGAGTAAAGGCACGCATTTGTTCAAACTTATCCATACATTGTATTTAATTTGAAGACAGTGTGTGTCTAAAATAGCATATTGTCTTTTGTTTAGATTCAATACATAATTGAAGTGTTCCTAAAACCAGTCGCCTACAGACGTTAGGAGGAATCTAAAATGATGACAATTCGACCTGCTCAAGACCGGGGTATCGCTAACTTGGGTTGGCTAGATAGCCGCCACACCTTTTCTTTTGGTCAGTACTATGACTCTAACCACATGGGTTTTGCTGATCTGCGGGTGATCAATGAAGACAAAGTGATGGCGGGACAAGGGTTTCCGACCCATGACACCAAGATATGGAAATTATTTCCTACGTTCTTGAAGGGGCGCTAGAACATCAAGATAGTATTGGCACCGGGTCGGTGATTCGTCCGGGAGATGTGCAACGAATGTCTGCGGGTACTGGGATTCGGCATAGCGAATATAATGCCTCTAAAACTGAACCTGTGCATTTTTGCAAATCTGGGTTTTGCCTGAGCACAAAGGAATTGAGCCGGGATATGAGCAGAAAAACTTTGCGATCGCCGAGAAGCAAGGTCAGTTAAAACTGGTGGGTTCTCGTGATGGGCGTGAGGGATCGATTACCATTCACCAAGATATCAATCTTTATGCTGCTGTTTTGTCGGCAGGGGAAGTGATTGACTATCCACTTGCGCCCGGACGAGTCGCGTGGTTGCAAGTCGCACGGGGCACTCTGCAACTCAATGACCAGATCCTGACGGCGGGTGATGGAGTGGCGATCGCCCAAGAATCGGTAATGACGCTGCAAGGCTCAGCCCCGGATGCAGAAGTGCTGTTGTTTGATATGGTGGCTTAGCTGAAGAGGAGAGGGGCGTTGCTAAATCTTAGGACAAGGGGCTTAAGAGGATGTTTGAAAAGTATAGATTGTGATCCGAACCGCCTCCTAAATCCCCCATTCTGGGGTAGGGAAAATTTTCTAGCAAGGGGAAAACTGCTTAAATTCTGTAATCTCGTTAGCCATCAAAATAGCAGCAATATCACAATGCAGAGTTTAAGTTTTTTCTCCAACTAACGAATCAGCCCTATCATTCTGGGGGACTTTTGAGCCAATTCTGTTTCAAAATCCCCAGAATGGGGGATTTAGGGGGCGAGTGTAAAGCGCTTTGATACCTTTCAAACATCCTCTAAGCCCCTTGTTAATCACAGCGGTTAATTTGACCTAATCACAGCAGTTACAGCTATAAAAGAAAAGTATGAACCAAAACGGTTGCAGTACTGTTGCAATAGTCAGGTTAGTAAAATAAAATCAGCCATCTTTTTATTGTTCATTCAACCATAAAGCTCGGTAGTCATTCGGTAGCTATCCGTTGGTCTTAAAATAGTTTCACTCTTTGAGTAAAAGGAGTGAAGCTAGGTCGGGCTAGAAGTTTTACAAGCTTTCTAGTCAGAGAAACTACTCAGCATCTTTGATTTGGGTTTTACGTTCCATAATTTCCTTCAACACCAGCGTTACCACGGCTAAACCTGCCAGCAACACTGCTGCGCTATAGGCAGATTGAGTATGATATTGCTTGTATGCCTCTTCTACAAACAGCGGTAGAGTTTGCGTTTTTCCCGCAATGCTGCCTGAGACGACGACGATCGCCCCAAATTCGCCCATTGCTCTGGAGTTGGTCAAAATGATGCCATAGAGCAAACTCCAGCGAATTGAGGGTAGTGTGACTCGCCAAAAAGTTTGCCAGTCACTCGCACCTAAAATTTTTGCAGCTTCTTCTTGATCCGCACCAATTTCTTCTAACGTCGGAATCACTTCCCTAGCAATAAACGGCAAGGTGACAAAGGCTGTTGCTAATAGCATTCCTGGAACTGCGAAAAGAATTTTAATATCTGCGGCTTGTAGCCAGGGACCAAACCAACCATTCCGCCCATACAGCAGCACAATCATTAAGCCTGCTACCACTGGCGAGATAGAGAAGGGCAAATCCAAAATGCTAATGAGCAGTGCTCGTCCTGGAAACTTGTTGCGAGCGATCGCCCAAGCCGCGCAGAGCCCAAAAATTGCATTGAGGGGCACCGTCACCACAGCCATCAGCAGCGTCAAGCGCGCTGCACTCAAAAATGCTCGATCCGTCAGCGTCTCTAAAAACCCATTGATGCCACCACTAAACGCCTGCACAAAGACATTGAGCGCGGGCACAAATAGGACTAATAAAAGATAAAAAACAACTCCGGCAATTAAAGCATTCTTTACCCAAGAGGGCGCTTGCGTTCTGTTCGTGGGTTTGGGTGCTGGCGGCAGTGAATCCACCCCAAAATCTTGCTGCAAATTAGCCGTCATAGCGCCTTCCCCAAGCTTGCAATAGATTAATCCCTAACAAAATTACCAAAGAAACCAGCAACATCACCACACCAATCACCGTTGCTCCAGCGTAGTCATACTGCTCCAAACGCTGAAAAATCAGCACAGGGGCAATCAAGTCTTGAAACGGCACATTTGCCGCCACCAAAACCACAGAACCATATTCACCCACTGCACGAGCAAATCCCAAGGCTACGCCCGTGAGCACCGCAGGCATCAAAGGGGGTAAAACGACCTTCCAAAACGTTTCCCACTGAGAAGCTCCTAGGCACCAAGCTGCTTCTTCAAGGTCATGCTCCATCCCTTGTAAAACCGGCTGCACAGTGCGGACTACAAACGGTAAAGAGATGAACAGCATGGCAACGCCCACCCCTAATCGAGTAAAGGCAACTTTGATTCCTAGGGGAGCGAGTAACGAACCGATCCAGCCATTTTCGCTGTAAATCGTGGCAATGGTTAAACCGGCAACAGCCGTGGGTAAGGCAAAGGGTAAGTCGATCGCCGCATCAAAAATTTTGCGAAAGGGAAACTCGTAGCGCACTAAGACCCAAGCAACTGCAACCCCCACCACGCCATTGATGGCAGCAGCAATAAAGGCGGTCACAAAAGTGACATTGTAAGCAGAAAAGAGCCGTTGGGCTGGTGGCTACTTGCCAAATATCAGCAGGGCTGAGAGTGGCTGCCTTTAAGACCAAAGCCGCCATGGGCAGAAACAACATAATGGTGAGGTAAACCCAGGTCACTTTCCAAGGAATGGATAAGCCAGTGAATTGGGCTAATGCACTTTTGCGGCGCGATCGGGCAGGAGAGGATGAAATTGACATACAGGTTGATTACGGCGGGTATTTTTGAGTTTTTAGAGATTTTGTTTCTAGGATTAAGAAGATCGCCTTTTCAACAGTCTCATAGTTTTACCAACTTTCATTTTGAGCGTCCGAATCCAACCACCTCTCTAAATCCAGATCATTAATATAAAGGAGTGCCGCTCGAACTTGAGCTACTGATCCTTTTAAAATCTTTGAGGAACCTCATGCAGGATAGTCCTGGGTGCCAGGGCAACACAGAAGGCTATCCTCACAAGCTGAGGAATTTAAGATTGACCAACCTGAACCTGAATTTTGTCAAAGATTGCACCATCGTCAAAGTAAGTTTTCTGCACCTGCTCCCAACCACCTAAATCTGTAATGGTGAATAGTTTTTTAATGGCAGGAAAATCTTTAGCAAATTCCTTCGTAACCCCAGCATCCACAGGACGAAAGCCCACTTTGGCAAATTCCCTTTGCGCTTCTGGCGTAAATACAAACTGCACAAAAGCCTCTGCGACTTCCCGGGTGCCATGGCGATCGACATTAGCATCGACTACGGCGATCGGGTTATCGATGGAAATATTGGGGTCAGGAACCACAAAGGGCAGAGCTTCCCCTCTTTGCTTTGCTAGCAATACTTCATTTTCATAATTAATTAGCACGTCGCCTTGCCCTTGCTTAAAAAACACGTCTGTAGCTTCGCGGGCATCTTTAGGCAAAACAGGGACATTTTTGAACACCTTTGTAGTAAAGTTTTCAGCTTTAGCGGCATCTCCGCTCGTTTGACCGATCGCGCCCCACAATGCCAAAAAATTCCAGCGAGCGCCTCCCGAGGTTTTGGGGTTAGCGGTAATCACTTTCACATCAGGGCGGCTCAAATCTGCCCAGCCCTTAATATTTTTGGGATTACCTTCTCGGGTGACCAATGCCGCGACCGACTGGGTGACAATACTATCGTTAGGGGCTTCTTTCTCCCAACCTGGTTGAATCAATTCAGCTTTCTCAATCTTTTGGGTATCTAGCGCCAACGCTAGCGCCACCACGTCAGCTTCCAACCCATCAATTACGGCGCGGGTTTGAGAGCCAGATCCACCGTAGCTTTGATTGAAAGAAACGTCTTGGTTATGTTCTTGCTTCCACTTTTCAGCAAACAGCGGCACAATTTTTTCGTATGCCGCTTGGGTCACCGCAAAGGAAACCAGAGTCAACTCTACAGGCTCTTTTGCTGCGTTTCCTCCCGATGGCGAACTGCTGGAGCTTGTAGAGGAAGTGCAGGCTGCAATTGCCAGAGTGAAACCTACGCCGACTAAGAGCAGTGCCAGAAATTTGTTCAATGAGCGAAATCTAAAATTTTCCATCGGGAAGGACTCCTTCACAGAATCTACAGTAAGTTTGTCGAGATACTGGATTATAACTCTCTAGTTAACCTTATCTTGCCGCAAAAGTACAGTATTCCGACCAAGATACCGTACTTTTTAACCCACAAAAATTACAGAAGTTGAGCTAGTAGATTGCCAGCTTTTGATTTGAGGGGTGGAGGGGTGGAGGGGTGCCCTTTAGGCAGATTACCGATTTAATTGGGTGGTCACTGTTGCCAGCTTGCTGCCGAGTTGCATAATGGATGCCTGTTGGGATGCATCCTTGAGGTTGCCATTTGCATCGAAGGCTTGA
Source organism: Leptolyngbyaceae cyanobacterium CSU_1_4 (assembly GCA_012034615.1). Lineage (GTDB taxonomy): Bacteria > Cyanobacteriota > Cyanobacteriia > Elainellales > Elainellaceae > Timaviella. Next base: position 14,916 of record JAAUPA010000017.1, on the reverse strand, counting down.
TGTGAATTCCCGATCGCCCTCTGATCGGGCAGCACGATCACGCCAATATTGCCCAGAATTGAGCGGACATGCACCAATCCTCGTAACCCTCCCAACGCTCCAGGGGAAGAACTCATCAACACCGCAACCTTATCTTTGAAGCACGATAAGGAGGGTTCGCCCGGTTCAGGTCGGGATGCCCAATCGATCGCGTTCTTGAGCAAGGGCGTAATTGAACTGTTGTACTCCGGACAAGCAATCAGGAATCCTTGATGGAGTTTCATCAGAGCCTTGAGTTGGCGGACATTTTCTGGCAAACCCTGAGCCGCCTCTAAGTCTTCATCATAAAGGGGTAGGGGCAGGTCACGAAAATCTAGATAGGTGACTGCTGCACCTGCAACTCTGGCTCCCTCGGCAGCAATTTTTACCAGCTTTTTATTGAAGGAATCTTTACGGGCACTTCCGGCAAAAGCAAGGATTTTGGAAGCAGTCATCAATCTCTCCTTATTTCACTAAAGCCCAAACATTTACTAAAACCCAAACAACAGACAACCTTTGCAATATGCAATTTTTCTGGTCTCGCTCCTCGTTTAGTGTAGCTGTTTAGCGCGATCGCTACCGCCCTAAATGACAGACAACGTCAATGAACTCTGGTGCTGTAGCCATTTCTTGGATGGGTAAGGCACCCCCATAGGTCTTATTCTGCTTTCGCTTAATGCACTGCTGCTAAAGTTTGGTGCGTCCCGCTTTACTCTATACAGATTTTTTCTATACAGATTTTTAGCCACGATTGAGAATTGCTGTGAATCTGTCCGGCTCTTACAATTTGGTCAATAATATGCTTTAAAGACGATAACAAAATCTTTCGATCGGGTTTTGATAATAAACAGTGTTCAAAAGTGCATCCCAAAAGTGCATACGGTGAGAATTCATGGCATTGGGTTTACCTCGTGAAGGCTGCTATCACTCACTTTATTAAAATGAATTTATTGCATTTATCCCTCAATTTATTTAAAGCGTTGTAGGGAAAGCAGTAAAAAAGTATGGCAGAAGAATCTCGATCGCCTGAAATGACTGACCGAAGTGTGGACTTGCCAATTTCAGACCCGGTTTTTTGATGCGCTGCACGAATTAAAATAAATTTTTCTCCTCTCTCGACCTCTCCTCAACGCTCTGATTGTCAATGATTGAAAGATGGCTTATATCTACACTAAGTAAGCGGGCGTAATTAATTTACAGATAGCCGTAGGGCAAGCGTCTCGCTTGTGGGCACGATGCCCAAACTACGTCTGATATTTCCCCACGTCTAATATTAATTAGACTGGTCTACTGAGCTTCTTTTGAGCGAGAAGGGCTGAGGCTAAAGCAAATCTTTTCTGGATACAGCCCTGTTTTAAGCATTTTGAATAAACAATTGTGCAAAAATCAATGCTGCTAGTCCCTCTGGGTCAATATGAGAGCTATCTCATGAATTCTTTAAATCCATCTCATGATGAACTGGCAATCTGTAAATTAACGCCAACAAGCATGAAAGTTGCAGTTGCAGTTTCATTGACTAGGTCTCATCAAGCATGGTTCATCATTCATTGCTCAAGCAAATGAGTTCAAGTTCATAGCTCATCGTTCAATATATTGGTAAAGAGGTGTCTTTATGAAAGTTTGTGTAGTGGGTACTGGGTATGTTGGTCTTGTTACGGGTGCTTGTTTAGCTCATGTCGGACATCATGTTATTTGCGTAGACAATAACGAGGTAAAGGTTGCTTTAATGCAGTCTGGAAGGCTTCCCATTTATGAACCTGGACTGCTAGAAATTGTTCAGCCCGCGGTACGAGCAGGACGATTACAGTTTACAACCGATTTGGGTACAGCCATTGCTCAAAGCACTATCATATTTATTGCAGTCGGCACACCAGCACTGCCCACTGGAGAAAGTGATACACGCTATGTAGAGGCTGTTGCTCAGGGTATTGGCGCTCATTTAACTACTGGCTATAAAGTCATTGTGAATAAATCGACAGTGCCGATCGGTTCGGGCAATTGGGTACAGCGAATTATCATAGATGCGATCGCAGCACGACCTGATCTAGTCACAGCCAATTTTGATGTGGTCAGCAATCCAGAATTTTTGCGAGAGGGATCAGCAATTTATGACACGTTTAATCCTGATCGCATTGTGCTAGGCAGCAACAGCGATCGCGCGATTTGCCAAATGCAGGAACTCTATACGCCTATTATCGATCGTCAGTTTGCCGAAGATGCTTCCTTACCACCTGTGCCAATCGTGGTCACAGATTTGAGCTCGGCTGAAATGATTAAATATGCGGCTAATGCATTTTTGGCAACCAAAATTAGTTTCATTAATGAAATTGCCAATATTTGCGATCGGGTGGGGGCAGATGTTACCCAGGTAGCGCAGGGCATTGGTTTGGATTCTCGTATTGGCAGCAAGTTTTTGCAAGCAGGAATTGGTTGGGGAGGATCATGTTTTCCAAAAGATGTATCTGCTCTAATCCATACCGCAAAAGACTATGGTTATGAAGCTCAGTTGCTTCAAGCTGCTGTCAAGGCAAACCAGCGTCAACGGTTGCTAGCGGTTGAAAAGCTTCAGCAGGTGCTAGGCATCTTGAAGGGCAAGACGATCGGCTTACTTGGGCTTACCTTTAAACCCGATACAGACGATATTCGGGACACGCCTGCACTTGACCTGATGGTTTATCTTAACCGCCTAGGTGCAAAGGTGAAAGCCTATGATCCAATGTATGTTAAAGAAACGCATGGCGCTCAAGAAATTCCAGATCATGTCATTCTCAGTGCTACACCTTATCAACTCGCAGAGGACTGTGATGCGATCGTTCTTGTAACCGATTGGAGAAACTTCCGCCAACTCAACTTTGCCATGCTGGCAGAACGAATGACTACAGCCGTTATGATTGATGGTCGGAACTGTCTTGATCCAGAAACAATGGCAGCAGCAGGCTTTTACTGTGTTGGCATCGGTCGCCCTTCGGTAGGAAATTTGCTTGACGTAACTCGACAATCGCCTCCTGCGATCGCTCAAGTAGCCTAAAGCAATTGGACTATAATCTGACTCTAAACTTCTGCACAATATCCGCATCGAAGAGGTTTACAAATGAGACTCATCGTTTATTCCCACGATGCATTCGGTTTAGGGAACATTCGCCGGATGCTGGCAATTTGTCAGTATCTCATCAAGGCATATCCCAAGGTATCAATTCTGGTTATTTCTGGTTCACCTGCGCTACACAGTTTACGTTTACCTCAAGGATTAGATTATATCAAGCTACCTTGCTTGGGAAGAGATGAATCAGGTACTGTATCTTCTAAATACCTGGAAACTGACCTGAACGATGCGGTAAAGTTACGATCAGATTTGATTCTATCTACCGTTCAAAACTTCAAGCCAGACCTGATCTTAGTCGATAAAAAGCCAGATGGCTTACAGCAAGAACTTCAGGCAACACTCAGCTACATTAAAATGCATCAGCCTGAGACTAAATTAGTGTTGCTGCTACGCGATATTCTCGATCGCCCAGAAGCAACGATCGCCCAATGGCAGCGGCATGGCTACTATGACACGATCGCCAACCTGTATGATCAGGTGTGGGTGGTGGGAATTCCAGAAATTTTTGATGTGCGTCACGAATATCAGTTTCCTCCTGCTGTTGTTCAAAAAACTCGATTCTGCGGCTACATTCGACGAGAGCCAGGGATTAAATCTCGCCAGGTTTTGCGAAAAGAATTACAGCTTCAACCCGCAGATAAACTTGTATTGTTGACTCCAGGCGGCGGCGCAGATGGCTACCATTTAGTAGACACCTACGTGCGTGGGCTGGAAGCCCAGCCTTCTGAGTGGCGATCGCTCATCATTTCTGGCTCAGAAATGCCAACTGACCAGCGCGAACAAATCCAGCACCGGGTTGCCCATCTGCCGCTCGTTGAAATGCTAGAGTTTACCGATGATTTGGTGGGATATATGGATGCAGCCGATCTAGTGGTGTCGATGGGCGGCTACAACACCATTGGCGAAATCCTATCGCTGCAAAAGCGAGCCATTGTTGTGCCTCGTCTCCAGCCTGTCGAAGAGCAGTGGCTGCGGGCAGAGCGCATGGCAAAGATGGGATTGTTCCAGGCAATTCACCCTGCCAATCTGACCTCCACTCACTTGATGCAATGCATTCAAAACGAACTGCGGGCGATCGAAACATCGGTGTCTTCCGCCCTACCAGATATGAATGCATTACCGCGCATTGCGGAATATTTATCCCGTCTAGTTCGTGAGCCTGTTTTTTGCCCATCTTGGCTCAATATTCCGCATCCCGTCTTAGCCGCGACCGCAGACTGTTAATTATCTCTTCGCTATCCGTTAGCTATCTTATTTTACTCTGAGGATTAAGCCAATGCAGCGTCTCATGTTTTATTGTCAACATATCCTAGGGATTGGACATTTAGTTCGGAGCATGGAAATTGTCCGAGGATTGCTCCCCGACTTTAAAGTCTTCTTTGTGAATGGTGGTGAAGCCATTGAGGGCTTTGAAGTACCCGCTGGTGTAGAAATGATCAATCTTCCTGCCATTAAGACCGACAGCGAATTTAGAGAACTACAAATTCCAGACGGCTTTCAAAACATTGAGCAAGTGCTAGAGTATCGTCGTGATTTACTACTGCAAGCTTTTGAGCAAATTCAGCCTACAGTGCTATGGTAGAGCTCTTTCCGTTTGGACGAAGACGCTTTTCAACTGAGCTGATCCCTTTGATGGAACGGGCTAAAACTCACCGACTAAAGTGATATGCAGCCTCCGAGATATTGTGGTGACGAAACAAGATCGGGAACGCCATGAGGAAAAGATTTGCCGCTTGATGAATCAATATTTCGACCTGCTTTTAATCCATGGTGATCCTAAATTCATGCCGCTTGAAACAAGCTTTTCTCGCGTTCAGGATCTCAACTGCGAAGTTCACTACACCGGATATGTCGCTCAATCACAACTTGATCAGCCACTGATTCTGCCCCAGCCCCTCATCCTCACTAGCATCGGCGGTGGACGGTTTGGGCATGAACTATTGCATTGCGTAGCGCGGGCAAGCGATCTGCTAAAATCCCAAATTCCGCACCACATTCAAATGTTCACTGGACCCTTTTGTCCTGAGAAAGTGTATCAGCAGTTAGAACAGATTGCGACCGAGCGTCAAAACCTCTCAATAGAACGATTTACGCCCCATCTTCTCCAATATATGCGACAGGCAGATTTATCAATTAGTATGGCGGGCTATAATACCACCATGAACGTTTTGACAACAGGTGTACGATCGCTTCTCCTTCCTTTTATAGGAAATGATGATCAGGAACAGCGAATGCGATCGACACGATTAGAAGAGCTAGGAATTGTCAGCGTTATTCGCCGAGAAGAACTAGAGCCAGAACGATTTGCTCAAAAAGTAGTTACCTGTCTTCAGCAAACTCCTGCATCGATGAAATTTGATATGCAGGGTGTTGAGAAAACAGCGCAGTTTGTGCGATCGCTTGCTCGTCAACAGGCGATCGCGGCGTAAAGTAAATCTGCTGACTGGGGTGCCTTTTACAGCGGCATCACTTGCCCTCACTCAGTTTAATGAGGATACCGAGATGAAAAAAATCATGTTCTACTGCCAATATTTGGCAGGGATGGGTCACTTAGTTAGAAGCACAGAAATCATCCGCAGTTTGGTCAAAGAATTTAAGGTATATTTTGTCAACGGTGGGCAACCCATCTCCGAATTTGAATTTCCGGCTGGTGTGACCGTCATTCATTTACCGCCTATTGTAGAAGAAGAGGGTAAGCTAGCAGCCGTTGATCCTGCCCAAAACATTGAAGCAGTAAAAGAAATTCGCAAGAATCAACTCCTGCATATTTTTGAGCAGTTCCATCCAGATTGCTTGATTATTGAATGCTTCCCTTTTAGTAAACACAAACTCAAATTTGAGCTCATTCCCTTGCTCGATCGCGCCAAAGCTACCCGGACTAAAACCGTTTGCAGCCTCAGAGATTTAATCATGACTCAAACGCTGTTAGCCACAGCTTGGGCGAAACGATACGACAAAGTGCGCGATTTGATCAATCAATATTTTGATTTAGTGCTGATCCATGGCGATCCTCAGGTGCAACGATTGGAGGAACAATTTCCTCAGGTCGATCGGCTCAACTGTGAGTTGTATTATACCGGGTACGTCGCTCAATCATTGCCAGAGCGATCGCCCTGGAGTGAAGAAGATTTAGCGACCCTGAGCCAATTCACTCCCATGATGGTCGCTAGCGCAGGCGGAGGCAGATTTGGCTATGAGTTACTTCATGCAGTTGCAGCAGCGAGCCAAATTCTAGAGACAAGACTGCCTCATCAGTTCCAGCTTTTTACAGGACCTTTCATGCCAGACGAGCAGGTTGCTAAATTACAGTCTTTTAGCAATAGTAAACTAACTGTTCGTCGCTACACCCCTCATCTGCTGCAATACCTAGAACGAGCCGATCTCTCTATTAGTTTAGGGGGATACAACACCACCATGAACATTCTGAGAACGGGTGTGCGATCGCTAGTTTTCCAGCAGCAGCAGAAGAGCAAACTGGAGAACAAACTATTCGAGCCGAAAAACTTGCTGCCAGAGGCATTTTGAGAGTTTTGGAAACTGAAGATCTTCAGCCCGATCGCCTGGCTCAAAAAATTCTATCCAGCCTCCAACAAATCCCCATCTCCCACACCTTTGATCTCAATGGGGCAGAAAAAGCAGCACTTCGGCTCAAAGAATTGCTTTGTGGTGTAGCGATTACAGCATAAGCAAATTTATCTCCCAGTCATCAAATAGTGCATTTCCAACAAAATCCGTAGGAGCGAAGAAACCTCTATGTCACAGCCTAAAGTTGCTCTCATTGTGGGTCCCCGCGAACGATTCAGTTCAACCCAAACCTCGTTAGAGAGTATTTATCGGGACACTGATTATCCTTTTGACTTGATTTATGTGAATGTTTGTTCGCCCGATCCAGTTCGTCGCTATTTAGAAACCCAGGCTCAAGAAAAGCAGTTTAAACTGCTGCACACCGACTATTACATTTCTCCCACTGAGGCGAAGAATGTGGGGCTACGATATCTCCTCAGCCATCACAAAGACGCATACAAATATGTCGTGTTCATTGAAAATGATGTCATTGTTAAGCGGGGATGGCTGACCAAACTGGTTGAGTGTGCTGAAGAGACCGGTGCGGCGATCGTAGGTCCCCTCACGTGCATTGGTCAACCTGCTCATCAGGTGATTCATAATGCAGGCGGCAAGTCCTACATTACTACTGAAGTTAAAGATGGCAAGACTCGACGGTATATTTATCAGAGTGCAGCCTTAACCGGTCAAGCAGTCGCAGATGTGCCTGACAAGCTACATCGAAAAAAGACAGATTATGTTGAATTTCATTGTATGCTAGTCCGAACGCAGGTGTTTGAGGAAATTGGCTTGTTAGATGAAGGAATGCTAGCAACCCGCGAGCACATTGATTTTTGCTTCATGGTAACGCAAGCAGGCGGTAAAATTTACAGTGAGCGCAACGCAGTCATTACCACTGACACAATCGGGATTGAAACAAATCAAACAGGTCTAGTCAATTGGTTTGGCGATGTTCAGCTTCCAGATTTTGAATGGTCAGATTTACCCTACTTTATGGTGCGTTGGAACGATGCTTGGGATCTGGCAAGTTTGCATCATCTGCGACAAAAGTGGAATCTGACGGAAGATGAGTATTTCAAAAAAACGTTACAAAAAAGTAGGTGCTCGTCGTCATGAGCTCCTGATTAAACCGATCGCCCGTCGCCTCACCTTTGGCAAGGGCAGCCTCTGGCTAGAAAAGCTGCTGATGGCGATCGAGCGCCCGATTAACCGCTACATTTACCAACGCTATCTTCAGCACAAATCACGCATCCTTAAACAGTCTCTAAAGTCGAATAGAGAACTGAATACGGAACATAAGATTAGACTGTCTAATGAATATCCCAAGTTGATTCAGAGATAGGTAATTGTTCTGTAAAAATCTACGGCATAGACCTGATTTGGCAATCATTATTATTCATCAAGAGAACGCTACATGAAGCCCAAAATTTGTATCACAACGTTAGAGTTTCCACCCGATGTAGGAGGCGTAGGTGAATCGGTTCATCGGATTTCTCAAATGCTCGTTCAGCTAGGTTATGACGTTCATGTTGCAGTCTTCCGAGCCATTTTTCGCAACGAGCGAGAAAAAGCGTTAGCTGGTGAATATCAGCGGGCGGACTGCCTTACCACCGAGCGAGACGGTATCACGGTTCATCGCTTGCACCCTGCAATTCGCTCAAATACAGGCAAAGAGCAGGATTACCTCAGTGATTTGTACGATCAGCTTTGTATCTTGCAGCGGCGGCACTCTTATGATTTATTTCACGCTTTTTTTATCAACGAAATGGGATTTCTCACAACGTTGCTAGCAAAAGAAAGTGGAGTGCCCGTCATCAACAGTGTTCGGGGTGCTGATTTGCACAAACATATTTTCAGCCCACCCCAGCATGGGCAAATTACCTGGACGCTAGAGAATTCAAGCTGGACAACTTTTGTTAGCCGTGATTTGATGCAGCGGGGTCGATCGCTAGTCCCTCAAATTGAACAGCGCTCTTCAACGTTTTGGAATTCGATCGCCCCCATTTCGTTTGATCAATTGCCTGTGCCTGCGCTCGTCGATTGCCTAGAAGGCACGGTGATTGGTTCGGTGGGAAGCTTTCGCGACAAGAAAGGAGTTGAATATCTGTTAGATGCCTGCAAAACGTTGCATGATATAGACTTTACCCTGCTCTTTGTCGGTGATTTTGTGGGGAAAGAAGAGGAGTATTGGCAGCAAGAACTGCGAGACAGCGGCATTGTCGATCGCATTCTCATTACTGGTAAAATCAGTCGTGCAGAAGCGATCGCCTATCTGCCTCACATGGATATTTTTACGATTCCATCTATCCATGATGGTTGCCCTAATGCCCTCCTTGAAGCCATGTTAGCCGCAAGAGCGATCGTGGGCACCAGCGTGGATGCGATCGGAGAAATTTTGGAAGATGGTGTGAATGGTCTAGTTGTGTCTCCTTTCTGTAGCCAAGAATTGGCGGATGCAATTCGGTTGTTGAGTAGCCAACCTCATTTACGACAACAGTTAGGGATTGCTGCTCGGAACAAAGTGTTAACGCAACTTGCCCCTGCCGTTGAACAGAAAAATTGGCAACAGATTTATCAACAGGTGCTTGGGCAAACCGCCCAGCTTCAACGGCAGATCAGTTAACGATCGCCCTAGGTGACGCTGATGAGATTTGCTCAATTTTTCCGCAAAAAACGAAACTTGAACCCCAAGGAGACTGTCTAAATGTCAACTCCAGATGTAACCATCATTGTTGTCCCGCGAGAGCGATTTCAATTTGCTCAAGATTCTCTAGAAAGCCTTTACAGCCAAACATCAGGTTCCTTTGATCTAATTTATGTAGACAACAATTCACCCGCAAAACTGCGAAATTATCTTCAAATTGAGGCAGCGCACAGGGGCTTTCACCTCCTTCGATCAGATCGGTTTCTCTCACCAAATCAGGCTCGAAATTTGGGCTTAAAGCAGGTTCGCAGCAAGTATGTTGTGTTTGTGGATAACGACGTAATTTTTGCTCCGGGTTGGCTGCAAGCCTTGATCAATTGCACTGAGGAAACGGGAGCAACCGTTGTGGGTTCTCTGGTGTGTCAGTATCAACCTGTACACACGATCGTTCACTGTGCAGGGGGAGAGTATATGCCACCTGACGCTTATGCCAAGTTCGTCAGAGGAGAGTCCACAGTAACGCGATCGCCCAATGTTAACGGCAAATGGCAAATCAATGAAAAAACCTACTATCAAAATCGCAAAGTTGAAGAAGTGCAACAGCATCTTAAACGTGAAACCACTGGATTTGTCGAGTTTCACTCCATGCTAGTGCGAACCGAAATATTCGAGAAAATTGGAGAGCTGGATGAAGGCTTCTCTTGCACCAAGGAATACCTCGACTTTTGTATGCTAGTTGCCCAAGCAGGTGGTAGCATCTACCTTGAACCTGCCTCAGTTGTTACTTTCTTAACGCATCCGCCTGCCCCTGCCCTGCAATGGTCAGACCTGCCCTACTTTATGGTGCGCTGGAGCGATGCTTGGGAACGGGAAAGCCTGCTGCACTTTCAGCAGAAATGGGATTTGGCAGAGAGTGAATATTTCCTCAAGCGGTTCAAAAAGTTGGGACGGCGGCGCAGAGAGGAAATCATTCATCCGGTGACTGAGAAGTTCAGCTTCTTGAGAACGACGCAACGCAAATGGCTAGAAAAGCGTCTTGTTTTTTTAGAAAAGCTGATTAATCGCTATGTTTCTACCACCCTAGCTCATTAAGCTTACCGTTCAATTTACCGCAGACTTACCGTAAATTATCAACCAAAACTACCTAGGAATTACTATGCTTTATCATCAACTTGGCACCACTGGCTTGAACGTTTCTGCGATCGGGATGGGAACTTGGAATATTGGCAATCAGTGGGGCATCATTGAAGAAGACGTAGCCCTGGCAACTGTGCGCAGTGCAATAGACAATGGCATTAATTTGTTTGATACAGCAGAATCCTATGGCATTCCGACGGGGCTGTCGGAGGAGCGGCTGGGCAAGGCGTTGGTGGGAATGCGCGATCGCGTTCATTTGGTTTCTAAAATTGGTCGCTGGGGCAGAAGAACCGGACAGATGGTGCCGATGACCACTGTTGATATGGTGCGGCTTTGTGTTCATGCCTCGCTCCATCGATTGCGGACTGATTATGTTGATGTGATGCTTTGTCATGAAGGCAAAATTGAAGACCCTAGCGTTTACCTAGAAGGGTTTGAGTCATTAAAAGCGCAGGGCTTAATTCGTACCTATGGCATCTCAACGGATAAACTGAAGGTGTTAAAGCGGTTCAATGTGAATAATACCTGTCGCGTTGTCGAAGCTGATTATTCGCTGCTTAATCGCAAGGCAGAACCAGAATTTTTGCCTTACTGTATGGAACACGGCATTGCGGTACTAGCGCGCGGACCACTCAACAAAGGCTTGCTTTCTGGCAAATATTCTACCGATTCAGTCTTTACAGATACGGTGCGATCGGAGTGGTACATAGACGAAACCCGTAGCAGCAAACTTGCGGCCGACCTGGCTAAAGTCGATCGCCTCAAAACCGTTTTGCAGCCCGGAGAAGACCTAATTACAGCCGCTCTGCGTTTCGTCACTTCCCACCCGGTTCAGCCGGTCGCAATTCCAGGAGCAAAGTCTCCTGAACAAGTCGCCATGAACGCTAGAGCCGGAGCTGCCCTGCTGTCTCCTGCCGAGCGATCGAGATTAGTTGCTTACCTCGAAGCAGATGGGTCTTCTGATTTGTTAGAAAGACCTGCGATCGCAGTGGGATAAGGCGACTAGGTGAGGGAGGTTGCTCAGGGGACGTGCTAAGAGAACGTCTCAAAGATTCTTACCCTCTCCCCCAACTCCCCAATTTGGGGGATTTCTAAACCCCTTCTTCCTTAAAGTCCCCCAGAATGGGGAATTTAGGGGGCGGATCGGGCAGTAATCTAGACTTTTCAGATAATGTCCAAGCCCCGTGCCCCATCCCACATGGTTCGGAAGAGCTTGGCGTTCATCAAGTTCGTTTTTGCCCGAGTTGAAACTTCACCTTTGCCAACAGGTCACGAAAGCGGAAAGGCTTTGTAATGTAGTCATTTGCACCTCGCCTTAAGCTCTCTGCCCGAGTAGTTTCACCTTCTCGGGCAGTGACAATGACGATCGGGAGCGTTTGTCCGTTCTTGCGAAGTTCGTCGATCACGGTCAATCCATCTTTTCCAGGCAAGCCTAGATCGAGCAAGAGCAGATCAAAAACAGCTTCCTGAGAGCGATCGATCGCCTCTTGCCCATTAGTCGCAACAGTAGTTTCAAACCCATGTTGTTGTAATCCCTTTTCTAAAAACGCTACAATGCGAAGCTCATCTTCGACAATGAGAACTCGATACATTTTTTTAGCGGCTGTAATAATTTTGATGCACAAGCAAGTTTAATAAATTTGCCAATTTCAGTTTGTCATCCGCCATTAGGCTCATGCTCCCCTCGATAAAATCTGTGGCTAACAGACGGCCGATCAAGATGTATCAAACGCTGCTAATCTCTGCACTCTTGCAGATGCGCATGAACTGAAAATTAAGCTTTGATGAGAATTTTCTCATGTTAGTCACGGAGTCCTATTAAGACGTGTGAGTCTTGCTCAAAGACTGGTGCTTTTTTACTGTCCAAGCATCCGATAGCCCATGCCCCGCACCGTTTCAATTAATCCATCGCCTAGTTTTTTGCGTAAGTAGCCTACGTAGACATCCACAATATTTGAACCCGGGTCATAGTCATAGCCCCACACATGGTTGAGCAATTGTTCGCGGCTCATGATCTGATCGGGATGGCGAATGAACGTTTCGGCTAGGGTAAATTCGCGCACGGAAAGGTCAACGGGGCGATCGCCAACCTGAACCCGCCGGGTTCGCAAATCAAGGGTAATATCTCGAAACTTTAGTACCATTTCTGATTCGCCCGTTGGGGAAAAGCTCCGGAGTCTTGCCCGCACTCGTGCCAATAGCTCTTCAAACCGAAAAGGCTTGGTCACATAATCATCTGCGCCACCTTCCAACCCAGCAATCTTGGTCTGGATATCATCTCGGGCCGTCAAAATAATAATCGGAAATTGGATACCCTGTCCTCGCAACTCCTCCAACACCATAAACCCATCTTTGCCCGGTAGCCCCAAATCCAGCACAATCAAATCGAACTCGCCGTTGAGCGCCATCTGGCTGGCTTCTCGTCCATCTCGCACTACCGTGGTCATATAGCCGTTAGATTGGAACCCTTTTTCTAGAAAGGAACTGATTCGGGGTTCATCTTCAATAATTAAAAGGCGCGGCATGGCAGCTCAATCGTTGAGAGAATTTGCAAAATTCTTAGAAGATGCTTTAAAAGTATCAAAACGCTTTACATTTGCCCCCCCAATCCCCATCCTAGGGTAACTTGAAGCAGAATGGGTTCAAAAGTTCCCCAGAATGGGGGATTTAGGGGGCAGATCGGACGTAATCCATACTTTATAAATCACCCTCTTACTCTACTTCTATTGAGGTAGCAATGACAGGTGGCGTGATCATAGGTTCTACATTTTTTCTAATCCTGGGCGGTTGCAGCGGAATCACCAAAGTAAACGTAGACCCCGCCCCGATCTGACTGACTAATTCAATCCAGCCTTGGTGTGCTGTGACGATCGCCTTAACAATTGCCAGCCCTAGCCCAACGCCCTCCGATCGGCGGTAACTGTTGGCGGCGCGCGCAAAGCGATCGAAAATGCGCTTCTGGTCTTCTAGAGAGATGCCTTCACCGCTGTCTCGCACCCAGAAGCGAACCGTTGTTTGATCTGAAACAGCGCCTAGCTCAATCAAATCGTTGGGCTGAGTGTGCTGAGTGGCATTTTGTACCAAATTGAGGAGAGCACCCGTCAGCCGCTGCCGATCGCCAATCAAGGTTTCGCTACAGCGATTCACCACATGCCATTTGCGATCGGCGAGGGTGGTTGCCTTTGAAAACAAATCATCGACAAACACGGCTGCATCAATGGAATCTGACTGCAAAAAATCTCCTCGTTCAGCTTTTGCCAACAAAATTAAATCATTCACAAAGCGATTCATTCGATCGAGCTCATCCATCACCAAATCGACCGTTTCCTGCTGGTCGGGAGCCACCTCTCCAATCAGCTCTAAATGTCCTTGCATAATAGTAATCGGGGTTCTGAGCTCATGCCCAGCATCGTCAATAAAATCGCGCTGAGTATCAAAAGCTTTTTGAATCCGATCCATCATGGCATTAAAAACTTCAGTCATTTCTGCCAATTCACCGTTGCCCTGCACATTAGCAATGCGTTGGTTCAGATCAGACTCACTGGCGATCGCCCGCGCCGTTGCTGCCAACTGACGCACCGGAGACAGCAACATCCCCGTCGCAAACCAAGCTAATAAAAACGACAGCACCACCACCACCACCGCCACCAGCGCAAAGATATAGACCCCAACCAAGGCTTCAGCCCGTTCTCCTGCCGAGAGATGAGCCACCACAAAGCTCCCTTTAATTCGTCCGTCTAACATGAGGGGCTGAACAAAGTACAGCACTTGACCAATGCGAGGATCTTGAGTGTCCTGTTCACCGATCGTGGGTTGAACCAAATTAGTCCAGCGGTTGACTAGGGCAGAGTTAGGGCGAAGGGGCTCAACCAGAGCAGCGGGGCTTGATCGATAAAACTGCCCTTCAATCACCACAATAAAAAAGTTATCGTCTTCTGGCAATTTTTCGGCGATGAACCGATCTATAAATCGTCTTAAATCGATCGTATTTTGCTCTGGCGCGTCTTCCCAAGATAGATAGGATTCTTGAAACTCTGCCATTTCCTCAGCCAAGTCTTGGCGAACCCGGCTGTCTACGCTAGAAAAGAGAAGCCAACGAAAAACTGGCACTGATGCCGCTGCAATGAACAGCATCGAAACCAAGTAGGTTAGCAGAATCTTGGTTCGCGTCTCCTTTAAAAACGATCGCCACCGAGACCACTTTGATGCCTTTACTACTTTTGCTACCACTTGCACATTTGCCGATTAAGGGAAACTATTTTTTACAGAAGCCTGCCTCACAGAATACTGGCACAAAGATTGACGTTTGTGCAAGTTATAGGACATTTTGGGGAAAACTATGGCGCTTTTCGGCGCTGCGAATTCTGAGAGGTCTCAAAAATTTTTATACTCGCCCCCTAAATCCCCCATTCTGGGGGACTTCCGAACCTATTTCCCTTCAAAGTCCCCC
>JAAUPA010000246.1 GCA_012034615.1 Leptolyngbyaceae cyanobacterium CSU_1_4 | reverse complement strand
CCCACCCATCTACCCATCTACCCTTCTACCCATCTACCCTTCCACCCATCTACCCATCTACCCTTCCACCCATCTACCCCTCATTTCATCCTTGGCAGACTACCAGTCTTTGGCGTTAGTCCCTATTAACCGTAGCAGGCTGAGCCGCCTTGGCAGGCTGAGTCCCGTTGAAGTAGGCTTCTAGAACCTGCCGCACCATCGGAGCTGCAAAAGAGCCGCCGCCGCCGCCAGAGTTTTCGCCAAATGCCACTACTACAATCTCGGGTTGGGTGGAGGGCGCATACGCTCCAAACCAGGTATGAGATTCGCGGGGTGGATCTTCGGCGGTGCCACTTTTGCCAGAAATGGGCGGTAGGTGGGGAAGGTTGAGGGCGTTTCCGGTGCCATCGGTGACCACTTGGCGCAGCCCGGTTTGAAGGATTTGAAGCACTTCGGGGCTAATGTTGACCGGCGATCGCCACTTCTTAGCTTCTTGGTTATCCATCAGCAAATGGGGCTTCACCCGGTATCCACCATTGGCAGGCACAGCAAACATCACCGCCACCTGCAACGGCGAGGACTGCATAAAGCCCTGTCCAATTGACATATTAATCGTGTCACCGGCATACCAAGCCTCGCCCACTTCTCGCTTCTTCCAGGCTTCATCCGGGACAAGCCCCGCAGATTCTTCGCGCGCTAGCTCAATGCCTGTTTTTTGCCCAAAGCCATAATTCTTAGTCCACTCAATTAAGGGCAGCTCACCCATTTTTCGAGCGGTTTGATAGAAAAAGGTGTCACTGCTCTGTGCCATTGCCCCGGGAAAATCGAGCGGCCCAAACCCAGCGCGATTCCAATCCCAAAACTGAATGCCACCGACTTCAAGATAAGGAAAAGTGGGTAAAACAGTATCTAAAGGAAAGTTTTTGGATTCGATGGCAGCAGTAGTTGTGACAATTTTGAAGGTACTAGCCGGAGGATAGCCTTGCAGCGCCCGATTCACAAAGGGAAAGGATTTGCTTTGCAGTTGCTGCCACTGCGCATTGCTAATATTGGTTGAAAACAAGTTGGGATCGAAGGCAGGACGGCTGACCATTGCCAGAATTGCGCCATTGCGGGGGTCAAGGGCAACAATTGCGCCCGTGCGATCGCCCAATGCCCGTTCTGCGGCTCGTTGCACATCCAAGTCTAAGGTCAATTGCACATCATTTCCAGCCCGCGCCTTCTTTTCGCCTAAAATGCCTAGAACCCTGCCCCCGCCATCCACCTCGACCTGCTGCCCGCCCCATTCTCCCCGCAACTGCGACTCAAACGCCGCCTCTACACCCATCTGCCCAATGACATCGCCTAATCGATAGCCCTGCCCTGCCTTTGCCTCAAAGTCACTGTCGCTCAGTTCCCCGGTGTAGCCTAAAACATGTGCCGCCAAATCCCCTGCCGGATAATTGCGGACTGCTTCTGCTTCAATTTGCACGCCTTTCAGCTCTTGACCCAGCTCGGCCAAAACGGTGACCTGAGCCGGGCTGATGCCCCGGGCAACCCGCACTAGCTCGGGAGAGGTGTAAGTTGCTTTTTCTAAAGGTTTTTGTAAAGTGGCGATCGGCACCTTCAAAATCTCCGACAGCTTGGACAAGATCTCCTGCCAATTTTCCTTTTGAGTTAGAAATAGGCCAGAGAAACACCGAGTACGACAACCGGCTTCCCGCCAATGTTTTACCCTTACGGTCTAAGATTTTGCCGCGCTCTGGCTGGCGAGGGATGAGCCGAATTCGATTATTATCAGCAAGCTGTCGATTTCTCTCTCCTTGAAAAATTTGTAGATACGCTAAACGGCTACCAATGCCGCCTAACATTGCTACGCTAATCAAGATCATGACTAAAAGAGATTGGTACTGCTGCCCCACAGTCCGAGCGGTGCGAAGTGAGTTAGATTGCTGGGCGATCGGGGCATTGTGAGTTAGAGCCATAAAACCAATTGAGCGAACCCATTAAGGTGCATAGCGGAGGTTTCTCTCATCAGTTTACCGTGTTGACTCCCTAAAACACTGTCCCAGTGACTAGATGCAATTTAGGCAACCTTTTCTCTCAACTTTGATCCCACTGCTTTGAGAGGAAGACCCCAGGAGCCTAAGTTTTCTCCCTAAGGAGCCAGATGGAGAAAATTCTAGACCCCTTTCCTCTTTGTTACATCCCTCTTTTGCAGATAGCGTTATTTATTTATTAAGAAGATCAAGATTCAGTGAGAACGAGAAAAGATAGCGCTATGTTGGGAGCAACCACAATTTGCATCATATGCAACGATCGCATTTCAACCCTTACCGATAATTTTAAGGAAACGGTTGAAAATTATGCAAAGGGGGAATTCGCTAATAATGTCTCAAACCGTGATGCAAAACCGCCGCTCTGAAATTGAAACTCAGCCTGATGTAGAACTCCGGAAGGTCTTCAAAGTATTTAACGGTGAAACGGCCGTCCGAGGCATTGACCTAGACATCCGTAAAGGCGAATTCTTTAGTATTCTAGGTCCTTCCGGCTGTGGCAAAACCACCACCCTTCGCCTGATTGCAGGCTTTGAAGAACCGACTGGCGGAGAAGTGCTGATTTGTGGACAATCCATGAATGGGGTGCCTGCCCATCAACGCCCCGTCAACACCGTCTTTCAAAGCTATGCCCTATTTGGTCATCTCACAGTCTGGGACAACGTTGCTTTTGGGCTGCGCCTTAAAAAATGTAGCCATGCAGACGTGCAACAGCGGGTGAGTGAGGCACTAACCCTAGTCAAAATGGATTCCTTGAGTCGGCGTTTTCCAGCCCAGCTTTCAGGCGGACAACAGCAGCGAGTAGCGCTCGCCAGAGCCTTAATCAACCGTCCTCCTGTGGTCTTGCTCGATGAACCCTTGGGCGCACTCGACCTCAAGCTCAGAAAGGAAATGCAGGTTGAACTTTCTAATTTGCACCAAAAGCTAGGCGTAACATTTGTGCTGGTGACTCACGATCAAGAAGAAGCGTTAAGTCTTTCCGATCGCATCGCCGTGATGAATGGGGGCAGGGTCGAACAAATTGGAACACCCAGCGAAATTTATGAATCGCCCCTCACTCCTTTTGTTGCAGACTTTATTGGCGACACCAACCTCTTTCAAGGCAAAATTGATCAGTCTTACTCTGCCCTGCTGAACGTTGTGACCCACAAAGGACTCAAAATTTCAGTCTGTCCCCAAGATTCCTGGAACGGCTCCCACGGGGGGGATGTGGTGGTCAGCGTTCGCCCCGAGAAGATTCAACTCGGCTCACAGACTGATGGCATGACCCATGCCCCCAAGACCCGTGACCCGATGAATTGTTATGAAGGTCGGCTCAAACATATTATGTATTTGGGCACCCATGTCCACTATGTCGTCGAGCTGCTAACGGGCGAAAATTTAACCGTGTTACAGCCCAATCGCCCCGAAAGTCGTATTGATTTATATACCCCCGTGCAGGTTTACTGGTCAGCAGCGGATTGTTTAGCGCTCACCCCATAGAGAGATTAGCTCTGAGAGATAGGGCAGCGGCTCTAAACTAGGGCAAACTGCGCTGATGGGACATTTTGAGCTAATCAGTCGCCGATCGGTTGCCAAATGCCATTCACATCTTATTGTTTACACCCCTGCGTGCAATGCCTCCCACGAACCCCAGTGCCTCCTACTCCTCGTTAGATCTTCAGTCTTTTTCGGCAAGACAATCTTCTATAACTCGACGGAGGTTTTTACAAGCTTCGGCAGCAGCCGTTTCGGGAGTTGTCCTGTCTAATTGCGCGCGCAACTTGACCGATTCTAGGACGGGCAGTGATGCTGCCGGGAGCAATTCCAAGGTTCTTCAGATCTATGGCTGGGTCAATTACACCGATGATCGGTTGTTGAGAGATTTTGAGACCCAGACCGGCATCAAAGTTACCGTTGACACATACGACTCTAACGAGGCAATGTTTGCCAAGATGCAGGCAGGGGGCGGTAATGCCTACAGCATTATTTATCCGACTGATTACATGGTGACTCAGATGGCAGATCTAAAGATGTTGGTTGCTTTAGATCAATCTCGCTTTAAAGGATTAGAGGGCTTACAGGAAAAGTGGCAGAATCCTGTCTATGACCGGGGCAATCGTCATAGTATTCCGGTGGCATGGGGAACGACGGGCTTAACCTATGATCCAGAGAAATTTGGAGGGACAATTCAGGGCTGGGCTGATTTGTGGGAGAGCCAAGATTCTTTGGCGCGTCGAGTGACGTTAATTAACGATGTGCGGGAGGTGATGGGGGCAACGCTGCTGGCTTTGGGTCATTCGTTGAATACCGAAAATCCGAAGCAGATTAAAGAAGCCTACGACCAACTGGTGAAATTTAAACCTGCGATCGCGCCTTTTTAACCAACGGCTGGGAAGAACAGCTCGCCAGTGGTGACGTGCTGGTCTCAATGGCATATTCCACCGATGCCTTGACTCTGATGCGCGAACAGCCCAACCTGCGCTACGTCATTCCTAAAACCGGGTCTTCCCTCTGGACTGATACTGTCGCCATTCCCACCACTGCCCCCAATGTAGAGGCAGCCTATGAGTGGATTAACTACATGTTGTCTCCTGAAACGGCTGCCAACGTTGTGGAACGACTAAAGTTTGCCACTCCGAACCAAATTGCCTTCGACAAACTGCCCAAAACCCTTAAAACCAATCAGAACCTCTTTCCGTCTCCTGCTGTGGTCAGCCAATGTGAAGGCATCGCCCCCGTTGCTCCTAAAATTGCTGACACCTTCGATCGCTATTGGACTCAGTTAACGAGTGCTTAATCTGTCCACTATTTTTCCTATGGCAACTTCTACTCCACCGCCTGTGTCCCGCCCTCAATCCTCCGGACTTCGCTACAACGTTTCCAAGTTCGCTGAACCGCTGGTGCTACTGGCTCCTTCTGGCTTGTGGCTGTTGCTGTTGCTCGTTGCGCCAACGGTGTTAATTTTAGAACTCAGCTTAATTCCAGGGTTTCGGCTAGGGCAATTGGCGGGCGGGTATGGCTTAGGAAATTATCTGCAAATCTTTCAGGCGATTTATTTGCCCGTCATTGGGCGATCGCTCTTCTTCGCTTTTGGTGCCATGTGCTCTAGCCTCATTCTGGGGTTCCCAGTCGCCTATTGGATTGCAGTCATGGCTCCGGCGCGCTGGCGTAACCTATTACTCGTGGCTTTTGTGCTACCCCTGTGGACTTCTTCCTTGCTTCGAGCCTACGCTTGGATTGCCATTTTAAGACCATCGGGAGTCTTGAATTTGCTGTTAGGGGCGATCGGGCTACCGGGTCAAGACTTGCTCAATCGTCCGCCCGCTGTGCTGATTGGCATGACTTACAGCTTTTTACCCTACATGGTCTTAATTCTCTACGCTTCTTTAGAAAAATTAGACAAGCGCCTGCTAGAAGCTTCTGCTGATTTGGGCGCAACCCCCCAGCAAACTTTTTGGAAGGTGACCGTGCCCCAAACGATGCCAGGAATTGCGGCGGCTTGCTTGCTGGTGTTTATCTCTAGCTTGGGGGATTTTGTGGTGCCAGAGCTATTGGGCGGCGCGGCGAGCATGACGGTTTCGCGCTTAATTTACAACCAGTTTTTAGGAGCCACTCTTAATTGGGGCTTTGGCTCTAGCTTGAGTATGATTTTGATTTTGGGGGTGAGTGTGGCGATCGCCCTCCTAATTAAATATGGCGATCGAGACGGAGCTACCCTCACATGAACCAAACCGCGCCCCAATCAAAAATTTCCTGGCAGCTCCTCTTCACGCTGCTCATGTTTGCCTTCATGTATGTCCCCATTTTAATTTTGGCGGTTTACAGTTTTAACGAGTCTCGCTTTAGCGCCAGTTGGACCGGGTTTAGTCTCAAGTGGTATGCCAGCTTGCTACAAGATTCTCGCCTTCTTTCCTCATTACGAGACACTTTATTTGTGGGATGCTTTGCCGTCAGCATTTCCGCAGGGCTAGGCACCATGATGGCGGTGGGGCTATTCAAATATCGGTTTCCTGGCAAAAGCTTGTACCGAGGCATGTCTTATTTACCGCTAATTATTCCTGATATTGCGATCGCCGTTGCCACCTTAGTTTTTCTAGTTTCGATCGGGCTATCTCGCAGCATTTGGACCATCATTGCCGCCCATATCGTCTTCTGCTTAGCCTATATTGCCGTGGTGGTTTCCACCCGTCTATCGAGTCTCAATCCCCATTTAGAAGAAGCTGCCCTCGACCTAGGGGCAACGCCCACCCAGGCTTTTATCAAAGTTTTATTACCAGAACTAATGCCAGCTATTCTCTCAGGCTGTCTGCTAGCGTTTGTCCTCAGTATGGATGATCTTCTAATTTCTAGCTTTACAGCAGGCGAAGGGGCAAATACGTTGCCCATGGAAATTTTTAGCCGAGTTCGGACTGGCGTTAAGCCCGATATCAATGCCCTCAGCGTCGTTCTGATCTTGTTTTCGGGCGTGTTGGCGTTCACTGCGGAATATTTGCGATACCAAAGCGATCGCAAGAAACTCAGCTAACGTCAGTTCGGGTTTACCCCACCAATCCAGCCTGCAACGCCTGACGAGCCGCCTCAAGAGCCTCGGGAAGCCGATCGGCGTCCATCAGGCAGCTGGTGTCGATGCTGGTTCGCTCGACGGTGGTCACGCACTTGCCGATGTCGGCGTGCGCCGTGATTGCATCTCCTTCT
>JAAUPA010000245.1 GCA_012034615.1 Leptolyngbyaceae cyanobacterium CSU_1_4 | reverse complement strand
TATCGCCTAATACGACTTATCAAGCCTGGATTTATTACCCACCTCGAAATAATGAATCCTGGCAAGCGCAATTCAAATACTGTGCTTATCAGGGATTGGGTGAGATAGATTTCCTGGAAGGGGCGACGATCGTTTCTAGACCTTACTGTTTCCTGAATTCTCAAGGAGGTGGTAATTCGGTTTTCCGGTCGGATTCCGTTATTCAATTCTCCCCAATCTCGATGCATCTTCCATCCACTGAGGACGGGGTGCAAAGCTACGAACTTGACACCGCAATTCGCCTAGCGAGTGAGCTAAGGCTGGGAGCTGAGGCGTTCCGAGAATTTGACTTACTTCCCGCTTCCGGGCTGGCATTCCCTCGACCTGGTTTAACGTTGTCAGCCATCCCCATTACAGGACTAGGAACGGGACGATCGCTTAATGCAGTGTTGAAAGCAAACGGTCAAACTATCGGATTCAAAACCCCAGTTTTATACAAGCGCTCAATGTTTCAAATCATTGTTGCTTTCCTGGTTGTGAAGGGTGATGAGAAACGTTTAGTGATTGCAACTCACAACGGGGCAGGAGGCGAAAACGTCAGCTTGGATTTTAGTGTTAACACTGCATTTGATACGTTTAGGATTTAGCTCTATGCCGCAAACTCGAACCAATCCAACTAACGGAAATCTAGAAATATATCACGATGATTTAGAATCCTGGGTGCCTGCTGTAGTCGATCTCCCAGCGCTAGGGGGAAAGCCTGTGACGCTTTCCCCTTCTGATGTTTCACTGCTAACGTCTATCGCTAACAGCGCTGGAAACCTATCGGTAATTCAAGCAATCTTAGGCAATAATTTCTATCCAGAGATCGAAAGCATTAATTCTAAGATTACCGATATTTACACGTTTAGGCTTAACGCTATTCTTGATGCGATCACCTTACTACAAACATCAATTGATTATTCAGCAACCTTAACTAATGCTTCCACAAATGCGATTTTAGATCAAACTGCAACCCTGCAATCATTAAAGGATGCATCGGTCATCGAGCTTCCCATCATTACTAACTTGACGCTCACGAATGCAAATACCCAGTATGCCTACACGTTTCCGGCTGGGACAAAGCGTTATGCTTTCAAGTGCAGGGCAGACACAGTTAAGAATGATCCGATCGCGGACGTTCGGTATAGTTGGATCACGGGCAAGGTGGCAACGGGAGTGGGTAATTATGATATTCTCTCTGCGGGTGCAGAAGAACTATCTCAGGACTACTTTGAGAGCGATAAAACCATTTACTTTTCTAGCGCAATTGCGGCAACTGTCCTAACTATTCGGGAGTGGCAGTAATGGGACAAAGACAAGTCAGGGATATGGCGATCGCGCCAACTGCAATCAGTTTACCCAGTGTAGAGAATGTAATTTGGCAGAACCCATCAGGTGTCAGTGTAAACGGGAATACCTTAACTAAGAACACTGGGTCAACACTTTGGGACGCTGGAGCGGAATCTCAGCAACGGGTTTTATCCGGTGATTGTGCAGTCGAGATGACGCTAGTAACTGCAACTTCGGGATATTATTCGAGTTGCGCGATCGGTTTCTCTACAACGAATCCAGACAACAGCCTCACTACTATCGGATGGTCGATCGGAGTGAATGCGACTGACGAGTCTTACTACACTAGGGTCGCTGGTGTGACAGTTCCCTTCGGTTCTGCTCAGATTGGAGATACCTTAAGAGTATCAGTTGAGGGACTAACGATTAACTTCTATGTCAACACCATTAAGGTTAGAACAATAACACTAACTAACATTCCTTCCCCGCTGTTAGTAGATTGCTCTATTGAAACCCCAGGCAGTATTATTTCTAACGCTAGATTGATGAGGGGTTCAGGTTTGACCGTTCACAATCCAATTAAGGGGAAAGGTGTTGAGCGATCGGGTTTTCGATTAATTCAGAATAAAGACTTCTCTCGACAGGTTTCTATCCTGCATCCCTCGGCTTCCTGGTTAACCGTCATATCCCACTCAATTCTAAAAACATCAATTAATTCCCTGATTGAGGTCAGCGTTGACGTTCCTGGCTTTGGCATCACAGGCGGAGCAAACTGCAATGCTAAATTAGCTCTTTTTAGGGACGATGATTACTGGAAACCCGTGGGCATTGCAGTAATGAGCCTGACGGTTTCAGAAGCTTGTCAGGCTATTTCTGCACACTGGATGGATTATGACGCGACGGTTGAATCAACTTACTCGTTGAAGATTTGGTGCGATCGCTATGCCACGACAAACGGGCAAGCTGCGATTACTGGAAATGCTGTCTCACCCTACACCATGACGCTGAGAGAATGGTATCGAGATCAACTATATTAAATATCAATTGGAGAATTAATTAATGTCCGCTAATCCTGTACTTTATCCCCTCGATTATCCTGCCGACGCTCAGGACGGTGAGTTGCTGGCGCTAGATACTGCCATCCTGACGCTACGGGTTCAAGCGAGGGACACTGCATTAAAACAGTCCCACACGCGGAGGATTGGCGGACAGAACGCTATCCAGGTACAAAACAAGGTATCTAAGGCTAGACCCGTCCCTATGCCCTTAACACAAGTGGGACTGCGATCGATTCCTGCGGTTGGGCTACAAGGGACGATGGCGATTCTAGCAGGAGGAAGGGGACACGGAGTTAGCACAGATACGATCGCCTTTTACTATTCCAATGAATCAGCCAAGCCAACGGGAGTCAGGTTGTCCGAGGTCAGGAATTACATGGGGACGATCGGGGATTCATCAGCGGGAATCTTTGCCGGAGGCATTGCAGCCAGTGGGCTGAGTGCCACCATGGATGAGATTTCTTACCCAAAAATGACAACCCGTAGATTAGGGGCAAGCCTAACCCTAGCTCGGTTTGCGACGGCTGGAGTTGGGAATAAAGACATTGGGGTTTTCCTGGGAGGAGCAAAGCGCACGGATGGGGGCATGGTTACGAATGGGGAGGTCTATACGTATGCGACTGGGACGATCCAGGCAACTAGCCTAATCACTGCTAGACAGGCTGCTCACAACGGGACGAGCAATCCTACAGATGGTTTTATTTATGGCGGTTCTAGCGATGGTTTCGTAGGGTTGCAGCCGTTCACATCCATTGAAAGATACAACTTTGCAACCCGGACGAGTAATGCAGTCGGGGCAGCTTTGAGCGTTCCCCATATTGTCCATGCTGCTTTTGGAAACAAGCTGAAAGGGTATGTAGCTGGAGGTTTGGGCTTTGTTGCAACCGTATCGCGGCTCACTTATTCCGGCTTAACTGTTGCCACTGTGGGCAATCTTCCAGAGGGAAAAGTTTGTGCAGATGGCGCTAGTACTAATTACTCCGGTTATACTTTCGGAGGCGATCTGGCATCAACAAATTGGCAAGGAACACGGACGATCGACAAGCTTGGTTTCGCTAGTGAGGCGATCGCTCGGCTTGGCTCCTTACTTCCAACCCCAATGGCAGATCAAGGAGCTGTAAGTGACTATGGTGCAGGGTTCTAGAATCTCTGAGGATTAATTAATTATGCAGGATTTTATACAGCTAACCTCTCACTCGATTAATTCCAACGGTGCGGTGCTTCTGAACATTAGAAGAGAGGAAGGCATTCATTGGTATTTTGGATTAAAGCAAGCTGAGATCTATTGGGAAAGCCTTTCAGCCGCACTTTCAGAAACCCGTCTGCAAATGAAGAAACACGCTGTCGAGGTTGCTGAAATTAAGTTAACTATTGAGGATTTGAACGCCAGAAAAACCGACCGGACGATCGCCCAAGCCGATCTAAACCAAGCATCCTTGGAATTAGCAGAATTCAAGTTAGCACGTTCCGGTGATGTGCTTTTAAGGTTACAGTCCCAAGAGCGGGACATCTTGAGTGAGCTAAGCGTTGCCAATCAAGAACGTGAGCGCATCCTGAACAAACACCCGGAGATTAAGTCTTCTAACTATCTATCGATCCAAAACGTTACTATTGATGCTCAGCTTTGCAGGGAGAGTAAATATATTGCTGCTAGAGCATGGGCTTGTCAGCTTGGCTTACCAGAATCGGTTGGAGTTGCCTTATTTGATGTCCCAGAGGAATTCCGAGCGGATGTATCGGCAAAGGAAATTGAGTATCGCTCGGAGGCTTTATTTGTCGATCGTGGGATGGAATCGGTTCTGCAAATACTACAGAACTTAACGCCAGATCTCAGGGCTAATGTCCTGCTCAATGCAGCCGAGTCTGTTGCACGTCAGTCGCAGTTACAAGTACCAGGTGATTCCAATGAGTTCTAATGATTATATTTTCTCGATCGCTGGATCATTAATTAACCTTAATAGTGCAGCGGATATCGCTAACTTTAGCCGTCCCGCTCCCGTGAACCTGGAGCGGTTTGTAGATGGATCATTAAGCCTTTATCCCGTGCAGAGCTATTATCCTGCCTTCCACAGTGAAGACGGATCATTCCTGTTAGCCCCAGAATGCTCAAATCTGGTCACTTGGAATCTGGATTTAACTCAATCGGTTTGGCTGAAAGGTTCTAACGTCACGATCAGGAAGGATTATGCTCCCGCTCCAGATTCGTCCTATTTGGGCGATCGCTTACGGTGGGACGTGGGCAGTGGAGCCAGCCAAACGCTGTCGCGGACATTCTTGCTAGAGGCTGATACAGAATACACCTTATCGGCTATTTTGCGGCTTGTAGGGGGGATCTTTGGTGCCAGTGATTTCTTGAGAATTACTGGCTCGATCGCTGGAACCGATTTAGCCCAGATTGGACTTGGAGAATTAAATGATTCTTTGAATCGCTATAAGTTAGTTGAGAAAACATTTAGAACGGCTGGAAGACAGCCTAAGTTTCCTGGTAGTGTCCATCAGGTTCAAAACTATACTGTCACTGCTGTTGCTCAATCTACAATCACATTAGCAATCCCTAACGGATATACGATTAACAATAATGATTGGTTTGGTGGACAAATCCTGATCAATAATCGTGTCTATGATATCTCCAGCAACAGCGTCTCAGGCGGCACAAACGTTGTCAACGTCACTCCGGGAACATTGGTGTCTGATGGTGTAACGACCGCTATGAAAGCGGTTCTCGGTGAAGCTCTGTCGCAACTTGTATCCGTGGAGCTTTACTCAGAATCAACCGTGTCGATCGACTGGGGTGGGATGCAGCTAGAAAAGCGTCCCTTCCGAACCAATATGATCTATCAGGACGGAGATATAGAAACGCGCAACAAAACATTAATTAATTGGCGGCATAGCCCGATCGCTGGAATGAAGACCTTCGGTTTTTTTGCCGAGCTACGGGAATGGCGTGGCGACGGGCTACTGTTTGATTTTGGCAATCTTAAAGCTAGTATCGTCAGCGGTAAATTGAATGTATTAGTAGGGGCGATCGCAGCCAACTTGACCGACCTTTTACCGACAGAGCATCTGAAGATATTTCTACAAATCTCAGAGGCTAACTCCCAAATGTCTTTGTACATCAATGGGATTCTAGCAGCCAGAATCAATGCTCCAAACTTCAGGGCAGAAGCGTTGGCATCCCTAGATCTCACATCAACAGGGCTAAGAATCTGGCAATCATTAATTGTCTTGGACAAGACGCTTCTAGAAGGTCAAGTGAACGTGGGTGATCCTGCAAAAGCAGCGATCGCGGAGGCTTTTCAGCAATCCTACATTAATTGATTCTGTCGCAATCTCCAGCCATGCGCCATTGCTGAACCTTAACCCTGTAACCGTACCGGGAGTACAGCCACCGATCGCCATGTCCGCGATTCAGGGAGTAGATACGGGGTTGAATCAAGTTACCCTGGAAAGCCGGACGGGTTTTGTCATTGGGACCCAAGTTAGTGTGATGAGAGGGGGCTACGTCATCCTTCGGACGACCTTAACGGGATTACCGGGGAGCGCTCAAGTCGTACAACTATCATCAACCTACAACGCGCAAATTGATGATGTGTTAGTGTATGGTCAAGTCAATGCTCCAGGGACAGCCTCAGTCAGATTCCCTTATGATCCTGTTGACCCACAGACCATTACCGCGATCGCTTCAATGCCCACAGCAGCTTTACCTAACCGGAAGCGCTTCACGATCGCTTCTGTGCTAACATTTACAAAAACTAGGGCATATATCAGGACACCTCTTTACCAAGATGTCGAGGAGGTAATTATCTATGAGATAGATGCGACGAATAACTACCTTTACGGGGACTCAACCTCACCTCTAGTTACGGCTGGTTGTACGATTGCACAGCCACTAAATGAACAAGTGATTGATCCTGATAATTACTTCGCCGGAATCGTTGACCCAATTCCAGGAGTTAGCATCAGTTCAGAGAATGGAAAATATTTTAATGGGGTTGTCGTGGAGAATTACAATCCTCAGCCCGTGATTGTGACACCCTATGCAATCCCTTATCTTTAATGAAGCAAAGGAGCAATAGATAATCGGACAGACAACCGAACAAGCTACGGAGCAATCAATTGAACAGATGAGCGATCGCATTCAGGCGATGACCTTTGAGGTTAGCTTTTGTGAGGACTCACAATTAAAGTATCGGATTTGTCCGCTGATTAACGGGATGTATTACAGCCCGATTTGCTGGGGTGACTGCAAGCAATCTATCTCTTTTATCTGCAATCAACTGAACCGGAATTTAGCCAATTATTTGAGGGAGTACAACAATATTACACCGGAAGAAATTTGCGATCTGATGGGGATTAAATAGCCCAACATCA
>JAAUPA010000244.1 GCA_012034615.1 Leptolyngbyaceae cyanobacterium CSU_1_4 | reverse complement strand
CGCTGTTCTAGTTGTTTGAGGAATCCCTGCAAGTCTCTTGTCATAGCTGAAGAATGTAAAGCATCTGTTTACATTATGAGGGGCGATCGAGAAGATTCTTACCTGGGTGAAAAGTTAGTTTGAGGCTTAGGTATTAAAGCATCGAGTCCAAGAGTCATCTTTATCTTTATTTATCTTTGATCTCGCCGATATCCTTAATCCTTAATCGGTATTAGCTAGGCTTTGCCGTTGTTGGATATCTGCCCAAATGTCTTCGAGGGTAAGTTTATCAAGCCATTGATGGCGTTCTTTGGTGTAGTCGCCACTACCATTATCAAACTGCCGGACGAACCGGATAGCATCAGCATAACCAAGCGCATTCACTAAAGCACTGAAGCCTCTGCGGTTTAATTCAACTGGAGTCATCATAGGTTTTCTCTTTCTAATTCAGTATTGGTTTCCATAATCCAGGCAACAGGATTGTGGACTCGAACCTTGAGCCGATCAGAACAGCTAGTAGCTTTACGCAGTAGGCGATCGTCTGTTGTAAGGAAGGCATCGACTTTGACAGCCTCGGCACAGGCAATATGTAAAGCATCAAAAGACTTGAATCCCAACCGTTGGAGATCAACTGCTCGCTTGATGTTTTCTGGTGTCACCTTCATATTGATCTGAGCAGCAGCTATTAATTCCATGACCTGTTGCCTTTTGATGGCTTCAGGCGTTTGTGAAATCTCCGATATAAGTGCTGTGCTAGAAACCATCAGCCAATCACCAGTTTGACAGCGATCGAGGATTGCAATTACCGCTTCAGCTTCCAGGCGAATGCGAGGTTGAACCCAGTTATCTAAGGGACGATTGAGGCAACAAACATCATAAATAAATTTTGTACTGTTTTGCCATGCGTTCTCTGACTCAATTGAAAAGCCTGGAATAGCTTGGTCGATCGCTCTCATTTAGTATAGTTATTTCCCCAAGTGCGAGACTACCTGCTAGCAATGGATGATGGCTTGGGGGAGTTAGTTTGAGGCTGGAGCAGTGAATTCTAAGCGCAGCTTCCTCATGAGGTTGTATTAAAGTGTCAATTCTAAGAGTCATTCAACCCTCGATCGCTCCCCCTGAGTGGAATGTCGTACAGAGCCAGAGACAAGCGATCGCCATTCTGCTTTTAGATGCAGAGAACATTAAGCTTGGTGCTGAGGAAGAACGCTTTTTAGAAACTTGCTGTAACCACTCCTTACAAATAAAAATAGCTTTCGCCAACTGGAGAGCCGTTAGCAAGCAACAAGATCTTGAACTTCATGAACGTGGATACCAAATGATCCATGTTCCCACAGGCAAAAATAGTGCAGATATGAAAATGACGGCGATCGGTTCATCTCTGTTTGTGGCTTATCCCAATGTTAAAGAAGTTCTCGTTTGCTCATCAGACAACGATCTCGCCCATCTTTGTAACACACTTCAGGTCTATGGTTTGACTGCTTATGCCGTTCGTAAACAGTCAGAAACTTTGCACGTTACTAACATTGCGACAGGACAAGTTTTCAACCATCAGCAGCAAATCTTACCACCTATAGAAGAATGCTTAAACAGCATAAAAGCTCTAATTCAGCAACAGCAGCAGCTAACCTCCAGTCAATGGGTTGAACTCTCGTGGTTGTCCAAAAAGTTCCAAGAAACCCACGGCTTTACATTGAGTCAGCTAGTTAGTCACCATACACCTGGGCAAGAAACAAGGGATCTGTTTGTTTACCATCCTGGAGAGTTTGTCATTCATCAGTCGGCGGAAAAAAAAGAAATTTATATCTGTCTCTTCATTCCTCCCGAACTTAAACAACTCACCCAAGTTGCTCCTAGTTTTCGTTCTAGACAACAGTTAGAAAAAGCTCTGCTAAAGATTCTCAACACCCAAACCGTTAAAACAGATAGCGAATTTATCTTGCTTAATACTTTGCTGAGCGAATTTCAAAAACAGTATGAAAAACCACTTAAGCATTTTTGGAAGCTCTCACTATCCAGAACAAAGCCCTTGTTTTTGTAAAAAGCTGCCAAGGATTAGAACTGAAACAAGTTGGAAAAATTTGGCAGGTGTCGGCAAAACAGTACTTAGGGATAAAAACCCATTTTTGGTAATCCTAATGTTTCATCCCAGCCCATCATGATGTTTAAACACTGCACTGCTTGTCCTGCCTGCCCCTTTAGTAAATTGTCGATCGCCGAGATCACAATCACTCTGGCAGTCCGAGGGTCAACCTCAATCCCGATGTAGCAATTATTGGTTCCACACGCCCACTTAGTCTGCGGAAAAGTGCCACTAGGTAACAGCTTCACCCAAGGCGAATTTCGGTAAAACGCTTGATAGATTGTCAGCAAATCATCCCGCACCAAGCCCGGATCGCGCAGATTTGCATAAACAGTCGCCAAAATACCCCGCACCATCGGAATCATGTGGGGTGTAAAACTGCACCTGCACCTCATGTCCTGCCAAATCGCTACAAACCTGCTCAATTTCGGGAGTATGGCGATGCCGCGCCACGTTGTACGCCCCCAAAGACTGATCTGCTTCTGCCAACAGCAAGTTGGTTTTTGCCTGCCGTCCGCCGCCCGAAGTCCCCGATTTGGCATCAATAATTGCCGACTCTGAAAGAATTAGACCTTGCTTTAACAACGGCGACAGCGCCAACAGACTAGCCGTGGGATAACAGCCAGGACAGCCCACCAGTTGCGCCTCGGCAATGCGGCTACGGTACAGTTCGGGCAAACCATAAACCGCTGTTTCTGCCACTTCCCGATCGCTGCGAGTTTTGCCGTACCAACTTTCATAGGTCGAGAGATTCTCAAAGCGATAATCGGCAGAAAGATCCAGCACCTTGCAGCCTTTTTTAAGCAGAGGTGGAGCCATGTCACAGGCAAGACCGTTGGGCAACGAGAGGAAAACCGCTTCGCAACGATCGCCAATTTTCTCCAGGTCGATCGCTTCAACCGTTAACTTTGTCTGATGCGCCAGATGAGGATAGATATCCGAGAACGGCTTGCCCGCGCTCGATTCGCCCCCCAGATAAACGATCTCTATCTCCGGATGATCTAACAACAACCGCACCAGTTGCACACCGCCGTATCCCGATGCTCCTACAATTCCGACTGGTACGCGCGCCGAATCACCCATGATGCTCACTCGCTTTAAGATTTAATTTCGTAACCACACGATAGAGCATCTTGATCAAACCTTTCCATCAAATTGATCAAATTCAATAAAATTATGGCGATCGCTGCCCAATTGCGAGCTGTGAAATGATCAGTTGCCAAATTCTAATCTCAAACTCTTGGATATAGAGGTAGCAAATGTAGCCACTTTCAAATCACACATTCAAATCATCAGTCATCTTTGTCCATCGTCCCTTCACCCCTCGCAAGCTACCATAAAGACAAAGCATTAAGAAACTTTGCATCATCCCTCAGAGATAATCTCAACCGTCCCTCTCGACCTCCCTCCGTCTCTCCTCACTCCTTCACATCAATCCCAAATCCCGTGGAATCTATTCTCCCCTTTGAATTTGACTCTATTGAATCCGCACTTGCAGACCTCAAAGCCGGACGCGCCCTAGTGGTGGTCGATGACGAAAACCGCGAAAACGAAGGCGACGTAATTTGTGCGGCACAATTTGCCACCGCCGACATGATTAACTTTATGGCAGTCGAAGCCAGAGGATTAATTTGCCTAGCCATGACGGGCGATCGCCTCGACGAGTTGGATCTACCCCTCATGGTCAATAGCCGAGCCTTTGAAGACAGCAACGAAGAAACCGCCTTTACCGTCAGCATCGATGGCGCACTTCACCTCGGCGTTTCCACAGGCATCTCTGCCGACGATCGCTCCCGCACGATTCAGCTCACCCTCAATCCCAACACCAAACCCAGCGATTTGCGTCGTCCGGGGCATATTTTCCCGCTGAGAGCCAAAGAAGGCGGTGTACTCAAACGAGCTGGACATACGGAAGCAGGTGTTGATCTGGCGCGGCTGGCAGGGCTATATCCCGCAGGCGTGATTTGCGAAATCCAAAATCCTGATGGCTCCATGGCGCGCCTCCCTGAACTGATGGAATATGCCAAAGCTCACAATCTTAAAATCATCAACATTGCCGACCTCATTCGCTATCGATTGCGACACGAACGCTTTGTACAGCGCGAAGCCGTGGCAAATTTACCCTCGCTTTTTGGGCATTTCCAGGTTTACGCCTATCGGAATTTGCTAGACAACTCCGAACACATCGCCATTGTTAAAGGCGACCCCACGACGTTTAACGACCAAAGTATTATGGTGCGAATGCACTCGGAATGTCTCACGGGGGACGCGCTAGGATCATTGCGCTGCGATTGCCGAGGGCAGCTTCAATCTGCTTTGAAAATGATTGAGAATGCTGGGCGCGGAGTTGTGGTTTATCTGCGTCAGGAAGGGCGAGGAATTGGGCTAGTGAACAAGCTCAAGGCGTATTCGTTGCAAGATTTGGGCTTAGATACGGTGGAAGCGAACGAACGCCTCGGATTTCCTGCCGATCAACGCAACTATGGCATGGGTGCACAGATTTTGATTGACCTGGGTGTCCGACAGTTTTGTTTAATTACCAATAATCCTCGCAAAATCGCCGGATTGAGGGGCTATGGGCTAGATATGATCGATCGCGTCCCACTGCTGATTGAAGCAACAGAATACAACAACGACTATCTGACCACAAAAGCAGAGAAGCTGGGTCATTTATTGCTTAGTACTTACCTAGTCACTATCGCGATTCAGTGGCAAGATGATCCGTTGTCGGTTACCGATCGCTATGAGCGCTTAGAAAAAATTCGGTACTTGAGTAAGGCGCACGGTTTGTTGTTGCAAGAAGAAGCGCGATCGCTCTCGGTTGCCCTTTTTGGAAAATCATCTCTCACCTTTCACTTAGGCTTTGATGTTTCCCAAGCCGTTCCGACAAGCTGGTATCAAGAGCCAGAAAACTCTCAGGTAAAAGCGATCGCCCAAATCCTCGACACTTTAGCCTCGTGGAATTCTGTCGCTCAAATCGAGTTCTTAATTTCTTCCGGCGGCGATCCCCTCACCAACTTACAGGTACAGCTCGATCGCCAGATTTTCCGACTCGATCCCCATCCTGCCTTTATCAGCCCTTCAGAAGTTTGTACGCACCTAGAAACACAGCGCATCTACGTATTTTCTAGACACACGCTAGAAGATTAAAACCCAGCCCCTAAGCTTCCGCTTTTTCTTCAGAGCGTTTCTGTAAAAGTTTAATAATGGAGTCTTTTTCTAATAAACCCATTAGTACGTTGTCTTTCAACACTGCCAAAGTGGGCACCCCCCGTTCTTCCAACATCGTCACCACTTCCAGCAAGGGCAGCTCGGCGGCGACCGTAACAATCTGTTCGGCAGGTTGAACTAGCTGTTTAACCTGAACATTCCACCAATCATTGGTGGGGATCGCATTCATTGCCTCCACCGCAATCTCCCCAATCAGTTTTCCGTCAGCATCAGTAACCAGATACTTTTTCCAGTTCATTGGATTGCCAATCACATGACCATTGGCAAACTCACGTAACGATAGTTCGGCAGAAACCACTGGACTATTAGGCGTTGTGGCATCAGCCGCCGTCAATCCGCTTAACTGCTCTTGAACGCTAGCCGCTTGAGCTGAACGACCTGCATTTTGCAACAAGAACCAACCGATAATGAGCGTCCAAAAGCTACCGACATTACTTAAACCCAACAGAGAAAGAGAACCTAAGCCAATTCCGATCCACCCCAAGAACTGCCCTGCTTTACTAGCAAACGCCAGACCTTTGTAAGGCTTACCCGTAATTTTCCAAACGATCGCCTTTAATGCGTTGCCCCCATCCAACGGCAACCCGGGCAATAGGTTAAATAGCGCCAATGCCAAGTTGATCGAAGCGATCAGGCTAATGATTGCCGCAGGTGCGCCTGTAATTCCGCCAAACAGGCTGACGAGGGTGAGAATACCAAATAGGATAATGCTGAACTAAACGGACCCGCGATCGCACCCAAAATGCATCACCCGGCGTTTTAGATTCCTCTCCCAAACTTGCCAATCCACCAAAAATAAATAAGGTAATGGAGTTTACTGGAATGCCTTGCCGAATCGCCACAAAGCTATGCCCTAATTCATGGGCTAATACCGATGCAAATAACATCAAAGCCGCTGCTAGCCCTAAAATCCAAGCCGAACCGCCTAACTGAGGAAACGAAAATCCTAGCTCACTACCGTAATCCCAAGTGACTAAACCCAGTACCAAGAACCAGGACAAGTTGATATAAAAAGGAATTCCAAATAAGTTTCCTACCCGCAAATTACCATTCATACACTCTGGCTCCCCAGCAATTTTTGCTTTTTTCTATCTATCCTCATCGTAATGAAACTTAAATCATTAATTCGAGGTTGATCAGGAGGGATACCCGTCAATCTGATCGTTAATTTAGAAAACGTTTCTGCTTTCCTTAGTTCCAGTTCCGAAGTTTATTCAGCGCAATAGTCCAGAATTGAGCGAACTTTTTCAGGTTTTCAAGGAATTATCTTTGCACCAGAGAACAGGCTGTGATATATTGCTGCGAGGTTATTCAAGGCTCATCCTTTAAGTTCCTGATATTAGCCTCTACCTTGGTGCTCTAAGTAACATCTAGTTGCCTGGGTTTATGCTGGAATGCTCTATCAAACTGCATCTACGACTTTTGGTGTTTAGATCTACTCTATTTTTGATT
>JAAUPA010000243.1 GCA_012034615.1 Leptolyngbyaceae cyanobacterium CSU_1_4 | reverse complement strand
GATTAGGGGGCGAAAAAGACTGCAACGAAGTTAGTTTAAAGTGGTGTATACACAGCCGCCCGCTCTGGGAGAGGGATTTAGGGTGAGGAAAAATCTGTACATCTCACACCTGATTTAGGATTGCTATATATTTTCAACAAGACAATAAATCAAGGTGTGCTCATGTCAGGGTCTCAATGGATTACTTCTTCAATTGTTGGTGTTTACGAAGTCTGTATCGGTGTACCTAACCTGGAGACCGCGATCGAATATTGGCAGCAGTTTGGATATCGGGTTGGGCAAGAAGGAGGTTTTTTAGCAACAATTAACGCCCAGGAACTGTATCATGTCAATTCATCTTTACGCTCAGTGCGTCTTTGGCATCAAGCTGCGGATCATGGCTTAATTCGATTAATGCAATGGGAGCAATCGCAGAATGAAGGGTTAGGACTAGAATCCATGAACGTGAAAGGCAATCGTTGGGCAACGAGCCTAACGGCGGATGTGTTAACCCTGCTCAATCAGGCTGAAGAGGCACAGCGATCGGGATTACCGATTCGATATACAATGCCGCACTGGGAAATTATCTACAACAAAGATCGCAAAATGCGTCCGTTTATTGATCCGGCGATCGGGGTGCGTGAAATGCTGTTGCTGCAACCTTTGACGCGACAGGTGTTGTTTCAACGCTTTGGCTATACATTGCCCCACTACGGACAGATTAATGACCAGGCTGCATTCAAAACAAGTCAAATCACTCATATGGGGTTGGTGATTCAGGACGACAGCAAAGAAACACTCAAGTTTTATGAGGATGTTTTAGGACTGTTGCGGGTACGCGATGAGGTGGAAACTAGCTATGAGTCTTCGCAGGCAGGACGGCAGATCTTTGATTTGCAACCGGGTGACAAATTTTTTGTAACAGCATTTGATGATCCGCGATCGTCTCTCACAGATTTGCAAGCGGTGCGTTCTGGCAGGCTGTACATTGTTCGATTTCCAGAGACAAAATCGTTGCCAAATCAATTTGAAAAGGCTCGACCAGGTTGTTTAGGAATGTCGCTGTACACCTACCGAGTAAACGATATTGCAGGCTCCCGCGATCGCGTACAAGCCAGTTCTGCTCAAGCCGTGACTGAGATTCTTGAAAATGAATTTGGCGATCGGAGTTTTTCGTTTACTGCCCCAGATGGTTATTTTTGGACACTCGTGGAAGGCTAGGCTGCGGGTGCAGGAATGGGAAATGTTTCTCCGGCTAAATAAGCATCAAAGTGCTTTTGAAAGTAAAGCCAGGAAGTCATATCTTCACCGTCGAGTGGGGCTTCTGGGGCATGGCGATAAAGGGGCAGTCGGGTTTTGATTTCATCTTGCAGCAAGGGCGGCAACTGCCCAAAATTTTCTACCTTGTTCCCCAGCCCGCTGTAGATCAAGTGTCCGGGTTGATTTCCCATTTTCATCCAAGGCAACCAAGGTCCAATTCGATCCCAACCCAACTGCACTTTAGAAACCGATGGCAAATTCGCGTTCCATAAATCGGCAGTAGAAACCGTTAGTTTGAACATTTCCGCAGCTTGATAAACGGGGTTGGGGCTATACTCTGCAAACTTTGGATCAGCCAGAGGATTAGGATACATGGGAAAAATATCAAAGACAAACGTTGTCGTTTCATCATCAACTTGGGCGGGAAATTGCCCCTTAAAATTCCCTTGAACGGGGTTGTTTGCAACGTGCATGACGGGTAAAACTTCCTCAGTCCAAGGATTTTTCCAAGTCTGTAGCTTTTCTCCCGTTTCTGGATCTAAGTAATAGGTTAATTCTCTAGACGTGAACGCCCAATGATTTTCTGCAACGGGAAAACATCGGCTCACACTCATGCCAAGCATTTTGAATAAGCGTAGCCGTTTTTCGCCAGGAATAAAGGCGTAAATTGCCCCTGACCAGACTAAAAAGTTCGAGGGTGAGGGATCGAGGGACGATCGCACCTTGACCCAATATTGGGCATCTAATAATTGAGTTGAAGCCGTCATGTTTTCCTGAAGTTTTACAACGCAGACCGGCGCGATCGCTTGACCAATGCTAGAATTCACACTCAATCCTGTCAAGTTAAATTTATGGAGGCGATCGCTGGGTTCTTTGCAAGAGTTTTAACTGCCTATGGAAAACACTGACAATAGACTTGTTTATAAAACGTTAACATTTAGCTGAACTTGGCGTGATTTAGGAGATTGACATTATGTCAAATATTCCTGTTCGTAATCCTCGCACGGGCGCGATCGATTACTGGATTGGTTCACCGAGTCTAAAGCAGCTTTCTGATCAATGCAATCGTCTCCGTTCCGTTCAAACTTCCTGGCAAGCAGCAGGTCTAGAGCAACGGATCGCAGCGTTAAAACTGTGGAAAGAAGCGATTCAACAGTATCGTGAAGATTTGATTCAGGCATTAGTTGCAGATACGGGTCGATTATCGGTCTCGGTGTTAGAAGTCGATTCTATATTATCGAGTCTCGATCGCTGGTGTCAACTTGCTCCAAAACTATTACAAGAAGCAGATCAGCCGACTGCAATTCCATTTATCCATTTACAACAAGATTCTGTGCCTTACCCGCTCGTGGGCGTGATTAGCCCGTGGAATTTTCCGTTATTGTTAGCAATGATTGATACGATTCCAGCACTATTATCGGGTTGTGCTGTGATTGTCAAACCGAGTGAACTTGCTCCTCGATTCATCAAGCCTTTGTTAAAAACGTTGAATAAAGTGCCCGATTTACGAAAGATGTTCACAGTCATTGAAGGTGCTGGAGAGACTGGAGCCGCTTTAATTGAACACGTTGATCTTGTTTGTTTTACAGGCAGTGTCCAGACGGGGAGACAGGTTGCAGAAGCCGCAGCTAAGCGATTCATTCCTGCGTTCTTAGAATTGGGTGGAAAAGATCCGGCGATCGTTCTAGCTTCTGCGGATCTGGATCTAGCAACCTCTGCCATTTTATGGGGTTCGGTGGTCAACACGGGACAGTCTTGTCTCTCGATCGAGCGAATTTATGTAGATCAAGCGATCGCCAAACCGTTTACAGAGCAACTCATTTCTAAAGCAAAACAACTTAAGCTTGCTTATCCAACCGTTAACAGTGGCGAACTGGGACCGATCATTGCAGAACGACAAGCTACGATCATTACAGACCAGTTGCAAGATGCCATCCTGAAAGGCGCGATCGTGCAGTGTGGCGGAAAGATTGAGAATTTAGGCGGTGGGTTGTGGTGCTATCCCACTGTTTTAACCCAGGTCAATCACACGATGAAAATTATGACTGAAGAAACATTTGCTCCCATCATGCCCATCATGCCCTTTACAACTGTCGAAGAAGCGGTTCAACTGGCAAACGATACTATTTATGGTTTAAGTGCAGCCGTTTTTGCAGGTTCAGAAACAGAGGCATTAACGGTGGGCGATCGCATTCAAGCGGGTGCCATTAGTATTAATGATGCAGCTCTCACGGCATTGATCTATGAAGGAGAGAAGAATGCATTTAACTATTCTGGAATGGGCGGATCGCGGATGGGAGCCGCTGCACTGAAGCGATTTATGCGGAAAAAAGTATACTTAATTAAAACAAAACCTGTCCCTGATCCGTGGTGGTTTACTAACTAACAGTTTTAGAGGATGTTTGAAAATTATCAAAGCGCTTTACACTCGCCCCCTAAATCCCCCATTCTGGGTAGGGTTGATTCTCTTGTGAGAGTATCTAAACTAGAAAGCCTGTTGATTGCAGAATTGCAACGGGCATCGACACGCTAGTTGAGCAATTAAAGGCGTTGCTGAATGCAAGTATGAAAGCCCCCCTAAATCCCCCAAATTGGGGACTTCCGAACCCTTCAAAGTCCCCAATTTGTGCGAGTCTTTGCCGCTCCGTCCGCCCTAATGAGTCAGGGGCAATTGCTGGCGGCATTTGGGGCAGTTGAGCGGCGCGGCGTGCGAGAGGGAAAAGCGTTTAACTGCCAGTCTGGGTTTATTCTCACTCAAGTCATTCCAGCACAACAAGCTGCCGCGATGATTCGCCATCATCGCGGCAGCATTGCAAACCAACTGCATTGGGTAAAAGATGTGATTCAAGGCGAAGATTACTCTTTGATTCGAGCCGCTCAACCTGCCCCACTGATGGCATGACTGCGCTCATGGGCGATTTCAGTATTTCGCCATGTAGGCTTTGCTGCCTTGACCCAAGCCATGCGCTTATTCAAACACGACATTCCAACACTTCTTTCATTCCTTGAGAGAATCAGCCCTACCCCAAATTGGGGGATTTAGCGATTATCTTGAAAGTCAAGTGGGAAGGGCTAGCTTTTCAGCTTTAGACTCTGGTTCAGGAGCCACCCAAGCCTTGCCCTGCTTGACGATGGCATTCAAAATCGTCAGCAGCTTATGCATACAAGCCACCCATGCCACCTTCTTCAGGTTGCTCCGCTCCAGCAAGCGCCCGTAGAATGCTTTGAGAACCGGATTGTAGCAAACTGCCACCATCGTTGCCATAAACAACACTTGTCGCACATTCGCCCGATCGCCAAAGACTCGCCGTTTGCCTCGCATCTGTCCACGGTCACAGTTAAACGGGGCAACTCCTACGAATGCCGCAATTTGCTTGTGACTCAGTTGACCTAATTCCGGCAGTGCCGCCAACAGCGTCGCCGCCATGACTTTTCCCACCCTCGGCTACGATCTCAAGCCAATTTTTGGGTTTGTGCCGCCACCCTTGGCAGGTTTGAATCTGGGCTTCAATCTCGTGGTCTAACTCTTGAATTTGCTCCTTGAGCCATTCAATATGCCGCTCTACATTGGCTTGTGCTTTGCCCCGCAACAGCGCCATGCGATTGCGGGCGTTGCTGAATGCAAGTATGAAAAGCCCCCCCAACCCCCCAAATTGGGGGACTTCCGAACCCTTCAAAGTCCCCCAAATTGGGGGATTTAGGGGGCGAGAGAACGGTTAACTTAGATCAGTTCATACTTCGATTCAGCAACGCCCGATTGCGCTCCGCTGTTAAGATATCGACCAGTTGATTCATTGCCCGAGCAAAGTTGCGTCCTTGACGGGCATTAATCACCGCCACCGGATAACCTGCTTGAGTCAACCACAATGCGGCTTCTCGTTCATCCCCCCGGTCGATTCTAGGACAACCCGCTTGACCTGCCCTGGCTCTGGAAATTGCGAACGCGCTGATAACAACCCCACGATGGTATTAGGAACTCGCCAGCATCGCCCTGGGGGATAGAGATGGATATCGAGAAACCGTTTACAAACGTCAATACCAAGGGAATGGGGACAGGTCGCTCCTAGGGAGGCTCCCATCGATAAACACTTTAGAATAAGCCTCAGATCGTCCTCTACCTTGCGTCCTACGGAATACCTAGACCTCTGGGGTTCCCTGCCGATCATTCGAGGTGTTTCTGAGTTCAAAGAGGGCGGTGACCTAAGCTAAATCCCGATTTCAAGAATCATAGGGGGGACGGTCTACCCCTCCCTTAAGATGCAAGGGGGCGCATCGGAACCTCATTTGTGTTTGCAACACACCCTAAGTAATCCTGTGAGATATGGCGATAGTCAGCTCAGTTAGGATTAGGACAAGCGGCTGAAGCCGCTTGTTAATCACAGCAGTTAACTTATCCTCATCAAAATGCTGATGGCCATAAGATACCTTATCTTCTAGAGTTGAACATCAGGGGGGAGCAAAACCTTGTCGATGCCATGGATTACGCCATTCGTCGCAGTAACGTCGGGCTGTATTACAGAGGCATCATTAACCGTAATGTTGCTTGCGCTACTTTCAATCGAAAGGGGTTGTCCTTCTACGGTTGCGACCTCTCCAGGTTTTATATCTGCCGAAGTGACTTGTGTAGGAACTACATGATAGCTTAGGATTTTTCTAAGCTGTTCTCTGTTCTCGGGAAGCAGGAGTTTGTCAAGAGTACCAGCGGGTAAAGCAGCAAAGGCTTCGTTAGTGGGAGCAAAAACGGTGATAGATCCGGGTTCACTTAAGGTTTCCTGCACTCCAGCGGCTTGAGCTGCTGTTAACAAGGTGCTGAAAGAACTGTTTTCTGCTAGAACTTCTGAGATGGTGCCTGAGGCGGCAGTAGAAGGAGAGGCACTGACGGTGGGGCTAACTAAAGGCGATTCAGTAACGGTAGAAGCTGCTCCCGGATTAGTTGTGGTGTTGGTGGTGCCTGAATTTTCGCAAGCCGCGATCGCCGTCATTAAGCCAATGCTGGCAGCGATCAACAATTTGTTGGACTTTCTTATTACTTGAAGCATTTTGAAACCTCTTCTAAATCATTCGGAGTAAAAACACATTTACGATTTGTAATAAGCTGTGTCTTTGTTCAAAATAAATTAGGATAAATGTTCTTACCCTCTTCCATGAGATAGAGGTTTTGTATAAAAACGATTGACTCAAATCTACATAAGATTTTTCTGCTCAAAGAAAAATCATCGATTTGGAACGCTACAATAATGGAGAAAATTAGTAGTGTGAGAAAAAGGAAAACTTAGTAGAATCTGCTTCAAGTAGGCTTCTCTCTATTGCGGATTTGCTCTCTCACACTTCACAATAAAAATTTTTATACCTGAAGGTGAAAGTGTTTTAGACCCTGAGTTCAGATGCCTTTTTGCTGTATTCTCAATTTTTTATCTTTAGAGAGTGTTTGTAA
Organism: Leptolyngbyaceae cyanobacterium CSU_1_4; assembly: GCA_012034615.1. Taxonomy (GTDB): domain Bacteria; phylum Cyanobacteriota; class Cyanobacteriia; order Elainellales; family Elainellaceae; genus Timaviella. Next base: position 98 of record JAAUPA010000243.1, on the reverse strand, counting down.
ATATAAATAACGCTCCGAACCGCCCCCTAAATCCCCCAATTTGGGGGGACTTTGAATCAACCCATCGGCTCGAAGTCCCCCAATTTGGGGGGTTGGGG
>JAAUPA010000242.1 GCA_012034615.1 Leptolyngbyaceae cyanobacterium CSU_1_4 | reverse complement strand
CGAAGCCAAATTTCATGGCCGCAACCAGTCCGTTGTGAACGATAACGGCCAGTTTATCGTGGTCGGATCCGAACACTGGCTGGCACGCACACCCTAAAAGAGAATAAATTCCTTTACTTTTTCATGTTTAAGACTACAATCCTTTTAAAGCCTGTGCTGATGCAGGCATTCTGGCATCTCCCAGCCGTCGCACTTTGGCGCTCAACCAATGGATTCAAGAGCGCATGACGCGCGTTTATCCGGCAATGGAAAACTATCAGGTTGTCGCAAATCCTTCCGTCATTTTGCCAGAGGTGCCTGCTCAAACCCTACCCGATGCCCTCCTCGGTGAACGTTGGGCATTTGTCACCCTCGAGACCTCGGCGTTTGCTGAAATGCCAGAGTGGGAAATTGGCTTTAGCGAATCCTTTCCCCCCGAAATGTTTGACCTGTCGCCTGATACGCCTATCCCTGGCTTAATTATTTTCTCGTCGCGGGCGCTGCCTCTTGCCGCCTGGATGTCAGGTTTAGAGCTGGCGTTCTTACGGTTCAATCCGTCCCCGCCCCAGCTTGTCCTAGAAACAGGAGCCAATGATTCTTGGGTGTTGGCAAACCTGCCCACTGCCGAGTTGCAAGCCGAGGTGAAAGGGTTTGAAGCCAAAAAACAGGCGGCTAATCAGGTGCATTTTGTGGCGGTGCAGGCTGACCAAAATTCTGAGGCGTTTGCAGGGTTTTGGCTCATGCAAGAACTTAAGCTGGCATAAGGTCCTGTCATTTTTGAAGCAAGAGCGGGGCATTTGACCCCAGTTCAACAGCAAAACTTTTCAATCGGCAGGAGAGCCGTGCATATTATGAGCCCTGAATACTATGAGCCCTGAATACTATGAGTCCTGAAGTACTATGAGTCCTGATCAGTCACAACAGGAAATCCTGGCAGAGCAATTGCTCGAACTGGCAATGCGATCGGGTGCTGAGGCGGCAGAGGTGTTTCAGTCGCAGTCCTTATCTCGTCCTGTTTTTTTGAAGCCAATCGGCTCAAGCAACTGGAAAGCTCTCAGGCAGAAGGCATTGCCCTGCGGCTATGGCGAGCAGGTCGCCCTGGCTTGGCGGTTGCCTATGGACCGGTTGAGCCCCAGGCATTAGTAGAACGGGCGATCGCCATTAGTCAACTCAACGAGCCTGAAATCATTGAGCTGTCGTCCGCCTCTCCAGTGCAATATCCAAACCTGGGGCAAGAAGTGAGTGTCAATCAATTGGTGGAGTGGGGAAAAGAAGCGATCGCCCTGCTTCGAGATTCTAACGCCGAGTTACTCTGCGACTCGGAATGGGAATGCGACATAGAAACCATTCGTCTGCTCAATTCTAACGGCCTAGACTGCGGCTACACCGACACCACCCTCAGTTGCTACCTCTCGGCAGAATGGGTGCGAGGAGACGACTTTTTGAGCGTTGCCGATGGTCAGACCCAGCGCGGACGGCTCGACCCTGTGGCGCTAGCTCAGCAAGTCATGCAGCGTTTGGAATGGGCAAACAAGAATGCAGCGCCACCTGCCGGACGAGTTCCGGTATTATTTACGTCTAAGGCGGCAGATATGCTGTGGGGCACCGTCCAAGCCGCCATGAATGGTAAGCAGGTGATGGAAAAGGCTTCCCCCTGGGGCGATCGCTTAGGAGAACCCATTACCTCCTCTGCCCTGACCCTGTCTCAACAGCCCGAGGCAGGTCCCTTTAGCTGTCCTTTTGACGATGAAGGCACGCCGACTCAACCCATTACTTTTATTAAAGAAGGCATCCTCCAGCTTTTCTACACCGATCGCACCATCGGACGGGCGCTAGCGAGCGGCACAACGGGCAATGGGTTTCGGTCGGGTTTGGGCAGCTACCCTACGCCTGGGTTGTTTAACTTGATCATTGAGTCGGGAAGGCGATCGCTCCCCGATTTAATTGGCACCTTGGAGCAAGGTCTTGTCGTTGACCAAATGCTGGGGGGCGGAGCTGGTATTTCTGGGGAATTTTCGGTCAATGTGGAGCTAGGATATCGGATTGAGCAAGGCGAGATTGCAGGACGAGTGAAAGATACAATGGTTGCAGGCAATGTGTACACGGCTTTGAAAAACTTAGTGGAACTGGGAGGAGATGCTGACTGGAATGGTTCGTGTTATACGCCGTCAGTGATTGTGGAAGGGTTATCGACCACGGGGCGGAGTTGAAACCTAGACGTTCTAATGCTCTGAACTTTACTTTGAACTCATCTTTCGCCCTAAATGAGGCAAACCGGATTTTCCGACTGCAATTCAGCGCTGCTTAGAATGATTCTGATTCCTAGTGAGTTGTCAATTTTGAGTGGGTGGGTAAAGATGATCGAATTCAAAATTCAAAATGATCAATTCAAAATTCAGAATTAAAGGCTGTTCATTTTGAATTGATCATTTTGAATTCCTTGTTCACCCCATCATTTATTTCTTGCCAGACCACTAGCTTCTTAACAAGATATATTTTACGCTGAAAGCGATCGCCCCTTTCTACTGTCTTCTTTCGTTTTCAGATCCGCTACATTGACAAGTACATGGACAAGCTTTGACGGAAATGACAGCGAGTAATATCTCTATAAAACCAACTGCAAAGGAGAGGAACAATGGCAGACAACTTACAGCGCAGACCGCTGATTTGGGCTGGTATTTTTCTGGGCATTGGCTTGGGCGGTTTTGTGGACGGTATTGTTCTTCATCAAATTCTACAAGTTCATAATATGCTCTCTAGCCGCTTCCCACCCAATACTTTAGCCAATGCCAAAATCAATATGACCTGGGATGGTTATTTCCATGCAGCGGTGTGGGTGATGGTTGCCGTTGGTCTTTATTTACTTTTTCGTGCTGGGCAGCAGCGTAATGTGCCGTGGTCAGGCAAGATTTTACTGGGTTCACTCATTGCCGGGTGGGGCTTGTTCAACTTGGTTGAGGGCATCATTAACCATCAAATTCTTGGCATTCATCATGTTTATGAATACACGACCCACAAACTGCCATTTGACTTAGGGTTTTTGGCATTTGGTGGTGTTCTTTTGCTGCTGGTGGGCTGGATGCTGATTCGTGCGGGCAGCACTGACACTCTTCCTCGCGGTGAAGCTTCATAAGTATGAATCAGTATTTTGCAACAGTGGCGAGAGGGCTAGAAACGCTGGCGGCACAAGAGTTAGAGCAGTTGGGTGCCGATGCAGTGGAGCCGGGGTTTTGTGGCGTGGCGTTTGCGGGCGATCGCGCTCTGCTGTATCACGTTAACCTGTGGGCACGATTACCTTTCCGAATCTTAATGAAGCTGCATGAATTTCCTTGCCAAGACTCAGACGATCTCTATCAAGGAATTCAGACAATTGACTGGTCGCAGTATCTTACCCCAGACCTCACATTGGCGGTGAATGCAACGGGCAAAAGTGATCAGCTAAACCATACCCATTTCACGGCGCTTCAGGTTAAACGGGCGATCGTTGATCAGCAGCAAGAACGATTGGGCGACCGATCTAGTGTAGAGTTGCAATCGCCTGATGTGCAAATCAGCATTCATCTCGAACGCGACGTGTGTACCGTTAGCTTGGATAGTTCGGGGCAGAGTTTACACCGTCGAGGTTATCGTCCGGCTGTGGGGTCTGCACCGCTGAAAGAATCGCTGGCAGCGGCATTGATCCAATTATCGGGTTGGCAGCCGAGCAAATGTTTTACGATCCGCTCTGTGGCTCTGGAACATTACCGCTGGAGGCGAGTTTGAAAGCGCTTAATATTGCGCCCGGTTTGTTTCGTGAGCAGTTTGGGTTTGAAACCTGGCTAGATGCGGATCGACCTTTGTTAGAAAAACTGATTCAGTTAGCCGAGGCGAAGCAGCACGAAACCATTCTGGCACCTATTTGGGGTAGCGATCGCGATGGAAGTGTGATTGAGCAAGCGATCGCTAATGCCACAAACTGTGGAGTGCTCAACCATGTTTATTTTGCAGAGATCAACCTTGAAGACGTGGCTGCACCCGCCGACAGCGGCGTGGTATTTTGCAATCCTCCCTATGGCGAACGGTTAGGAAGGGACAGTGATTTAGGTGCGTTTTATAAACAATTGGGTGATGTGCTGAAGCAACGGTTTAAAGGCTGGACGGCGTTTGTGCTAAGCGGTAACAAAGAACTCTCACAGTCGATCGGGCTGAAATCTTCTCAGCGGTTTGCCGTTTATAATGGCACCTTGCCCTGTCAGTTAATGAAGTATGAATTGTACTAAAGCTAGCCTGGGCTATCATTGCCAATGTCCTGCGGGTAGGCGATTATGGAACCGATCGACTGAAGTAGGGCATGAATTATGGCGATCGATTTTGGCTGGCTGGCAATCTTACAAAATACCGTTCTTTCAAAGTTTGTGACTGAAACCCCTGCTCAACAAAGTTCAGAACTGATTCATTTCTCAGAGCTGATTTTGCAAGAATTCGCCTTGGTTTTAAATATTCTTCTAGAATTCATTGCCATCTTGATTATTGCAATTTCATTATGGGTCGCTCTACAAAAGCTAATTCGCAGAAAGCAGAAACGGTTTCAATTGGCTCAGCAGGCAATTCGTTTAGAATTTGGTATCTCCTTAGCCCTTGCCCTAGAGTTTCTTCTCGCTGCCGATATTGTCAGTACGGCGGTTTCGCCTAGTTGGGATGCGATCGCAGATTGGCTGCCGTGACAGGCATTCGCACATTCTTAAACTTTTTCCTACAAAAGGAAGTTCAGGAACTCCAGGCAACGAACCAGATCATTCAAGGGCAGATTGACTCAGAAGCCCAAAGAAATGAGGCGTTGCTGAGTGACGATATGATTTCGAGAAGATCTGAATGAATCTTCCAGCCTTTTAGCGATCGTTCATAGCACCATTCAGCAACGCCAGAAATGATTAATGGACTGCCAACTTGCAAAAGACAAAGAAAAAGTGCCTGATCGGAGAGGATGCTTTAAAAGTATGGATTGTGACCCGAGCTGCCCCTAAATCCCTCAAAATTGGGAGACTTTGAAGCAGAATTGGCTCAAAAGTCCCTCAATTTCGGGGATTTAGGGGGCAAGTGTAAAGCACTTTGATCCTTTATAGAACATCGCCTCAGACCTCTTCTAGGAACAAATCGCCCGAAGCTCAATCTAGGATGAACTAGAGATCGGTTGGAGTTGAACCGCTCCTAGCGATGGAGGTTGGTGTAAGCTAGAGCCATATAATTCAACAAATCGATTGAAAAGCTGCATCGCCTTATGATCAGACTTGCCTAGTTTACAGAAATGGTTAAGGTTTAACTGAGACAGTTTGTGGAGATAAGGTAAATCCTCGAACAACGTTAAGCTAGACGCAAAATGTAAGAGAATTTGCAATACGGGTTTGGGCAAAGGTAGGTCGCTGTAAATATCAATGAACAACTTGTGTTCACTGTTGCTAAGCGGTAGAACATTAAAAATTACAGCAATTTTCTTGCCGCTGTATACCGGAACATTCAGCTCGATGGTATACGGAGTATGCAAGATTAACGCAACTTCAACGATGGGCTGTCGCAGCACTTTAAGAATATTCAAAGACGAGTCTAGAACCGTTTGAAACTTAATGATACCGCCGCTTGCCGTAGCTTCAAATTGGCTAACGTTGGTAACTTTTAGGTTGTTAAGGCTAAAGCCATGAACCGACTCTAGATGCTTCAATTTCAACAGGTGGTAGATTTGGCAAAGGTAGGGAATCGGCAGAATATATTCCTGAGTAATCAGGTGGTATTGCTTTAGCTGAAGCATTCTTTTCTCAGTTTTATAGCGGTAGGTTTCGTGCTGAGGAATGCCTGAATCAATTTTGTAGTATTTAAGCGTGCTAATATTTTCAGCGATCGAATTTTCGGATTCTAGATCTTTTGGCTTTAGATAAATCCAAACGAGGCACAATGAAAAAACCAACGAGATCGGAATAAGCTCGGATGCAGATAAAGCACCATCTGCAAAGCAAGATAAACATCGCTCTGTAACGGCAAACATCCAAGAGAATATACCAAAAATCCAAACTCCGTATCTAAGTTTGAGCATCAGTCGGGATGGCTGAGAAGATGAATTATTACCCATTGCTTTATCGTCATTAAAGCAGCGTTTAAGATTAGTCATGGACATTTAGGTGATGTTGATAGACAAGACCAAGGGCTGTGAGTACAAGGCTAGGGATGACCACAAGACCGCATGTGACCACAAAGCAGTGAACATTCGTCAATACTTAGGCATGAGTAAAAGAATGCAAATATTAATGCTTATGCAGCTCTCAAGAACACAAAAGCGATCGCTCCCATCAGTACAGTAAAACCTAGGGTTCGCCGGAAGTAGTTAACACCCTCAAATATTTCTTGCCATGCCCAAGTGAACAACAAACCAAAAGCAATAGCCTCCAGCCCCCTATGGATGGGGTCGCCTACAGGCATCAGGTTGAGGAGAGTTGCTACCAGCCAAAGCGAAATGGGCAGGTTTGGCAGTTGCCCAATCACAATGTTTCCGTCACCGTCTCGAAAAGTTTTGTCAAATAACGAATTTTGCATGGTTTTACAGGTAACCTTCACCAGTCTTTACAGGAAGTGTAGGTTTTCTAAACTACTTAACCCTCATTCATTAGTAATAAATTCTTTAGGTTGGTTATTTCTTTGGATAGGCAAGCAAATTCTTGAGTCGGTGAAGAATCTCGAAGATTTCTTCTTGGCTAAATGGTTCTATAAGTTGCAGTTTTACAAAGCTCAAAAGGCTGCATGAGCGAAGGCTTTAGAATTTTTGCCTTTGCAAGATGAATGCCCATCACCTGAGTTGGAGGATGTTTGAAAAGTATAGATTGTGCTCCGAGCCGCCCTAATTCCCAAAATGGGGATTGAGGG
>JAAUPA010000016.1 GCA_012034615.1 Leptolyngbyaceae cyanobacterium CSU_1_4 | reverse complement strand
CTCCGACCACCCTAGAACCCATTAGTCGGCAAATTGACCTCCCGCCCACGGGCGAAGCGATCGCGGTAGAAGGCAAACTGAGGGAAAAAGAATCGATCAACTACATCATTCCGGCACAGCAAGGCGAGACCTTGACCGCTGCCCTCGAAGGAGAAGGCGTATTAATGACTGTTTTTGCGCCTACCCGTGAGCCCGCCAACGATCAAGCCACCCGGGTTCCCTCTTGGCAAGGCATTCTAGACTTTACGGGCAACTACGTGATTAGCCTCAGCCCGGTTCAAGGCGTTTCAGAAAGTGTTTTCAAGCTGAACATGAGTTTGCTAGCACCCGCGCCCACGCCTACCCCCACTCCCTCTCCAGAGCCCACCCCCACGCCTTCCCCCGAACCTCCGGAGCGGGAGGTGATTAACCAGCCCTTAGATCTCGGAATAGGGCAGCCGGTTGAGTTTGCCGACGAGTCGGATCAAACTAAAATTCAACGCTACTTAGTCAATGTCCAGCCGGGACAAGTTCTAAAAGTAGAGGTGAAACAAGGCGAGGTCAAGCTGGATGTTCGATCGCCCAATGGTGAACTCGTCGATGATGCTAGGGGGCTAACCAACTGGGAAGGACAAATTACCGAGGCAGGCGAGTACCAAATCGATGTAATTGCCGATCAGCGCACAAGCTTTACACTCAGTGTTGGCATCACTGCATTAAATCCCTAGGATTTCCGTCACAATGGAGAAGTCCCCTTCACCCTAGGATTGTATGCCCCTACAGAACCGCTCAATGAATTGGGCGATCGCTCAACTCCCCGGACTTAGCAGCCAAGATCAAGAACAGCTAGCAGGTTGTGGGATTGAAACGACACAGCAACTTCTCAGAACCACCAAAACCCCCATTGAGCGGCAAGACCTAGCAGGAAAACTGCAAATTCATATTCAGCACGTCAACAAATGGTTCGCTTTGGCTAACTTGGCACGGATTCCCTCAGTCGGTTGTCAATACTGTGGATTATTGCTTCACGCGGGCATCAGCAACCCCTTACAACTGGCGCAGGTTCCTCCAGCAACCTTGCATCGTCAAATTCTTAGGCTCCAAGTCTCCACGGCACAACGCCCCGATCTGTGTCCAGGTTTTGACGAAGTAGTGCAATGGATTCAGCAAGCGCGCGATCTCACCATTAGACATTAGTAGACTACAGCGTAAATTTAGCTCCTAACATCAGTTCAAAATTAATTTTGAATTTTGAATTTCGGCACACTTCCGCCCAAGTCTACTAGAGCAGTGCTGAATTTCGAGCCATGCCAACGCCAGAACGTTAGTCGGGATACCAAAACATCCCCTTAATGCCTTCGGGGTCAGTCATGAACCCCAAGCCCCGATAAAAATCCACCACCTGCGGGTCAGCAAACAGCGTAATGTTGCTAATGTCTTCATTACGCAGCTTTTTAATAACCTGCCGCATTAACGCCTTACCTAACCCCTTGTTTTGATAGTCAGGATGCACGACCACATCCCAAATTGTGGCATTGAAGGCGTGGTCAGAAGTTGCTCTAGAGAACCCAATGAGACGACGTTGCGTGCCTCGTTGCTCCCACATGGAGACCACCAGAAAACTGTGCTGGATCGCTTTTTTGACCTTTCGTAAAGGACGACGCGACCAGCCTACCGCGTCGCAAAGCTCCTCTAATTCGTAGAGGTCAATCTCGCGATCGGTGCTAAAGAAAATGCGAAAATTACCGACCGTTAAACTCGGAGTTACCTGACCCTCAGCCTCAGTTAGCCTGGGTGCAGATTCAGCGGTACTAAATAAACTCTTCCAGAAACCCATGTACGAATGGATAAGATGATGCAGGGCAGATAGCGGTACTTGTTAGTATATCGCTCAGGTCATTTTTCCATCGTCATCTTTGAGATAAGTTTGTTGAGATTCGCGATCGCCGCTCAAAACTAAAGCTTCTCTACTAAACCGATATCAACGGAGAAAAAACGGACTGAGCCTGCATCATACCGTCAAAATGGGCTTCAAGCAGATCGCCGAGTGACTTCTCTTATCTAATTTTCTAATCTAAATTTTAGATGAGAGATTGCGCTTCACTTCGGGTTCTCTAAGCTAGGGCTTTGCCCCTGCGACACACCACTGGCTCAGGAAGTCCCTTTCCCTACTTATGGCTTCAGGCTTAAAACCCTCCACCTTAGAACTGCTGAAGCGCTTCAACCGGACGTTTCCCCAGTTTTATGAGCAATTTGTGAGCAGCGAGATCCAGCTTCAAAATCTGCGGCTCGCCTACCAGCTTTACAAAAGCCGCCAAGCGGTGATCGAACTTACTCCAGAAGGCAGTAAGAGCGCCTTGCACTTTGCCTATCGCAATCAATCATTTCTACTGAGTGATGTGTTTGGCGTGCTGGCAGCCTACGGGCTGACCATTCATAGCCTGAGTCTGTATGGGCAAATTTACCCACCCATGCTGGTGTTTGCCAAAATCGTCGTTTCTAGAGGCAACAAAGCTTTAACAGGCAAAACTGCCGAAAACGTTTGTCGAGCCGTCCGAGAGTCGCTAGCAGGGCGGTTTGAGGTAGAAGAGATGCTGGCAGTAGAATTTAATCTGGACGCTGGGTTAGAGCAGGTTGAAGCAGAATTTTATGTGGATCCTGTGTTCCATTTACCTGCACTGCTGATTGAGGCAGATAACCAGCCAGGGCTATTCTACAAAGTTATGTATGCGATTTGGCAGGAAGATCTACTAGTGGTCAATGCGAACCTGCTGGTATGGCGAGGGCGAACGCGTTTAATTCTTTATCTACTGGGTCCTAATGAGAGCTTAATTCCAGAATATTTGGGGCAAAAGATTGCAGAAGGAATGAAGCGAAGGCTTTTAGGGCGGCGCTTTTAGCCTTAAAGGGCTTCTAGTTCCGTGGGGATGCCCAGAACCGGACAGGGAAAGCGAGGCGTGAGTTGTTGAATCAAGGGATGGCGATCGGAGCTACAGCCCACAAAGAGGATATCAGCAGATTCTGCTTCCACAATGCGGCATAGCTCGGTGGCAACATCGCCAAAACAGAGGTGGGCTTCGAGGGAGCCGCGCCATTGTTCGCCCAGGCTGCGGGCTTGCCAAAGGATGCGATCGCCCTCTTCTAAAAGCTTATTGAGCGACACCGTCGGCGTGATTTCTCGGACTCCGGCAACACTTGCGACTGGACGAGTCAAGGTGGCGGTGCCTGCCCCAGGGCTTCTAGAGGGCAACCCTAAAGAAATCTCCTGATTCAGCACATAAACCACATGAACCATCACCTGAGTGCAGCTTGCCAAGCGAGTTTGATGCGCCATCCAGAGGGCAAAGTCTAGGGCAGTGCGGCTATTAGGAGAGTCGTTATATCCAATAACAATAGTAGTGCTTTTCGACTTTTGGGCAGGAGTAACCGGATCACCCAAGAGCAGCGGTTCACCAGAAATCAGAAGCATTTGTTCACTCAGGTTTTCTACCTGAAGAGCAGTTTGTAGACGCATCAGCATTGACTTAACTTTCATGGAGTCTCCTGTAAATCTGCAAAATGAGCGCACCAAACGACAACAGCTCAGCGAGCTGTATTAAAAGTCGTCCTTAAAACAGATTTGAGGACACTGAGTCAGAAGCAAATGCTGAATCTTCAGTCTCCTCTCAATGCCGACGGAGTTAGCTGACGGGCTAGAGCTGAGAGGTGCCCTTCTAGGATAAGATTCGCCCCACTAAGGATGGTTCCTCCGTTCTGGCTTTATCTCCGTAACTGATAAAGCGACAGATTAGGCTGACTCGCCAAGCACCTGAGTATTCAATGCTTACTAGCGAGTCACATTCAAACTAACATTCTCCTGAGATCTCGTCAATTTTTATTCTAAGCTAACGAATTCATGATCCCCAACCGATCCCCAGTTGATCTCTAGCCAGTCCTCAGGGGCTAACACTCCAGTATTCAGACTTATTTCTAAGTTCAACCTCAGTAGTTCCAACCTTAAGCAGCCCCGGCAATCCACTGAAAAATCGGCAATCTATACAGGGTTCTATGAACGCAAAATGTTGTATAACTTGTGTCCAATACGATTGTATCGCTGTTGTACATCCTTATATGAAGCAATCTGACCCGCTTGAACGTGAAGACCTAGACCGTTTGCAGATCTTGATTTATCTAATTCCAGTGCTAGGGTTTTTCCCTGCCCTTTGGACGCTGTATGGGCAGACAGAGGGGCGATCGCTGGCAGGTCACTCGGAGAAAGCGCGCCGGAACGCCAGTCGGCTAGCTGTGACCTTAGCAACCGGGTGGATCATGGGCTACGCCCTGTTGGGGTCTGGGGCACAGGCTGCGGATTCGCTGAGTTTGCCGTTGCTGATTACGTCTAGTTTACTCACTTCAGGATACTTTTTAGTGAATATCTGGCTGATGGTGCGCGTTTGGCAAGGTCAATCTATTCGGCTACCCGGAATTAGTCGATTGAGCGATCGCATTCCTTAAAGGATGTTTGACCCTGATTCGTCAAAAGTCCGAATCCTGAGGGAATTCCTACCGTTTTTCGTCTGCTTTTTCGTCTGCGAGGCTGTTCGTGTCTATTTCCAATCCTTCTAACTTTTCTGCTGAGCTCTCTCCTGAAAAAATATCAAAGAAGTGGCTATGGCTCACCTTAGGGCTGATAGGAGTGGCAGCGGTGTCTGCCTCGGCAGGGGCTTTGCTGGCGGTGAGCATTTCTAGTACGCCGCTGATGCAAAGCCGGTTGAGCCGAGAGGAGGCTAGGGCTTTTAACCCAGACCAAGCGGTTGCTTCGGGCAAAAATCTTCAATTGCCGACGCTAACTCGCCCCGTCAACATTATGGTTTTAGGGGTCAAGGTGTTGACAACGGATCTAGAAAATCCACCTGCCAACGCTGAGAATTTAGGCTATCAGGCGTTAGTCAATTCCCTGGATGGTTTGTCTGACACCATGCTGATGGTGCGCTTCGACCCGGCGCAACGCAAGCTGGTCGTTTTGTCTATTCCCCGAGATACCCGAACCTGGGTTCAGGGCATTGGGCTAACGAAGTTAAATGCAGCCAACTCTGATGGCGGTCCTGCCTTGGCGGCAAAGGCAACCAGTGAATTGTTGGGAGATATTACCATCGATCGCTATATTCGCATTAACGTTCAGGGTGTAGAAAAATTGTTGGATGCTTTGGGCGGCGTGAAGCTGTATGTGCCCCAAGACATGCGTTACCAAGATGACAGCCAACACCTTTACATTAATTTGAAGCAGGGTGAACAGCACTTAAATGGCGCTCAGGCGCTTCAGTTTTTGCGGTTTCGCTATGACAATTTAGGAGATATTGGGCGGGTACAACGGCAGCAGATGTTCATGCGGGCGCTGATGGAGCAGGCATTAAACCCAGCAACTTTGGCAAGATTGCCGCAAATTTTATCGGTGATTCAAGCCAATATTGATACCAATTTGAGCGTGGAAGAGTTAGTAGCGCTGGTGGGCTTTGCGGGGCAGAGCGATCGCCCCAAAGCCCAGATGCTAATGGTTCCGGGCGAATTTAGCACCGCCGACCAATTTGAGGCTAGCTACTGGCTGCCGAATCAGGTCAAGCTGGATGCCCTGGTGGCGCAATATTTTGGCACTCAGCCCCCTGCTGCTTCAGAGGGAGCGATGCGGTCTGAGCGTTTAGAGCCTGAAGTAGAATCCTTCGCCCCTATTCAGGTGGCGATTCAAGACAGCACGGGCAAGCTCGATACGGCAAAACTGCTGAAGACCTTAAGCGCTGCCGGATATGGCGGTGGATTTGTGGATCATCCATGGAGTCAGCGGTTGGAGCAGACTCAAATTATTGCCCAGCAGGGAGATGGGGAAGCTGCTGAAGCCATTCGTCAGACCTTGGGATTTGGTGAGGTGCAGATTGAGAGTACGGGAAATTTGGAGTCGAATATTACGATTCGGATGGGTCAGGATGCCTTGGGAAGTAGAGCCATAGCGCCTCTCAGGTCTAATCCTAGCCCTACTTCGACTCCTAGCCCCAGCCCGGCTGCCCTTGCTGATCCTAAATCATAGCCAGCTACTGGTCTGTATGATCAGTTCAAAATGAGCAATTCAAAATTCAAAATGAACAGCCTTTAATTTTGAATTTGCTCGCCTTTACCCACCCACTAAAAGTTGACAACCCACTACTCCAACCCCAGTTCCCGCTTCAACAGGCTAATGGATTTTTCACCAATGTAGTTTTCGCAACAAATGAGTTGGGGCGATCGAATCAGGTCTTCCCGGGCATCGGCGATCGCTTGTTTAACGGCGATTTGGCTCGGCAAGTCGAAACAGAAGATCGTTTGCGAACTGCGCACCATGGCGTTGAGACGTTGGGTATCTTTCGGCTGAGTCGTCATAATGAGCAGCTCATCGCCCCGAAGGCTATGAACGATCACTTCTGAGGCACGGAGAATGCCAGAGCTGAGACTGACTAGACCGAGACGACTATCTTTAGTGAGCTTAAAGAGCTTTTGAATTTCTTGACCATAGTCGTAGATATCGACCGGGATCACTCGGACAGATTTAGGAGAGGCGATCGCCTCAGCTTCTCCAATAAAATAGCGACTGGTGACGACGGTTCCGATCGGGTTGGTTCAGCACTTCTTTTAATTCTTCCATGGGCACAAGCTGCACCGGAATTTGCAGCGCCAATTCTAGCTCCTGCACCATAAGCTCACCGGCACCAATGTCTTGTCGGGGAGCCGTGACCAAAACGCGAGCGCTACATCGCAGCCGCCAGTCGATTTCTACTAAAAAGAGCTCTCTAGCTTGGGTCAGAGAACAGCCTTGGGCTAATAACTCATCTAGGCTAGTTTGGACTAACCGATGCGCCTCTGGATATTTATCGACAATGGGCGATCGGGTTCTAGAACTGCCGCCTTCGTCGCCCTGTGCCCGGACGTAAATGCCAGAGCCTGCCTGGGCATCGACAATGCCGTCATCTTCGAGCTGGCGATAAACTTTGCTGATGGTGTTGCGGTGTAGCCCGGTTTGCATTGCCAATTGGCGGGTGCTAGGAAGGCGATGCCCCGGTGGAAATTGCCGAGAGGCGATCGCAAATCGAATTTGGTTATAAAGCTGACTAGATGCGGGAATTTCGCTATCTGGCTGAATATGGAACTGAACCATTTTAACTTCTCCGAAATCCCCTCACTGGGGGCTTAAGCACAATCTTCCGCTGGGATTATACGGAATCTCGACAATTTATGTTCTAGTGTAATTGCGAGTTTCTCAATCATGACCTATGGCAACCCAAAATTTTCATGGTAGACCTGTCAAAGTGATGAATCAAGACCTAGAAATCGATGCTTACTTAGCAGAACCGCTCGGTGAGGGCAGATTTCCAGCCGTGGTTGTGATTCAGGAGATTTTGGAGTGAATGCCCACATTCGAGAAATCACAGAGCGGTTTGCCCAATTGGCTATGTGGCGATCGCCCCGGCTCTTTACCAGCGTTTGGCTCCGGGCTATGAAAGCGGTTATACCTCGGAAGAGATCGCCCAAGGGCGGCGCTATAAAGAGCAAACTCACGCAGCGGAGCTATTGGGCGATGTGGGCGCGGCGATCGCCTATCTGCAACAATTGCCCCAGGTTAATCAAGAGGCGATCGGCTGTATTGGCTTTTGTTTTGGGGGGCATGTGGCATATTTGGCGGCAACATTGCCTGAGATCAAAGCCACCGCCTCTTTTTATGGCGCTGCGATTACCACGGGAACCCCCGGAGGCGGCGCACCGACTATAGCTCGGACGGCAGAAATTGGCGGTACGCTGTACGCTTTCTTTGGGCTAGAGGATGAGAGTATTCCGGCGGAACAGGTGAAGGAAATTGAGCGGGAACTGGAGAAACAGCAGGTGCCGCACCAAGTCTTTCAGTATCCTGGGGCGGGGCATGGGTTCTTTTGCGATCGCCGAGGTAGCTATAATCCAGAAGCAGCGGCAGCAGCTTGGGAACAGGTGCAAGCGCTGTTTGCTAAAACATTGGCGAGTTAGAACTACAGATTAAGACAAACTTGAGGGTACGGATATGCAGGAAAAGCGACTGGAATTTAATCCATTTAGTTTAGAATTTCAGGCAGATCCTTACCCGATTTATCAAGTGCTGCGAACGGAAGATCCGATGCATCCGGTTAAAGGATTTAAGTTTAATCAGTGGTTTTTGTCGCGCTACAAAGATGTTTATGCGGTTTTGAATGATGCTCGGTTTAAGGTGGATGATTTACCCGAACGCTTAGCAGATAAGGCGCTGCATCTAAAACAGAAAGGGGACTTTGAGCCGTTGATTCAAACCGTGAGCCATTGGCTTTTTTTTCTGGAGCCGCCCGATCATACAAGACTCCGATCGCTGGTTCAAAAAATGTTTTCGAGCCTGAAAGTTGAGTCATTGCGTCCTCAGATTGAGGCGATCGTGAATCATTTACTCGATCGGGTTGAGGGTAAACAGATGGACATTATGATGGATCTAGCTTCACCTTTACCCGCATTAGTGAGTTCAGAATTGTTGGGAATTCCAATGGGCGATCGTGTTACCCTAACCCAATGGGCGTACACCTTATTTCATGTATTTGATCAACCGTTATCGCTGCAAGATTATCAACATATTAATCAGGTTGCGCTGAACTTCAAAGAATATTTTGGTCAGTTAATCGCAGACTTTAGAAAAAATCCCCAAGATAATCTCGTCAGCAAATTGATTCAGCTTTGCGATCAAGAAGGAAAGTTGAGTGAAGCAGAGCTATTAGGATTTTTAAGTATGCTGTTTAGTGTGGGGCAGGAGACGACCGAAAATTTAATTGGAAATGGCATTTTTGCTCTGTTAAATCATCCAGATGCGCTAGAGAGCTTGCAGCAAAATCCCCATCTAATGGGCAATGCCTTAGAGGAGTTGTTGCGCTATGATAGCCCCGTTCAAATTATTAGCCGTACTGCGATCGAACCTGTAGAAATGAATGGAAAAACAATTCAAAAAGGCGACAAGGTTAATCTTTTACTAGGAGCAGCGAACCGTGATCCAGAACAATTTTCTGACCCCGATCGCTTGAGTTGGCATCGTCATGAAAGTTCGCGCTTGCCGTTTGGCTCAGGCATTCACTATTGCTTGGGGGCTGAATTGGCGCGGATGCAAGGGCAAGTCGCGCTGAGTCGCCTCATTCAACGTTTTCCCCGGTTGCAATTGAATTTAGAAAAAATTGAACGACGCAAGAACATTGTTTTGCGCGGGTTCAAAGTTTTACCTGTAATCTTTTCCTAAAAGACTTCGCTTAAATTTTCTGCTCGGTTTCTTTTGCTCGGTTCCTTTTGTCATTCACCTATCGAAATCTCTTAAGCCCATGAAATTAGAGCCAATTGCGATTATTGGAATCGGGTGTCGTTTCCCAGGTGCTAATAATCCAGAAGCTTTCTGGCAATTGCTGCGAAATGGAGTGGATGCGATTACGGAAGTGCCGCGCGATCGCTGGGACAACGCCCGTTTTTATGATCCCGACCCAACCCAACCCAATAAAACCAATCAGCGCTGGGGCGGATTTCTGGAGCAGATCGACCAGTTTGATCCACAGTTTTTTGGCATTGCTCCGCGAGAAGCCAGCAGCATAGATCCTCAGCAGCGCATCATTTTAGAGGTGGCTTGGGAGGCGCTAGAAGATGCGGGGCAGGTGCCGGGAGAATTAGCGGGTTCGCAGACGGGGGTTTTTGTGGGCATTGGAACGCACGATTACTCGGTATTGCTGTGGCAAAATCCGGTGAATGATCCCTATGCAACTACAGGGACAGGAAATTGCATTGCCGCCAATCGAATTTCCTATGCGCTGGATTTGAAAGGACCGAGTATGGCGATCGACACTGCTTGTTCTTCGTCTTTGGTTTCCGTGCATTTGGCTTGTCAGAGTCTTTGGCAGGGAGAATCGACTTTAGCATTGGCAGGAGGAGTCAACATATTGCTACTGCCGACGGCAATGGTGGGCTTTACAAAAAGCGGTTTGATGGCGGCTGATGGGCGTTGTAAAACCTTTGATGCGGCGGCAGATGGCTATGTGCGCAGTGAAGGCGCGGGGATGGTGGTGCTGAAGCCGTTGAAACAGGCAAAACGAGATGGCGATCGCATTTATGCGGTGATTCGAGGTGGGGCAGTGAATCAGGATGGACGCAGCAATGGGCTAACGGCTCCCAATCCGCAGGCGCAAGAGGCAGTGTTGCGACGGGCGTATACTCAAGCAGGCGTATCGCCGGGACAAGTGCGGTATGTGGAGGTGCATGGCACGGCACAAAATTGGGCGATCCGATGGAATTGAAGGCGTTGGGGACGGTGTTGGCGGAAGGTCGGCAACCAGGGCAGGCTTGCGCGATCGGTTCAGTGAAGACCAATATTGGGCATACCGAGACGGCGGCGGGCATTGCAGGATTGATTAAGGTGGCATTAGCATTGCAGCATCGGGAGTTGCCACCGAGCTTGCATTTTCATCAGCCAAATCCTTATATTGATTTTCAGAAGCTGCCTGTGCGGGTGCAAGAAACGCTGGAAAAGCTGGAGGGGATGGCGATCGTGGGGGTCAGTGCTTTTGGGTTTGGTGGCACTAATGCCCATATTATTTTAGAATCTGTACCTGTACCAAGAATCCGAAATTCTAAAAAAAAGCAACAGATACACGATCTGCATTTACTAACACTATCTGCTAAAACGGAACAGGCTTTGCACGATGCGGCAACACGGCTTTACACATTCCTAGAAAATCGTTCTGAATGTTTATTGACGGATGTTTGTTATACGGCAAACGTGGGGCGATCGCCTTTTTCTCATCGCCTTGCCATCATTGCCGAATCGCTAGAATCGTTACGTCATAGGCTCCAAGCCTTTACCACAAATGCTAGACAATTAACCGGGCAGACATTAACCGGACAGGCAAATCGTAAATCCCAGCCCGCAGAAATTGATTGGCAACTTCCTCGGAAAGCCTTACTTCAACAGATTGCAGAACAATATATACAAGGCTCAAAAATTGACTGGGAAATGTTTTATCAAGGGAAGCGCGATTGCCTAATTTCCTTACCCAATTATCCTTTTCAGCGTCAGCGATGCTGGGCAGAAGGGGCAAAGTTAGCCACACCGCAGCCGACAGAAGTTCATCCGCTTTTAGGGCAACGGTTACAGTTAGCGGATGTTACAGAAGCGCGGTTTCAAGTGCAAATTCATCCAGAGAGTTATCTCAAAGATCACTGTATTTTCGGTCAGTCGATTTTTCCGGCAGCCGCTTATCTAGAAATGTTGCAGGCGGCTGGAGCACAGATGATACCAGAGCCCCAGGTGCAGCAATTTAGAATTGAGCGATCGCTGCCTCTAACCGAAATTCAAACCCTCAAAATTGTTCTCAAGCCAGAGGCAGATCGTTACTCCGCTCAAGTCTTTCGACGAATGCCTGATGAATCTTGGACGCTACAAGCCTCTGCACAAATTCAGGAAGCAGAACATCATAAATCTGTTCACAGTCCTGTTCATTTAGAAGTAAAAAAATTCATTAATTCGCAAGTCACAAAAGATATACTTTCTGTAGAAGAGAAAAGTTGGCGATCGCTGCCCATAAACGACTTCTATCATCAACTCCGAGGCAAAGGATTAGAGTATGGCGTGAGTTTTCGGGCTATTCAGAAACTGTGGCAAGGAGAGGGAGAGGCGATCGCTCGAATCTGTCTTCCTAAAGATTTACAAGCTAACTTTTATAAATTTCATCCTGTTTTGTTGGATGCTAGTTTTCAAACTTTAGGTGCTTTGTTATGTGAGCCTTGTTTACCGATTGGATGCGATCGTGTTCAGGTATTTCAATCTCCGGGCGATCGCGTTTGGAGCTATGTAAAGATTACTTCTAAGAATGCTCAACAGGTTCAAGCAAATATCTTTTTGATAAATGATGATGGGGCGATCGTTGCTGAAGTTGTAGGTCTGTTATTACAGATAGCGAATCATTCTGATCGGCTCCTTCTTGAATTCCAGAGTGAACCAAAATATGAACAGTATAGTGAATGGCTTTATAAAACAGTTTGGCAGCCAAAACCTTTAGAAAATCAGCCCATTATCGAGCAGAGAGATTGGCTAATTTTTGCGGATAAAGAAGGGTTGGGAGTAGCATTGGCAGAGAAATTCGAGGAAAGGGGCGATCGCTGCACGCTAGTTTTTCCTGAGCAAATTAATCTGACTCAGCCAGAAGGTTTTCAAAACTGGATCAATCAGGAAACTGCAAAAACATCGTTTATTTATGGAGTCTGGAAGACGTTGAGAACCTCGATCTGCCTGCCTTGCAAGACTTGCAAATCAAGGGTTGTGCCGGGGTGCTGCACTTGGTTCAGGCATTGGCAGGCTCGTCTGCTCGTCTCTGGATTATTACTCGTGCAACTCAGGCGATCGGCTCACACGCACAACAGTTATACCAATCTCCACTCTGGGGTTTAGCACAAGTGATACGCATGGAGTATCCTAATTTATCCTGCGT
This sequence comes from Leptolyngbyaceae cyanobacterium CSU_1_4, assembly GCA_012034615.1. Lineage (GTDB taxonomy): Bacteria > Cyanobacteriota > Cyanobacteriia > Elainellales > Elainellaceae > Timaviella. Next base: position 24,853 of record JAAUPA010000016.1, on the reverse strand, counting down.
ATCGATTGATTTGGGTAAAATCGATAGTGACTTGCGGATACTGCAACAAGAACTTGATAGTGTTCATTTAGAGGAACAAGTTGCTTACTGTCGAGAGAATGCTTCAGAGAACGGGAAAACAGAACGATATGTCGCGCGGCTTATACCTTATACCAAACCCTCTATTCCTACAGAATCCTTTTGTCTTCAAGGTTCTGACACTTTGGACGATCTGCTTCTAGTTTCTCATCCTCGGCGCACTCCTGCACCTCATGAAGTCGAAATTCAGGTCTGTGCAGCGGGCGTTAATTTTCGAGATGTGTTGAATGCATTGGGAATGTTAGATAAATATTTGCCAAAGGACTTGCAGGTAGAAGCAACACCTGTGCCTTTTGGGGGTGAATGTGCTGGGCGAATTGTCACTGTTGGGCAGGCGGTCAACGGGCTGTGCGTGGGCGATGAAGTGATGGCGGCACAAGCGATCGGTAGCTTGGGGAGTTTTGTCACGGTGGATGCCAGATTTGTGGTGCGGAAGCCGAAGGCAATGAGTTTTGTTGAAGCGGCAACGATTCCGATCGCATTTTTGACCGCAGATTATGGGTTAAAACTGGCAAAGCTGAAGAAGGGCGATCGTATTCTCATTCATTCGGCGGCGGGCGGCGTGGGGCAAGCTGCCGTTCAAATTGCGCAACGAGCGGGTGCAGAAATTTATGCCACTGCTAGCCCCGCAAAATGGCAGTTCCTCAAGTCTCAAGGCATTCAGCACGTCATGAACTCTCGGACGTTGGAGTTTGCCCAAGAGATTAGAACATTAACTCAAGGCAAAGGGATTGATGTAGTTTTTAATAGCCTTAACGGAGATTTTATTCCTCGTAGTTTAGAGGTGCTTGCCCCTGGTGGAAGGTTCGTAGAAATTGGCAAAATTGGCATTTGGACAGATCAACAAATCTATAAAATTCGGCGTGATGTAGCTTATTTTACTTTCGATTTACTCGATATTTCCAACCAAAATCCTAGCTTAATTACCGATTTATTGCAAACTCTTTTACCCAGGTTTCAACAAGATTTAAAGCCTCTCCCTTACACCGTTTTTCCAATTGTGGAAGCCGCCAACGCCTTTCGATATATGGCGCAGTCGCAGCATCGGGGAAAGGTGGTGATATCTTTTCCAGAGCCGTTCGCAATTTATGAGGATGCCAGCTATTTAATTACGGGCGGTGTGGGCGCACTAGGTCTTGAGGCTGCAAAATGGCTGGTAGAAAAAGGTGCGAGACATTTGATCTTGACCTGGTACAAAAATTTTTCAGAATCGGCAAAAGCAACGATCGCCCAACTCGAAAAATCTGGGGCAATCGTTCAGGTCATCCAAGCAGATGTGGCGGATCCAGAGGCGATCGCCCGCCTCATTCATTTGCCGAACCTACCGCTGATTCATGGCATCATTCATGCCGCCGGATCTTTAGATGACGGCGCACTGGCAAAGCTCAACTGGCAGCGCTTTCAGCAAGTTATGGCTCCCAAAGTTTCTGGTGCTTGGAACTTACACCAATTAACTCAGCATTTGCCGTTAGATTTCTTCGTTTGTTTTTCATCGGCAGCGGCGTTGCTGGGTTCGCCGGGACAAGGCAACTATGCGGCTGCAAATGCTTTTTTAGATGCACTAATGCACGAGAGACGACGTTTGGGTTTGCCAGGATTGAGCGTTAATTGGGGCGCTTGGTCGGCGGGGATGGCGGCTAGCGTCGGGCAGGGAAAGCTGGCGGCGTGGGGGATGGGGGCGATCGCTCCGGCTCAAGGGTTCCAAATTTTGGAGAACTTGCTAGAACAAAATGCGACACAAGTAGCGGTTTTACCGATAGATTGGGCGGTGTTTGGAGCGCAGATTGCAGGACGAAAACTGGCATTTTTCAATGAGATTTTGGATGATCACGCTACGGATTCATTGCCTGTAGAGGCGATCGCTAAGGCTCCGCTTTGTTTGGGAAATAAGGCTGAATTGACGAAGAAAATTCAGGCTCAAATTGCAAAAATTCTTGGCTTTTCTGCATCTGAACCCATTGACTTGCATCAAAAATTCGATGATATGGGAATGGATTCTTTGATGGCAGTGGAGTTATCTAACTATGTTCGGACGCTGCTAGGTAGCGCGGTGCCGTTAGATCTGGCATTCGAGTATCCGACGATCGCTTCATTAGTCGATTATTTATTTCAGCAGGGATATACCAACGGAACGATTCGGGTTACAAATCAAACTAATACAAAGAATGGAAAACCGAAAGATTCTGTATCAGTTTCTGCACCGGATATACCCTTAGAATTTTACCAGTTTCATAGATCGCCTGAATACCTTAAAATGCAGTCCTATCTTCAAGGATTGGGAAAAGCGGGAAATCCTTTCTTTACCGTTCATGATGGTATTGCTAAGAATGTGATTCAAACGAATGGGAAAGAACTGATAAACTATGCCAGTTATAACTATTTGGGAATGTCGGGTCATTCTGCCGTTATTGCTGCGACTAAAGCGGCGATCGATCGCTATGGCACATCTGTATCAGCAAGCCGTGTGGTTTCAGGAGAACGATTTTTACATCAAGAGCTAGAACGAGAAATTGCAGAATTTTTAGGAGCAGAAGATTCGATCGTTTATGTGGGCGGACATACTACAAACACGACGACTATTGGGCATTTGTTTGGAAAATCTGATCTAATTTTGTACGATGCGTTGAGCCATAATAGCATTCGCCAGGGATGCGATTTATCAAACGCCGATGCCATTGAATTTCCTCATAACGACTGGCGATCGCTCGATCTTTTACTCTCCCAACAGCGCCGACATTACGAGAAAGTTTTAATTGCGATCGAAGGCATCTACAGCACGGATGGTGACATTGCACCCTTATCCGAAATGGTCAGAATTAAAAAACTACCACAAGGCTTTTTTACTGGTTGATGAAGCCCATTCTATTGGTGTATTGGGCAAACACGGGCGCGGCATTGGCGAATATTTCGGTGTTCCTGGTAGTCAAGTAGATTTATGGATGGGTACGCTCAGCAAATCGTTTGCAAGTTGCGGTGGTTATATTGCCGGATGTCGAGCATTAGTGGAATATCTCAAATATACTGCACCGGGATTTGTGTTTAGTGTGGGAATGTCTCCTCCTAACACCGCTTCGGCTCTAGCAGCATTGCGGCAACTGAAAGCAGAACCGGAACGAGTAGCACAATTGCAGGAGCGATCGGCGCTATTTCTCAGGCTGGCAAAAAAGCGGGGATTCAATACCGGAATGAGCCAAAATTCTCCAGTAATTCCGATCATTGTAGGCGAGGCAGAAAAAGCGATCGCCCTCTCGCAAAACCTGGCACAATGCGGTATTAATGCCCAGCCTATGATTCATCCTTCAGTGCCCCACAACGCAGCCCGTTTACGCTTTTTCATTTCTTGTACACACACAGAAGAACAAATTCGTTTTACAGTAGAGGCGCTTGCTGAAGCGATCGCCCAGATCGAGACGGCGATAGAGGCATAAACTTTAGGGATGATTTTATGGATTTCAGTCAACAACACGCCATTATCACAGGCGGTTCCAGCGGCATTGGTAAAGCAACTGCTAAGTTGTTGGCAAGCCAGGGCGCAAATATTTCTCTCATTGCCCGAAACCTGGCAAAATTAGAGGCGGCGAAGACTGAGATTATCCATGCATTTCCTCAATCAAAAGTTTTTATTTTTACAGCAGATGTTGCCGATCGCGCCCAAGCAGAACAAGCAATTGCAGCCGCGATCGCCCAACAAGGCGCACCCGATATTCTCATCACTTCTGCCGGAATTGCCTATCCTGGTTATTTTCAAGACCTCCCCCTGGAAATTTTTGAGCGCACAATGGCGGTTAATTATTTTGGAACGCTCTATTGCATCAAGGTCGCTCTACCTAGCATGGAGCAACGGCGACAAGGATCGATCGTATTAATTTCGTCAGGGGCGGGGTTAATTGGCATTTATGGCTATACGCCCTACAGCCCCAGCAAGTTTGCGCTGCGAGGCTTGGCGGAGTCTTTGCGGGGAGAACTGAAGGTATCGGGTGTTCACGTAGCGATCGCTTATCCTCCCGATACCGATACGCCCCAGCTTGCTGAAGAAAACAAAACCAAGCCGCCCGAAACTCAGAAAATTACCGCATCAGCAGAAACTTGGAGTGCGGAAAATGTGGCGATCGCCATTGTTAAAGGAATTGAAAAAAAGCAATTTGCGATCGCCCCTGGTGTTGAAATGGGCATCTTGTATAAGCTTCATAGTTTGATTAACCCAGTATTGAACTGGCAATTTGACAAAATTGTGACTCAGGTTCGTGCAGGTAAAAAATAATGATGGAAGCCCTAAAATCGGGAAAATTAGCCTTCAAATCTCGCACTTGGTTTGCAGCCAGTCTGCTAATCCCGATTTATTACGGGCTACTTTCTATCTTTTTGCGTTCAGTCATCAATACATTATTCAAGATGATGCCCGTCAACATATAGTCTGGCTCCAACGCCTCATTGATCCACAACTTTTTCCTAACGATGTGATCGCAGATTATTATCAAGCGATCGCCCCTGTAGGTTACACCACGTTCTACGCATTCTTTGCCAAGCTCGGAATTGAACCCCTTTTACTCGCTAAAATCGTTCCGCTCTTTATTAGCTTAATCACCAGTATTTATGGGTTCAAGTTGTTTTTACAGATTTTACCCGTCCCATCCGCAGCGTTCATTAGTACCTTAATTCTCAATCAAACTATTTGGCTCAAAGATGATGTCATTTCTGCCAGTCCTAGAGCCTTTTTATATCCTCTCTTTGCAGCTTTTCTATACTTTTTAGTTAAGCGTTCTACTATTCCTTGCTTAATTATTATTTTGTTGCAAGGATTGATATTTCCTCAAATCACTTTTGTTTACCTAGGCATTCTCTCTGTTCGTTTATTTCAATGGCGCGATCGCTCTCTAAAAATTTCTCAGAACCGTCAAGATTATGTAGTTTGGATCTGGGGATTGGCGATCGCCCTAGCCGTTATTTTACCGTTCTCGCACCATCTATCACAACTAGGAGTCGCCTTTACAGTCGAGCAAATGAAGACTATGCCAGAGTTTGGTACTCAGGGCAGAACCCGCTACTTTGGTGTGAGCCCGTTCGACTTTGTAATGAATGGTTCTAGCGGTATTCGTCCGCCCTTGCTGCCGCTAGTAATCTGGACGAGTTTAGGACTATCATTTCTGCTGAAATCTCAGCATTCGGTGAGCCGATTAGTAACCTCAAAAATTAATATTTTGGTTCATGTTCTAATCGCTTCATTTAGCTTGTTTCTATTGGCACATTATTTATTTCCTAAGCTTTATTATCCTAATCGATACACCTATCACAGCTTGCGTTTTGTCATGGCGATCGCTGCTAGCATCGTCTTGTTTGCTTGGCTCAAATCAGCCCAACAATGGCTAGCCCAACGGCTATCTTCAAACCAAGGTGCATTTACTCTTAAAGAAACTTTTTCAACCAGTCTAGCAGGATTACTGATTGCGGCAAGTGTGCTAATTCCGGCAACGCCTGCCTTGGTATTTTTAGTAGAGTCTTGGAATATCGGCAACAATGCCGCAATTTACGAGTTTTTAGCAGCCCAACCCAAAGATATTTTAATTGCATCTTTAGACGACGAAGCCGATAATATTCCAGCGTTTGCCCAGCGATCGGTCTTAGTCAGCGGCGAGTTTGCTTTTGCGTTCCACGTCAATTATTACGGTGAAATGAGGCAACGGGCAGAAGCAACGCTTCAAGCACAGTACAGCCCAAATCTTCTAGATATGCAGCGTTTTATCCAATACTATGGCGTTGATTTCTTTTTAGTTCACAAAGACTTTTTAGAACCCCAATATTTATTAACCAAAGTTTGGCTAGTAAATAGCTCTTTTCAGAGGCAAGTATTTGAAACAGCCACTCAACTTCAGGCAGGAAAAATTCCGGCATTAGCTGGAGCCGTGGAACGATGCGCGATCGCCACAACCCAAACCTTGCACCTTCTAGATGCCCACTGCATTGAGTCAAGCCAGCCAATCAAGCCGCCTCCAAAGGAGCCATAGTCAACCCTGCCCGACTAAGCTGCTGATGGTAAAGCTCGGCTTGTTCTTGAGGTCCAACCCAAACGATCGCCTGTCCTTCATCATGAATTTGGTGGGTCAGTTCCCAAGCGCGATCGCTCGTCATATTGGGAACATATTTCATCAAACATTCCGCTACATAGGGAAAAGTGTTGAAATCGTCGTTCAATACAATAATTTTGTAGTTGGGATAGGTTTTAGAAACCGTTTGACTTGCTTTTTCAGGAGCCAGAGTCGGCGCGGTTGCCATGGAAAAGGGTTGGGTAAGCAGTGGCATAGGCATAGCAAGGGGAAAGCTTAAGAAAAGTACATAGAGATAGCTTTCTTCATTTTAACAGCTTAAATTTTAACGGCTTCAACAAGTTCGGCAAATCAGGGGCAAGAACCCGCTTCTTTAGAGGCAAGTTGAGGCACCAAAAATCAACCGAAGGAGACTGAGTCTGAACCAGGCTAGTGTTTTAAGTCAGAGCTAGGGCGCACCGGAAAGGATCTAGAGCGCTTTGAGAAGTTTACCATCCAACCCTTAACGAATCGCTGTAGGCTGCCCCGCCCCGTTTTGCTCTGCCGACTCCACAATCCCAAACACTTGATTAAAGACTTTTCCGACCTTATAACCCGAATCGATCGACTCTAAGGGATCTTTCCGCAGCCGATGGCGCAACGCCATTACCATGACGCGCTGCACATCGTTGACGGTCACTTCTGTCCGTCCTTCCAGGGCCGCTAGCGCTTTGGCTGTACGATTAGTCACAATGTCGCCTCGCAAACCATCCACGTCTAACTCGGAGCAAGCCTGAGATATTTTGATCTTCAAATCTCGATCGATGTTGACTGACTTTAGTAAAGTCTGGGCATTGATGAGGGTTTGTTGAAGCGCTTCTTGTTGCGCCCGATGCTTCTCTAAAAACGTTTCTGGATCTTGGTCAAAGTCCGATCGCTGCTCCACAATTTCGACTCGCAGGGTAGGATCTTTGACGGTGCGAATTTCGGCGTGTAGCCCAAAGCGATCGAGCAGTTGGGGGCGCAATTCTCCCTCTTCAGGATTGCCCGAACCGACCAGCACAAACCGCGCCGGGTGCCGAATCGAAATGCCTTCCCGCTCTACTGTATTCCAGCCCGAAGCTGCCGAATCGAGCAGGACATCAACCAGGTGATCATCCAGCAAGTTGACTTCATCGACGTATAAAATGCCCCGGTTTGCCTGTGCCAAAAGTCCAGGTTCAAACGCTTTCACGCCTTCAGACAAGGCTTTTTCAATATCGATCGTGCCGCACACCCGATCTTCGGTTGCACCCAAAGGGAGATCAATCATGGGCACTTTTTTCTGTGCCACTTGGGGCGTTTGTCCGGCTTCAATTTGCTCTTTCACAAAGTCGCTCATCAGCCCTGCATCGTTGGGGTGACTGTTGAAGGGATCACCTGCTACTACGTCAATTTCGGGTAGTACGTCTGCCAATGCCCGAATCGTGGTGGATTTTCCAGTACCGCGATCGCCCATAATCATGACACCGCCAATTTTGGGGTCAATAACGTTCAGCAGTAGCGCTAGTTTCATTTCCTCTTGACCAACAATGGCAGTGAAGGGAAAAACGCGACGGGGGGAGAGTTTGGTGGCAGTAGGACTCACAATATACCTGAATACTGACGGTTAACGACTGTTTCACATTGTGACACAGAGAGGGATACAGAGCTAACTTACAATATCTATTAGTTGCTTAGAAGGGTTCTCCATCATGTCAAGTCCAATCCCAGTCGTGGTTAATGGTGCAGCGGGTAAAATGGGGCGCGAGGTGATTAAAGCGATCGTCGCTGCCGAAGATTTAACCCTAGTGGGAGCAGTCGATCGCAGCCCCGAAGTGCAAGGGCTAGACGTAGGCACCCTAGCAGGTTGTGGCGAGCTAGAGATCCCAATTCTGGCAGACCTGCAAGCCACTTTAGTGATGGCAACCCAAGAGAAGCAGCCCGCTGTCATGGTGGACTTTACCCATCCAGACTCGGTATATAACAATGTGCGGACGGCGATCGCCTATGGAGTGCGTCCCGTCGTGGGCACCACTGGACTCAGCTCTAGCCAAATTCAAGAATTGGCAGACTTTGCCGATAAAGCTAGCACGGGTTGCTTGATTATTCCTAACTTTTCTATTGGCATGGTCTTGTTACAGCAGGCGGCGGCGCGTGCTTCTCAGTACTTCGATTATGTGGAAATTATTGAGCTGCACCACAACCAAAAAGCCGATGCTCCTAGCGGTACTGCGATTCAAACCGCCCAGCTTTTAGAAGAATTTGGTAAATCCTTCAATCCGCCCCAAGTGACAGAAACCGAAAAATGCCGGGGGCAAGAGGCTCTCAAACCGAATCAGGCATTCGGATTCACAGCGTTCGTCTACCCGGACTCATTGCCCATGAGGAGGTGATTTTTGGTGCGCCCGGAGAAATTTACACCCTACGGCACGATACGAGCGATCGCGCCAGCTTTATGCCCGGAGTATTGCTGTCTATCCGCAAAATCATCCCTCTCAAATCATTGGTTTATGGTCTAGAAAAGATTCTGTAGAACCTCAAAATTACGGCTATACGACTGTTTAATGGGAGGAACACCGACCCTCCCATTTATTTTCTATTTATACAATTAGGAGAAACCAGGGAGCTGAGATTTTTGAGGTTCCCGTTTGCAACCTTAAACGTCTTAATCTATGCAGCCTACTAACCCGAATCAATTTACTGACAAAGCCTGGGAAGCGATCGCCCGCACGCCCGAAATTGCTAAACAAGCGCAGCATCAGCAACTGGAATCTGAACATTTGATGCTGGCGCTGTTGGAACAAGATGGACTTGCCACCAATATTTTTAATAAGTTGGGCGTTAATTCGCAACAGGTACGCGCCTATACCGAAGAATATATCCGTAAGCAGCCCAAGGTGTCGGGCGCAGGTGGTGCGGTGTACTTGGGGCGATCGCTGGATGCCTTAACCGATCGTGCTGAAAAAATTCGGCTAGAATTTGGCGACGATTATATTTCCATTGAACATCTACTTTCGGCTTATCCCAAAGACGACCGATTTGGGCGAGGATTATTCCAAGAATTTAAATTAGACGAACGCAAGCTTAAAACAGCGATTGATCAAATTAGAGGAACGCAGAAAGTGACCGATCAGAACCCAGAAGGAAAGTACGAATCTTTAACCAAATATGGTCGAGATTTAACGGAATATGCCCGCCAAGGAAAGCTCGATCCGGTGATTGGACGAGACGACGAAATTCGGCGGACGATCCAAATTCTGTCCCGTCGGACTAAAAATAATCCTGTTTTAATTGGCGAACCCGGCGTAGGTAAAACGGCGATCGCGGAAGGATTGGCGCAACGTATCCTCAGCGGCGACGTTCCCGAATCGCTCAAAGACCGTAAGTTAATTTCCCTAGACATGGGCGCGCTGATTGCCGGAGCGAAGTACCGAGGCGAATTTGAAGATCGTCTGAAAGCAGTTCTCAAAGAAGTCACCGATTCTCAAGGCAATATTATTCTGTTCATTGACGAAATTCACACGGTGGTTGGAGCCGGGGCAACCCAGGGCGCAATGGATGCCGGGAACTTACTAAAGCCGATGCTGGCGCGGGGTGAATTGCGCTGTATTGGGGCAACCACGCTAGATGAATATCGCAAATACATCGAAAAAGATGCAGCCTTAGAACGCCGCTTCCAACAGGTCTATGTGGATCAGCCCAGTGTGGCGGATACGATCTCAATTCTGCGTGGCTTGAAAGAACGCTATGAATTGCACCATGCGGTGAGAATTTCTGATAGTGCGCTGGTGGCAGCAGCTACCTTGTCGAATCGTTATATTAGCGATCGCTTTTTACCTGACAAGGCGATCGATTTGGTAGACGAAGCCGCGGCAAAAATGAAGATGGAAATCACCTCTAAGCCCGATGCGTTGGATGAGGTCGATCGCAAAATTTTGCAGCTTGAAATGGAACGGCTTTCACTGAAGAAAGAAAGCGATTTAGCCTCCAAAGATCGCCTAGAGCGGATCGAGAAAGAGCTGGCAGATCTTAAGGAAGAACAACGCACGCTTAGCACTCAGTGGCAATCTGAAAAAGACATCATTAATCAAGTGCAAGCGATCAAAGAAGAGATCGAGCGCGTTAGCTTAGAAATACAACAGGCAGAACGTGACTATGACCTGAATAAAGCTGCTGAGTTGAAGTACGGAAAATCCACTGACTTACAGCGTGATCTGCAAGAAGCAGAAGTAAAGCTGACCCAAACCCAAACCAATGGTAAATCTTTGCTGCGGGAAGAAGTCTCGGAATCCGACATTGCCGAAATCATCTCAAAATGGACGGGCATTCCGATCAGCAAGCTCGTAGCTTCAGAAATGGATAAATTGTTGCAGCTTGAAGATGAACTTCATCAGCGAGTCGTGGGGCAAGATGAAGCAGTGACTGCTGTTTCTGATGCCATTCAACGATCGCGCGCCGGACTTTCTGATCCAAACCGCCCGATCGCTAGCTTCATTTTCCTAGGACCTACCGGAGTTGGTAAAACGGAATTGGCAAAAGCTCTTGCTGCTTATTTATTCGACACCGAAGAAGCCATGGTGCGAATCGATATGTCAGAGTACATGGAAAAACACACCGTGTCTAGGTTAATCGGCGCACCTCCAGGATATGTAGGCTATGAGGAAGGCGGACAATTAACCGAAGCGATCCGTCGTCGTCCTTATTCCGTCATTCTGTTCGACGAAATTGAAAAGGCGCACTCAGATGTATTTAACGTCATGTTGCAAATTTTAGATGATGGTCGCGTTACCGATTCGCAAGGTCGAACGGTGGACTTTAAGAACTCGATTATTATTATGACGAGTAATATTGGTTCGCAATACATTTTGGATGTAGCTGGGGATGATGACCAGCATGAAGAAATGCGATCGCGCGTCATGCTAGCCATGCGTGAAAACTTCCGTCCAGAGTTCCTGAATCGGATTGATGAAGTGATCATCTTCCACAGCCTTCAGAAGTCGGAACTGCGACGCATTATTAAACTGCAAGTAGAACGCTTGGCAGAACGGTTGAGCGATCGCAAGATGTCGCTTCGTCTCTCAGATGCTGCCCTCGATTTCCTGGCAGAAGTCGGCTATGACCCCGTGTATGGCGCTCGTCCACTCAAGCGCGCTATCCAACGCGAGCTAGAAACCCAGATCGCTAAGGCAATTTTGCGGGGCGAGTTTGTTAATGGCGATACGATCTTTGTGGATGTTGAAAACGAACGGCTGGCGTTTAAGCGGTTGCCTTCAGAGGTTTTGACCACGCAAGGATAGAGAATGGCTGTGGCGATCGGGTGAAGTCTGACCTAAGGCTTCACCCCTATTTTTGACGTTGTTGAATGAAGGTATGCATGGCAAAATTTTCCTCACCCTAGCCCTCTCTCAAAGGGCTGCCGTGTATACACCAGTCTAAACTAGTAGACTGCCAACTTTGATTTGAGGGGGTGGATGGGTGGATGGGTGGATGAGTGCTCACCCATCCACCCATCCACCCATTCACTCCTAATTCCTCATTTCATCCTTGACAGACTACTAGCTTCGTTGCAGTCCTGTTCGCCCCCTAGATCCCCCAAATGGGGGGACTTAGGAAGAAGGGTTTTTACTCATCTGCTACCATGCCTCTGTTGCCCAATGACGAACGGGCGCGTGTAAATAAGCGATCGTATCGACCGTAACCTTTGCCAACTTATAGCCTTGTTCCTTGAGATAATCCAGGCAATCATCGCGATCGCGAATCGACATTAATGAATGCTCAAAATGAATCACAGCAGGTTTAATTCGATCAAAAGGCAAGCTGCGAATAATTTCAAAATCATGTCCGACCGTATCAATGATCAATAAATCGAGCTGCTGCACCTGATGTTTTTTTAACAAGCTCTCGACTGTTACAGTCGGTAGCACCACTTCCTCAATTAATGATTCAAAATCATCTGGGATATCAGGGTGCTTTTCAACTACTTTCCAATGAAACAATGCTCCTGACAACTTTTGCCGATCGAGGCTTGCCGACTGCTCTAGCCACAGCGGAAACTCTACTCCCTCAGGCGGTCGAATGGTATAGAACTTCGTCTCACCAACTTGCTGGCTGGCGATCGCATTTTCAAAAATTAATTGATTTTCTGCCTGGTAGTTTTGCTTCAGCCGCTGAAATACTTGGGGTTGAGGTTCTACCAAAATTCCACGCCAATGATGCTGCTTAACCAGATGATGAATGGGATCAGCAAAGTTGCCATCATGCGCCCCAATTTGCATAAAAAATACATCTGGCTTCATTCGCAAGAAATCTCGAATGACGAGATCCAAGACATCTATAAATGGGTAAACAACAGGTTCGGACAGATCGGAAATTTTTGAAATACGATATCCCAAGGAATGAGCCACCTGGCGGATGGTATTTTTAATCATGGCTATTGGGGTAAGAAAAGAGGTAGATGGGAGGCAAGAAAAACATAGCAATCCTGAAGAAACGGGAAAAACCTGTAGAATATTTGGAGCAAAGCAGAATAGACCAGACTTCAGCGGTGATGCATTTCGCTTTACCTCGTGCATTTTACAGGGCATCTTCACCGATCCAAGGGGACTGTTATATCCAGCATTTTAGGGCGTTGCTGAATCAGGGTATGAATTTGCCCCCCAAATCCCCCAAAATGGAGGATTTCCGAGCCTCAAAGTCCTCCATTTTGGGGGATTCAGGGGGCGATCAGAGAAATAGCATCTCAAAGATTCATGCTTCCATTCAGCAATGCCCATTTTAGTGGATTTCACATTTTAAGAATAGTTTGGCATAAGACCCGTGTTGCCCTTGATACCAGATCAGGTTTTTGAGGATGAATCTGTGAATCTCACACCCGATTTAGGATGGCTATATCGAAGCGAGTTAGATAGAAAAATCATTGCAAAATTGCATCTAAAAGCGGCTCTGAACCCCATCGGATTGCATCAGTGCAGGGTAGCCCGGTTTCAAGCTGGGCTTGTTCGATCGCCACTTCTGCTTCTGCTTCGCTTAAATCAAACGTGTTCAGGGCGATTCCGACGACTTTAGCAGGCGCAAATGCTCCCCCCTGCGCTAGCAACCGTCTCATACAGTTGAACTACCTTGGGCAACGATGGAATGGCTACGTGATTAAAGTTTTGAATGTGGGTTTGATAAGCGCGATGAACCAAAATTAAGTGGGTAGGTTGAGAGCCTCGCATTAAGGGCAGGGTTGCGGTTGAAGCCGGATTGACCAGTGAACCTTGCCCTTCAATATGCAACACATCGTAATCGAAACCATATCGCATCATCACCTGCTCGACTGCACCTGAGGCAAAGTCAATGCGCACGGCATCTAGGGGGATACCATCGTGACCTAGCATTAGCCCGGTTTGTCCCGTGGCAATAAAGCGCGATCGCCAGCCTCGGTTTAACGATGCTTTATGCAGTTCTAGGCTCGTAGACATTTTGCCGACACTCATATCTGTTCCTACGGTTAGCACGCGCAAACAGGGCAGCGATCGGGCTTGTCCACTTCCTACCGTTAGCCCTTGGGGTTCTTGCCGGACATCCCAAATCCATTGCTGAGGCTGCAATAGCGCTTGGAGTTGAGGCTCGTCAGCCATAGGTGTGTGCAACCCATTGACGATCGACAATCCTGCGGCAACGGCTTGTTGAATTTCTTGTAGCCAAGCCGAAGGCAATGCGCCGCCAGATGGAGCAATACCGATCGCCAAGACGGTCGGGTGGTGGGCTAATGCTTCGCTGAGAGAGGCTGCGATCGGCACCTCGCGGTTAATACCTGTGAGCGCCAGTAACGATTGGCCAGCACAGGTCTGATCGATCACTGCCACAATTTCCAGGTCGCTGTAGCGCAATAAAGAAATTCCCGTTTTTCCTTTAGAAGATTGGGTGCCTTCGTGAAGCAAAATGGCGATGCGATCGGTGGAAGTCAGCATGGGTAAGTGGGAATAAGTCTGGAAATTGCAACTAATTGCAACTCCAGGCTGCAACTATGATTATCATTAGTGAACAAAGGTAGTCATGTAAAGAGGTTGACGTAATGCTGGCTACATCGCAGATCTGGGTAAATAAACGCTTGAGAGCTTCTTCTGAGCAAATCATTGAGTTTTGCCAACGATGGAAGATTACCGAATTTGCTCTATTTGGTTCCGTCTTGCGAGAGGATTTTCACCCTAATAGCGATATTGATATTTTAGTCACCTTTGATCCTAACTCTGGATGGAGCTTATTTGATTGGGTGGATATGAAAGATGAACTTGAAACCCTGTTTGGGAGAAAAGTCGATATCGCAGACAAGGAGAGTCTCGCTAATCCTTATCGGCGGCAAGAGATTTTAAGAACCCATCGAGTAATTTATGCTAACGAACAGCTTTGATGCAGCATCACTTTGGGATATGGTTCAAGCTATCCAAAGAATTCAGGAATTTACTGCAACCCTTTCTTATGACAATTATCTAAATAGTTTATTGGTTCAAAGTGCAGTTGAAAGACAACTGGAAATTTTAGGAGAAGCTGCCCGTAGACTCTCTAACGAGTTTCGGCAGGCGCACCCAGAAATTGCTTGGCGTAGAATCATTGGTTTACGAAACATTCTAATTCATCGTTACGACGAGATCCGACAGCAAATGATCTGGGCTATTGTTGCCTCAGAGCTAGAACTATTACGACTTCAGTTAGAAGCGCTGCTACCTCCCCTAGCTAGTGAACCCTAAGCATTAAACAAAATAAACAGAAACTGCGATCGCTAATAAAAAACTTTTACACTCTCAGTTGAGACGATAGCCCAACTCCTAATCCTGGTAAGTCATTGGGGATCAAACAGCCATTTTGCATCATGGCTCCGGTGAAAGGATCGTCGATCAGGTTGAGATGGCTATCTAGGTCGAGGTGATCGGCGAAGGGGGCGATGGGCGCGGCGGTGTTGGCGAGGATGCTGTCTGAGTAGCAGCCCAACATGATTTGTAGACCGTGGGCGTGGGCGGTGTGGATCATGCGCAAGGCTTCGGTGAGTCCGCCAGATTTCATGAGTTTGATGTTGATGCCGTGGACGCGATCGCTCAAGCCAGGAATATCTGAGCTGGTAAAACAACTTTCATCGACAAAGATTGGCAAAGGCGATCGGCGATAGAGAGTCGGTAAATCTTGCTCTTGTCCGGCAGGTAAAGGCTGCTCGATGTAGGTCACGCCTTGGTCGGCAAGCCAATGGGAAAGGGCGATCGCTGCTTCTAAATTCCAGCCGCCATTCGCATCAATGCTGAATTTTGCATCGGCGGGCGCAACTTCTTTAACTGCCAACAGCATGGCTTGATCGGCGGCGGTTCCGGCTAGGCTACCGAGCTTCACCTTAACGGCTTTGACTGGAGTAACCTGTAGCCAGTCGAGCATTCGCTGCCGAGCCGCTGCGGGGGAGCTAATCCCAATGGTGACAGAAGTCGGGACAATGCGCGATCGCTCTAATCCCCAAAGCTGCCACAGGGGAAGCCCAACTCGTTTACCCACCCAGTCGTGAAGGGCAATATCTATGGCTGCGTGGGCGGCGGACGTTAGGTTATGGTGGCGACAAATTTGGGCGATCGCCTGTTGATCGAAGGGAGAAAAGGGCTGGAGATGGGGAACTACGGCTTGCAGTTTGGCGACAATGACTTCAGGAGTTTGGGGCTGTTTGCTAGTAGAAGGCTGTTTGCTAGTAGAGGGCTGTTTGCCAGTAGAAAAGGGTGAGGCTTCGCCCCAGCCTTCAATCCCGTCGTGTTGAATGCGAACCCAAATGTTAGTGCTTTGGGTGGTAGTGCCTCGGCTAATGGTGAGTGGGAAGCGTTTATTGACGGTGAAAGTTTGGATTTGAATTTGCATGGTGTTGAAAAAGGCAGAATATCCAGGCGGGCAGAAGAGGGAGCAGGCGTGATAATATCTGCTTTAAATTAACTAAATAATTCACTAATCTTTTTAGCAACTGTTCGATTCGTCAAGCATCACTATGACACAGACTGTATTGCCGCAAGTTTCGTTGCTCCAGCCTAGTAGACCCTTGGTATCGGTCGTCATGCCTTGTTTGAATGAGGAAGAGGCGATCGGGATTTGTATTGAAAAGATTCAGCGGACGTTTGAGACAGCGGGTATTAATGGCGAGATCGTGGTCTGCGATAATGGCTCAACCGACGATACGGTGCGATCGCGGAGCGGATGGGGGCGCGGGTGGTGCATCAGCCGATGCGAGGCTATGGCAATGCGTACATCAAAGGATTTGCCAGTGCTAAGGGCAAGTATTTGATTATGGGTGATGCTGATGATACCTATGACTTCACGCTGATTCCTCAGTTTTTAGAGTATCTGGGCGATCGGGGCTACGATTTTGTCACAGGCAGCCGTTATTTAGAAGGGGGGAATCAAAAAATTCCGCTGCTGCACCGTTTGGTGGGTAATCCAGCCTTAACGGCGCTCCTCAACTTTCTGTTCAACACACCTTATACGGACGTTTATTGCGGCTTCCGGGGTTTTAGCCATTCAGCTTACGATCGCATTCAGCCTGTTAGCTCTGGCATGGAGTTTAATCTAGAGCTGGCAATTAATGCTGGACTAGCAGGGCTAAAAATTGCCGAGATCCCGATCGTTCTGCAACCCCGCTTAGGCGAATCCAAACTCCGCACTTTTCCGATGGCTGGCGCAGTTTGCGAATGATGATGATTTACTGTCCTAACAAAGTATTCTTGTTGCCAGGCTCAGTACTGTTGGCTCTGGGGATGCTCACGCATTTGGTCGTTCTGCTAGGATTTGCCCAGTATGAGGGTCGTCCTTTAGGCGTGGTAACGGGCATTTTTGCCACCATTTTTAGCGTAGTTGGGTTCGAGATCCTCAGTTTGGGAATACATACTAAAACCTATTCCTGGAGCCGTCGGTTTGATAAAGACAATCGGCTTTTGCAGAAGTTTTATCGATTTTTCAACTTAGAGACAGGGCTGTTGCTGGGCAGCACGCTAATTTTTATCGGCGGGTCGATTTTAGCAACGCTGCTGACTCAGTGGGTGCGATCGAACCTGATGCCGTTACCTAATCCGGAATGGGCTTCTTTTGCGGCGACGCTATTAATTATGGGATTTGGCACCGTGTTCTCGGCGCTGTTTATTTCGGCAATGTCTATGAAGCGAATTGAGAGTTATGAGCAAGAAAGGTAAGTCGAGCCAGCCTGGACAAAGCCTTTACGTTCAGCCGAACCTGGGAGGAGTGATTAGCAAGGTTTCTTGGCACGCTCGCCAAAAGATGTTTGCATCGTTAACTCAGTTTTCGCCGCCCACGCCTGCAATGACAGTGTTAGATGTGGGAGTGACTTCTGATTTGCGGGAAGACTCAAATTTTTTTGAAAAACTTTATCCCTATCCCCAAAATATTACTGCGGTTGGTGTGGAAGATGCGGCGTTTTTAGAGCAAGAATTTCCAGGCTTAACCTATGTCAAAGCCGATGGTTTGAGCTTGCCATTTGCCGATAAAAGCTTTGATTTAGTGGTTAGTTTTGCCGTTATTGAACACGTCGGCAGCCGAGAGCAGCAAGCCGCATTTGTGAAAGAGCTGCTGCGGGTGGGCAAAGCCTGCTGCATTACAACGCCAAACCGTTGGTATCCGATAGAATTTCATAGTATTTTGCCGCTGGTGCATTGGTTGCCGCCGCATTGGTTTCGTCGGGTTTTGAAGCTTTTGGGCAAGAGTTTTTGGGCTGAGGAAAAGAACTTAAATATCCTCTCTGAGCAAGAGGTGCTGGAGATGATTCCGGCTGATTTACAGGTTTATAAAAAACATTTTAAGCTACTAGGCTGGGTGTCTAATTTGGTGTTCTATATCGTGGATCAGGAAGCAACTCATGAAAGAACTTCTAACTAAAATTAGAACCCTGATTCAAAAAAGACCTCAAGCTTGGATCGCTCTACTCATTTTTGCACTTGTGTTTTTGTCTATCTTGCCAATGGAGAAACGATTAGTTCTACTGATAATGTTTCTAGTTCTGTGTTGGCGTTCAATTGGCTAGATAATCACAGCCTTAATTTTGATATTTTTCGGGATGGATATCTGTACCGAACGGATACTAAGCATGGGGCAAATGGGATTCCTCACTTTTTTGTAGAGGCTGCCAATAGTCATTTATCTTCGACTTATCCAATTGGCAATGTCATTCTGACGTTTCCTCTTTATTTTTTGTTTTTTGTAGGCATTAAGGCTGCTGAGTTTTACCAAAATTTTATTTTAGGAAATTCGGTCGATTTCTTAAGGCTAAGTGATCCTAGTTTTGAAGGAGCCTTGCAGCATTACCAAAAATTGGCTGCCGTTGGAGTTGCGTCTTTTTCGACCGTAATCTTTTACCTGGCAAATCGGCTGAAATTTAATGGGGCGATCGCCATCCTCTCGACATTCATTTTTGCGTTCGCTACTTCGACCTGGATGACGGGTTCTCAAGGACTATGGCAGCACGGCAGCTCTAATTTAGCGGTGTTGTGCATTATCTTTTGTTTGTTAAAAGCAAATCGTACTCAAGGTAAAAACCGTAAAATTTTATTGGTTTTGACTGGGGTATTTTGTGGTTTATTGCCGGGTATTCGATCTACTAGCTTGCTGTATAGTGTGGCGGCGATCGCCTATGCCTTTTTTATCTACCGTAAGGAGGCGTTGTACCTGTTGCTGGGGCTGCCCTCTGCTCTGATTAGCGCCAGTTGGAACATTTACTATTTTGGCTTTAGCCTGAGTAAATTAGTGGTTGGCGGCTATTCTAGGTTTTCTGACCAAGAGGCTTCGTTTACCAGCTCTTACTATAATTTGACAATCGAGCAATTTCTTACGGGCTTTGGGGGATTATTGATCAGTCCGAGCCGAGGAATTTTAGTATTTACTCCGGTTTCATTGTTGGCAATTCCAGGGGCTTGGCAAGTTTGGAAATGGCGAGCTGGGAAGGATGAGAAACTGTTTTTATGCTTGACTGTTGCAGCGATCGGCATTTTTCTACAGTATTGCTTTTTTAAGGTGTGGACAGGTGGTGCTTGCTATGGACCAAGATATTTGACTGATATTTTACCGATCGTTTGCTTCTTAATTAGCTATTGCTTGGCGGGTTGGGTGGAAAGATGGAATCAGGGCAAGCACAAGTTTTCTGGTATTAAGCTGGCGATACTGACTTTACTGATTGCAATTTCTACGTTTACTCAAACGGTAGGAGCCTTTGGCTCGACGAATTGGGATGGCATTCCTCAGCCCACTCCAGAGCGCATCTGGCAGTTGCATGATAACCAAATTGAACGCCATACTAAGCACGTCTTTTACAAGGCGTTTGATCCTATAGGCGATCGCGATCAATATCTCCAGGGCTGGAATGGAGTAATTGAATCGGTTCGTAAGCAAAACGGTAAACCTCTGAAAGATTTAATAGAAGTAACACCTTCTCGAAAAATGATTTTGACCGCGCAGGTGAAGAATACAGGACAAGTGCCTTGGATGGGTTATGAAACCGGTTTGGCGCGCGGACGTACACAGGTGGGAGTAAAGTTTATTGACTCACAAAATCAAACCGTTCGCATTAAGGCAGGTCAGGGCAGCCGCCTTTATATTGCGGGAACGTCTCAGCCCGGAGCAACGGCACTGGCGATCGGGCGGGTTAATTTTCCACAAAAGCTAGGAGACTATAAGCTGGTGCTAGAGCTGGATATTGGGGGAGCTAAGAAAGCTACTGGTATTCTGAAACCGACCTATACGGTCAATGCGCGGGTAGTGCCAGAGCCATAAATTAAAGCCTGTAAATTAAAGCCTGTAAATTAAAGCCTGTAAATTAAAGCCTGTAAATTAAAGGCTGTAAAATTGAAGCATCAACATCACCGGGAGACACCCCATGTTCAACCCGACTTCTGCCCTTCCTACTGAATTTGATCTGCCAGATAGCGATAACAAGCCTGTGGATAATGAACTGCAAATCCTCATCCCGACACTGCTACGGGCAATCCTATCGTTGGCATGGCAAGACCGCAACGACTGGTTCATCGGCATTAATTTGGGGCTTTACCACACTCCTCATCAACCTGCCATTGGACCAGATGCCTTTTTGAGCCTAGGCGTGCCCAAGTTTCGGGCAAATGGACAACTGCGTTTGAGCTATGTGGTTTGGACAGAAAATCATGTCATGCCGCAATGGGTGCTAGAAATTGTCTCGAAGCAGGCAGGGGGCGAGTACGACGAAAAGTTTCATATCTATGAAGAAATTGGGGTTTTGTACTACGTTATCTACAATCCAGATCACTGGAAGCGCGATCGCCATGATTCGTTTGAGGTTTATCGGTTAGTCGATGGACAGTATCAACGTCAGCAGGGTAACCCGGTATGGATGCCAGAAATTGGGCTAGGAATTGGAGTGGCGCTGGGGGTGCATGAAGGTGGAGCGCCCCGCAACTGGTTGTATTGGTATGACGAGCAAGCTCAGCAATTGCCCATTCCAGAGAATATGATTGCACAAGAACGACAACGGGCAGAACAAGAACGACAACGGGCAGAACAAGCAGAGCGGCAATTTCAAGATTTGTTAGCGCGTTTGCAGGAACGGGGAATTGATCCAGATAACCTATGAGCGATCGACCGATGGAGCCTCAGCATTCTCTCAATTTGACACGCCAGCAGCAGCTACAGAGATTTGTTGTTACAGCCGCCCAAATGACCCAGGTTGAGTCACGGCTTTTTGCTGCTGGAATGCCTGTAGCGGCTCTGATGGAAAAGGTGGCTGGATTATTGGTCGATAGGATTCAAGCTCTTTATGATTCCAGCAAAAGTATAGGAGTTTTGGTGGGTTCTGGACATAATGGCGGAGATGCTTTGGTCGTTGCCAGAGAGTTGCATTTGAGCGGATATGAGGTTTTGATTTATCAGCCGTTCACTAAAATGAAAGAACTGACTGCCAGCCATGCCCAGTATGCCGCAAGTTTAGGAATTCCTTTTGTCGATCGAGTTACGCTACTCGATCGCTGCGATGTGTTAATTGATGGGTTGTTTGGATTTGGTTTAAATCGTCCGGTGGAAGGCGCATTAGCAGAAGCGATCGCCCATCTCAACTTGCTTCCTTGTCCCATTCTCAGCATCGATCTTCCCTCTGGTGTACATACTGATACCGGAGCTGTTCTAGGAACCGCAATTAAAGCGACTCACACATTTTGTCTAGGCTTGTGGAAGCGATCGTTCTTACAAGATTCTGCTCTGGCGTATATGGGTAAGGTCGAACTGATTGATTTTGGCTTACCTTTAAGTGATATCGTTGCCGTCCTAGGAGAATCACCAGAAGTACAGCGAGTTACCTCGGAGGGGGCGATCGTTCATCTGCCATTGCATCGTTCTTCCACAACTCACAAATACGAGCAAGGTCATTTATTACTAGTCTGTGGCTCTCGTCAATACTTGGGTGCAGCCATTCTTGCAAGTTCTGCTGCCCGCGCTAGTGGGGTAGGAATGCTATCGATCGCGGTGCCAGAATCGCTGCGATTACTATTAGTTAGCCAGATTCCAGATGCGTTGGTATTTGGGTGTGAAGAAGGGACAAACGGAGAAATTGCTCGATTGCCAGATGAGATAGATCTGGAGCGCCATGACGCGATCGCCTGTGGCTGTGGTTTAACTCCACAAGCGCGGTTTGTGGTGCAGCAGGTTTTAGCGAGCGATCGCCCCTTAATTCTGGATGCAGACGGGTTGAATATTTTAGCGAGTTTAGGCACTTCTTTAGCAGAACGGCAAGCCCCAACTGTTTTAACGCCTCATCCAGGTGAGTTCAAGCGTTTATTTCCAGGTTTGCTAGAGGGCGATCGCATTTTGGCAGTGCAGCAGGCGGCGCGGCAAAGCGGGGCAGTGGTGCTATTGAAAGGGGCAAGAACAGCGATCGCCCATCCCAATGGATCAGTCTGGGTAATACCGGAAAGTACACCTGCTTTGGCACGCGGTGGGAGCGGTGATGTTTTGACTGGAGTAATGGGAGGATTACTAGCTCAGGGAACGAAGCGTGGAACGGAGGTAGGGGCGATCGTCAGCAGTGCAGCATGGTGGCACGCCCAAGCTGGAATCGCCGCCAGTCGGGAGCGGACAGAGTTAGGCGTAGATGCTTCAACACTGGTTGAATTTTTAATTCCAACTCTACAATCCTTAACGAATCAAGCCTCTTAGCTGACAGGAGCTGGAATGATGCCAGTTTCTACTTTTAGATCAAACACCTTATCATTTGCCACTTTAATCACCCGCTCCTAGTTCGCACTGCGCACTCGAATTAAAGCCTCAGTAGGCTGATAGTAAATCTCTTGCCAACCTACTAAGGCAACGGCTCCGGAGCAAGACAGCAGTCCAGAGGAAATAATTGTAAATAGTTTGAATACACTCATGGAGCTTTTGAATGAACTTTGTGAACTTTGTATAGATGCAAATCCAAGGTTCCCAGTTTGGTTCCAGATTTATCGGTAAAGGCTGCTGGGGTGATGCTAGATCGCCAGACAGGCGCAAGCTTTGAGATCATTTTGGTTAGAACAAGGAGCTTAAGCCTGTTGTTAATCACAGCAGCTAATTTATCCTCATCAAAGTACTTAGAGCTATAAATGGGAAAGGGAGTGAGAGGAGGTTTATTTTTCAATGCGGCAATAGCGAACAATGGGTGTTGAAATGAGTGTTAAATAACGTATTTTAATCAGTCATTAATGCAGTGTGTTTCAAGGATGCTTTAAAGGTATCAAAGCCGCTTTACACTCGCCCCCCCCCCAAACTTTGCTACCGTGTACACACAAGTTGTTGAAGATAGCCCAGCCCCCGGTGAACCGCCCCCTCAAATCCCCCTTCTGGGGACTTTGAAGAAACAAAACTGGATACTTTTAAAGTATCTTCTTAGAGCTTTACTTTGCTTCGTTAATCATAATCTCGCCATTCTCTTCAATCAGGATAGGCGTGACTGAAAAATCACTTTCTACTAAGTTTCGTACCATGCTAACGCTGGTAAATTTGTTGTCAATATACGGGATGCCGTTAGTATCTAGAGTAACTGGAATGATTTTTCCGAAGACAAATTTACCTTCCCTATTCATCTTAACTTGCAAAATCATTGAGTTGCCCAGCACGCCGTCACTAGATAGCGTGCGATAGCCGACAAAGTTGCCTAA
The DNA here is from genome assembly GCA_012034615.1 of Leptolyngbyaceae cyanobacterium CSU_1_4. GTDB lineage: Bacteria > Cyanobacteriota > Cyanobacteriia > Elainellales > Elainellaceae > Timaviella. The sequence goes on along the minus strand of JAAUPA010000016.1, from coordinate 1,575 downwards.
AGAGTAAGCGATTAATCGGCTTTTATACAGTTCTAGCGATCGCAACACATGCGGTCCATGTCCCAGAACAAGGCTGGCTCCTTGGTCAATCATGGTACGAGCGAATTCAACTGAATTGCCTCGGTCTTCGCCAAAGAATGATTCTGACTGATTGTAAGTATGAATAGCATCACTGCCTTCTGCTCCCTGATGAACCGAAATAACAATGATTTTCGCCTGCTGTTTTGCCTGATCAACTAAAGCTTTTGCAGCTTCTAAATCACCCATAAAATTATGATCCGGTAAATAGCTAAAACCAATGAACGCGATCGTTACACCCTTGGTTTCAACATAGGAAATTTTCCCTTTCTGACCGATCGCCTTAATACCCGCTTGCTCAATGTTGGTGACAGTATCTGCAAAGCCCTGATCAGAAAAATCGAACGAGTGATTGTTCGCCACGCTAAGCACATTAAAGCCCGTATGTTTAAGCACATTGGCAAACGCAGGCGGCGATCGGAAAGCAAACGTCATCCCCTGACTGATATCTTTTGCCACGTAAGGATAGTCGGTCAGTGTGCTTTCAAAATTGCCAAATAAAATATCTGCGCCACCTAAGAAGCGTTTGACATCAGCAAAAAGATACTGCCCGTCGCCTTCCGGCAAGCGATCGCTGGGAAAGTTTGTTCCTGGCACAATATCGCCCACTGCCTTAATCGAAATGATAGGCCCTGTGATAGAAGCATCTGGTGAACTCGCTGCCGTTGTCGAACCGGCAGGGTTGCTGCGCCCTAAAGGCTGAGGACGATTGGAGGAGGTTGAGGATAGAAACGGCGCGCTGCCGATCGGTGTGGTTTCGGGATCAACTTTGCCTTGGTTTTGCAAGAGATAACTCCAGCCCATCCCTGTAAGAAGGCTGCTAATCAAGATCGGCAGCAAAAGCAGCACAATTTTGGGGTGGCGTGACAGCAGCTTGACCGGTTGCAAAAAGACAGTTTGCTGGCTGAGGCGACGGGGATGAGGCGTGGTTTGTTTTGCAAAGGTTTTTTTAAAGCCGACGCAAACGAACCGTCCTCCAGCACAAATTGCTGCGTCCAAACCACCTCTTGTCCTTGCTGTCCTGCAACCTGCAACGATCGAATCTGAGGAGAGCCTAAGCCCACCAGAGCCGCATAGACTATCAAAGCCAATTGTCGATCGGGAAGAGGCGACGAGAGAAACACCTGTAAATGATTGTTTTGTCGCAGCACTTTAACGGACACTGCCTCAGTAAGGATGGCTTTTTGAATCAGGTGAGCGATCGCTTCCGTGTTTCCTAAACGCGCTAACCTGATATTTTGATCGTCCACAGCTAAATTACTTTACAAATAAAATAAGTGCTCATAATCATAGAGCCTTTAGAAGATTTGCAACGAGTTTACTGTGAAAGTTTTTTGAAAAGTTTTTGGATATAGCAATCCTAACTCGGGTGTGAGATTCACAGATTTCACCCTCACCTAAATACCTCTCCCAGATCGGGCTGCTGTGTATAAGTAGACCGATCTAATTAAATGTCAGACGTGGGGAAATGTCAGACGTAGTGTGGGCATCTTGCCC
>JAAUPA010000241.1 GCA_012034615.1 Leptolyngbyaceae cyanobacterium CSU_1_4 | reverse complement strand
TGGGGATTAGGGGACAAGTGTAAAGCGCTTTGATACTTTTCAAACATCCTCTAAGCGATCGCTGCTCCATGATCCGGTCTGACAAATATTGATGAATCTGTCCGTTCCCAAAATTCTAGAGGGGGAGCGGGCAAGTTTTTTTAAAGATTGGGTCATAGAGTCAACCTGCCTAGAAAAAATTAGCCTGAAACCTAGCGAACTGCCTTCCCTTTGTTAATCTGTAGGGATAGCTACCCAAGCCTCTGTTAGAGAGGCATCTTCATAATTCTAGGTTTCTCTCCTCATGCCAAATCTTTCTTTTGATAGCGACAATAATGGACGCAGATCTTTTGAATTACCAGGTTCTCGTCCTCATTACAATCCCGATCGCCCTGGACAAGTTGAGCATATCTTCCTGGATTTAGTGCTAGATATTGCTCGCCAAAGCTATCACGGAACCTGTCATATTCGCATTAAGCCTGTGCGCGATGGTATCGATCGCCTCACTTTAGATGCTGTGAATTTACAAATCAATTCGGTGCAAGCGGCAGGCATTGAGCAACCGTTTGATTATGACGGCGAACAGCTACAAATTCGCTTAGAGCAACCCACGCAAGCCGAGAAGACTTTAGAAGTTTCCATTGATTACCAGGTGGAACAACCTCAGCGCGGTATCTACTTTATTGCGCCCGATGACGATTATCCTGAAAAGCCTGTTCAAGTGTGGACGCAGGGTGAAGATGAAGACTCGCGCTATTGGTTCCCCTGTTTTGACTATCCGGGACAGTTGGCAACTTCAGAAATTCGGGTGCGCATTCCCAAGCCGTATATGGCAATTTCTAATGGGGAGCTAGTTGATACGCAAGATTTGGGGAGCGATCGCATTTACCATTGGTCACAAAAACAGGTGCATCCGACGTACTTGATGACGCTGGCTGTGGGCGATTTTGCCGAGTTTAAAGAGGAGTGGCAGGGTAAACCTGTGACCTATTATGTGGAGCGATCGCGCGCTGATGATGCCCTTCGCACGATGGGTAAAACGCCTCGGATGATTGAGTTCTTTAGCAAGGCGTTTGGCTATTCCTATCCTTTTCCTAAGTACGCGCAGGTTTGCGTCAATGATTTCATTTTTGGCGGCATGGAAAATACATCCACTACGCTGTTAACCGATCGCTGCTTACTGGATGAACGGGCGGCGTTAGACAATCAAAATTCAGAATCATTGGTGGCTCACGAGCTTGCCCATCAATGGTTTGGCGATTTAGTGGTGATCAAGCATTGGTCGCACGCTTGGATTAAAGAAGGTATGGCTTCGTATGCCGAAATTCTGTGGGTAACAGATGAATATAGCCAGGAGGATGGGGCTTATTATCGCTTGGGGGAAGCTCGGAATTATTTGGCGGAAGATAGTTCGCGGTATCGTCGCCCCATGGTGACTCATGTTTATCGGGAGGCGATCGAGCTTTACGATCGCCATATTTATGACAAGGGAGCTTGCGTTTTATCACATGATTCGCTCGGAGTTGGGCGATGATCTGTTCTTCAAAGCCGTTCAGACTTTTGTGCAAAACAATGCTCATCAAACCGTGGAAACGATCGATTTGTTGAGGGCGATCGAAACGGCAACTGGGCGCAATCTGCAATACTTGTTTGATCAATACGTCTTTCGGGGCGGACATCCTGACTATAAGGTGGCGTATGCTTGGGATGGCGACAGCAACCTTGCCAAAGTGACCGTGACGCAAACACAGGTGAAGGAGGGCAGTAACGGTAACGGCAATGGTAAAAGCAACGGTAGCAGCAGCGGATTGTTTGATTTGAAGGTGCCGATCGGGTTTGGTTACACAGACCAATCTAAATCCCAAACTTTTACCGTCCGCATTCACGAGCGCGAACAAACTTTCTATTTCCCTCTAGCAGAAAAGCCGCAATTTGTCAGCTTTGATCAGGGCAATCATTTTCTTAAAACAGTAACGCTAGAATATCCGATCGCCGAACTCAAGGCACAATTACAACAGGATGCGGATGTGCTTTCGCGGATTAATGCAGCGATCGCCCTAGCTAAAAAAGGCGGATTAGAAGCTGTCAAAGCACTGACCGTTGCGCTCACCGATGATCCTTTTTGGGGAGTTCGGGTTGAAGTAGCAGGACAACTGGCGACTATCAAGCTCGATCAGGCGTTTGAAGGATTGCTGAAAGGACTGGCTGATTCGGATGCAAGAGTGCGGCGGGCAGGGGTGATGGCGATCGCCAAACTCAAAACCACCGCTAGTTATCAAGCCTTAAAACCGATCGCCGAAAAAGGAGATGCCAGCTACCTGGTAGAAGCCTCGGCGCTTTCTGGAATTGGCAGTATTTTGGGCAGCAGCGAAACGGACACAGATGAAGCCATCCAACTTTTTCAAGATGTGTTGGCGCATCGAGCAGGCTGGAACGAAACGGTTAGAAGTGGAGCGATCGCCGGACTCAGCCAACTCAAAACTTCCGAAGCGGCACTGGCACTGATTCTCGAAAACACGGTTGCCGGAACGCCTCAACCGCTTCGTCTTGCAGCAATTCGGGCACTAGGCACCATTCCACAGGGCAATCTAAAATCAGCCTAGAGCGAATTCTGAATCGGTTAAATGAACTGGCGCACGAATCATTTTTTATGACGCAAGTGTCGGTCGTGATTGCACTGGGGCAAATGGAAACGACTAAAGCGATCGGGATTTTGAGGGCGATCGCTAATCAACCCCTGATGGTCGGGTGCGTCGCATGGCAGAAGAAGCCGTCCAAAAAGTGCAAAAAGCCGCCGGATCAGATCAAGCGACTAAAAAGCTACAAGAGGAGTTAGATCAACTTAAAAAAGATAACCAAGACCTCAAGAGCCGTTTAGAAAATCTAGAAGCAAAATCTAAGAAGAGCGAAGGCTAATTCCAATCACCGGATCGTCTAGATCACCTGTCCCGATCCGGTGGATGATCTTTATTCGGCGTTGCTGAATCGAAGTATGAACTGATTTAAATTGACCGTTCTCTCGCCCCCTAAATCCCCCAATTTGGTGGACTTTGAAGGGTTTGGAAGTCCGCCGATTCGGGGAGTTGGGGGGCTTTCATACTTGCATTCAGCAACGCCCGATTTTTTTATGGAAGTGCTTAGCGATCGCATTGCATCACGTTGCACCACTTCTAGCCAGCGTCCTCACCTTCAGCCTGTCTACTGGTGTCTAAAACCAGTGTTGGTTAGCATAGAGGCAAAGGCGGCTACGGCACAAGTATTTTAAGACCAATATTGAGGGGTTGAGGAGGAGTTAGGGGGGCGATCGCGTATGATTGCTTTAGCCAATCAGATTTCGATAGGGGGAGACGCAAAAATGGGTACAGCAACTTTTATTGCAGATGAAGCCGAATTTGATGGGCTTTTAGGCGACGAGTCTTTATTGGTGGTTGACTGTACCGCTAGCTGGTGCGGACCTTGCAAGCTAGTAGCCCCGATGATGGATCAACTGGCAGAAGGATATGGCGATCGCATCCGGGTTTTTAAGCTTGACCTAGATTCAAATAAAGAAGTTGCCAAGCGATTTAGCATTCGCAGCATTCCAGCGGTCATGTTCTTTAAACAAGGAGAATTGCTGGAAACCATCATCGGGGTCAAGCCCTATGAAGAGTTTACGGGTGCCGTCGATCGCCACCTTGCCTAAGACTTAACAGAAGATTTAACAGATATGGCTCGTACAGGCTATACTCTCCCCGTGTTTGCAGTAGCATCTGCCAAAGCAGCCCTCTTGCACCTCCAAAGCCACACTCCGCCCCAAACCGTTACCCTCGACTTATTATCAGAATCGCAGCCCACCAGCGCCGAAATTTTGATTCAGCAAGTTGCCCAGCTAGACGCAACAAGCGCTTTGGCAGTCACAATCAGCGATCCAGGAGACAATCTAGATTTAACCCGAAATACACCCATCTGGGCATGGGTTAGATGCGTTGTTCGCACCCCCCCCCAGGGCTCCAGCCCAGATATCCAGCAGCGATCGCCCCAGCAAGCCCCAGCCTTGATCCTCGAGGCAGGCGAAGGGCTGGGCAGAACCGCAGCCGGAGATGCAGCCATTTACAACTACGCCCGTCAGTTATTTGAGGCAAACCTCTTGCCCTTAATTGCTGACCATCAAACCGTCACAGTCTCCATTATTCTGCCCGAAGGTCGTCAGCTTGCCCAGCGCACCTCCAACGAAGCCTTTGGCATTCTAGAAGGCTTGTCGCTGCTGGGCACAAGCGGCATTTCGCAGCCTTTATCCGTCGCCGACCACTTACAATCTTTGCAGGCGACATTGCAGATGAAAGTACAAACCCATTCCCATCTGGTCTTTTGTCTGGGCAGTAATGGAATGCGAGTGGCAAAACGTTTGGGCATTCCTGATGCGGTAGTCGTGCCAACTGGCAACTGGATTGGGGCATTGTTGGTAGAGGCGGGCTTGCGAGGCGCGCAATCTGTTTTACTGCTGGGGTATCAAGGCAAATTGGTTAAGTTGGCAGGTGGGATTTTCAACACCTCTAGCCACTTAGCCGATGCCAAGCTAGAAATTATTAGTGCAGCGGTGGTGCAGCAGGGGGGAGATTTGGCGGCAGTGCAGGCAGTGTTAAATGCCCCCACAGCCGATGCAGCTTATCAGACGCTAGTGGCGTTGGGGTTGGCGAACGCAGTGTTTGAAGCATTAGCCCAGCGAATTAGTCAACGGGGCGCTGGCTATGTGCAGAAATATGGCAATGTGAAAATGCGCGTAGGGACAGTGCTGTGCGATCGCCAAGGGCAAATCATTAGCCAAGATGCAGCGGCAATCGAATTGCTCGCTCTCTTAATCCACCCCGACCTAAGCTGATACTTCTTCTCCAAACCGAACGTCAGCCTGCTGCCGAATTGCCGAAAGATTGAGCACCAGACCGCTTTTGAGCCGTCGCTCAATCATGCCAACGGGCATAGAAAGGGGAGGCAACACACAAACGGTGTAGCTCAGCTCGGTGGCAGCACCATGGGCAAGAGGCTGCAAAACCCAGCTTCCAAAAAACTTTTTGAAGTCGCCTTCCACCATCTGAAAATCGAGCTGGTGAGGAAATTGTTCCACCATGTCGAGAACAACTTTGGCGCAAAACTTAAACTTCAGCAAGGACTGAGTGCCCACTTGCTCTAGGCGAATGCCGCCTTGGGGATGTTCGATTTTTTGGCTTTTTGCCAAACTCGGAATAAAGTCGGCTAGATGATCGTAGTCAGTCAGCACTTGCCAAACTTGTTCGACAGGGTGCGGAATTTGGATGCGGGCTGAGATCTGCCGCTGTCTGCCTTCAACCCTGTCTGTACAAACTTCGACTTCGCCCCGGAACTCGCAGGAAGCTTCCTCAAGTTCTGTCAGTTCGTCTGCAAGCTGTAGGTCTTCAATCATGGTTCTAATCTGCAACTTTTTACTAGCCTACCCGATTCGGCTGCTCGCGTAACGATTCGGCTGCCTGAACCTGACCCGCTTGACCAGAAGGTAGAGTAATGGTGAAGCAGGTCTCCCAAGAGCGCCCCGAACGAATCGGTTTACTAGAAACGGCGATCGCCCCATTCAAATGCTCGACTAATCGTTTGACCAGGGCTAGCCCCAATCCGGTTCCCTGAATTGCCTGTTTGGTTGCCCGTTCCCCTCGCTTAAACTTGTTAAAAATTTGATCAATTTCTTGAGGCTGAATTCCTAACCCGACACTTTGCAAAGTTAAGACGATCGCGTGAGTGGGAGGATTAGAAGGCGCTACTTTCAGGTGAACTTTAGAATTAGAGTCTGCATACTTACGAGCATTGTTTAATAGCTCTACCAAAATTCGGTTGAGGCTTTCGGGGTCAGAACTAAAGGTCAGCGGCTTCGCGGGCAAATTCAGCTTGAGTTGCAAGCCCTTTTTCTGCCAGCGTTCTAAATCAGATTTTGCGGCATCTTGAATGAAGTGTTGCAGATCAATTTGATGACATTGAGCTACTGTCGGTTCTTCCAATTTGCGAAGTGCCAGCATGTCATTAATGAGCTGCGTTTCTTGCTGACACTGCTGCTCTAAAATATCGAGGTAGCGAGCTTGGCGATCGGGAGGCAGAGTAGCTTGTTGCAACATTCGCACCGCCAAACCCATGCTGGTCAGAGGTGTCAGCAGCTCGTGACTAACAGTACTGAGAAATTCTTCCCGCTCCTCATCTAGCTTACGAAGCTGTTCAAGCTGTTGTCGCGTTTTTTCGTAGAGCTTAGCCTGCACTTCTAAACTTCGCTGCAATTGGGTGGTGCGCTCCGTCACGATCGCTTGAATATGCTGCAAAGAGCGGGTTTGCACAATAGCAGTGCTAAGTTGGGCGGCAACGAGCTTGACAAATGACTGCTCTTCCACCGCCCATTCGCGCCGTTCACAATGCTGCAATACCAAACAGCCCATCACCCTACCCTGATGCTCAATGGGCATCAGCAACAAGGTGGGCAGGTCTTCAAGCCGGAAGATAGGCGCAATGGGAGCGAACGCTTGGGGATTGGCTAAAGCCGAGAGAATCAAAGGCTCTGGGGTTTGGGTTAACAGGGTTTGGCAAAGGTTGCACTCTGTTATTTCAAAGCTATAGTTCATCCAAGTGCCTTGGTGCTGCTCTAACGCTTCAAGCGCAGGTTCTTCAGCAGGTGCCAGCCTGGGCACAGGACAAGCCTGGGGATATTCAGAGGCAACCGTAATTTTAGTGTCTAAAGGGGTTTCGACCGAGTAAGATTCTGATGAATACTCGAAGGTGCGCCTCTTTTGGGGTATTTCGCAGAGCGCGCTACCAGATTCGGCAGAGAGCAATAGCACCATGCCTCGACTGACGCGGATAGAGCGAGTTAGACCCGCCAAGGCTAGGTCAAAAATTTGAGTTAAATCTACATGGGTGCGAATGGCAGCAGTGAGTTGATCGTTAATAGATTGATAGCAGATTTGTTG
>JAAUPA010000240.1 GCA_012034615.1 Leptolyngbyaceae cyanobacterium CSU_1_4 | reverse complement strand
CCCAATTTGGAGGACTTTGAAGAACAGACCTGGACTCCGGAAGTCCCCCAAATTGGGGGATTTAGGGGGCGGTTCGCCGGGGGCTGGGCTATCTTCAACAACTTGTGTGTACGCGGTAAGTAGCCCGGTCGAACTAAATGTCAGACGTGGGGTGGGCATCTTGCCCGCAAGCGAGACGCTTGCCCTACGGCTATCTATAGATTAATTACGCCTATCTACATTAGCCCAAAACGGGAGAGGGATTAGGGTGACGGTGCAAGCACCCAGGCGCTGGTTCCTTAAGGCTGGTTGTAGTAGTAACGCTGGTCATAGTAACCTGTGACGCTGCTCTCGTCGGTATCGGTTGGGGGGGCAGCTTCAGCGGGTTGAGGGGCTTCATAAATAGACGGGTCGTCCGTTTCATCCGAGGGGACAATCTCATCGATCGGCATTGAATCAATGGCGGACGAGTTGTCAGGGTCTGCTTCTTCCAGGGAGAATGGCTCCTCACTAGAAGATTCCAGCGGGGATAGGCTGAAGGGATCGTCTGCATCGTTAGCCACCGGATCGATATCGTCCCACCCATTTTCGGGGGGCGTGTAGTCTAAAGTTTCGTCTGGGATCGGTTCAGGGAAAAGGTAAGTGGGGGGGCGAAGTTCTTCTTGCCATCTGCCAATGCTGCCCTGTGCCTCGTAGTAGAGGGCGCGACCTGAGCCAATTTGTGATGCCACATCGATCGCTCCTCGTAGGTTGCCACTCAATGCCATGGCTCTGGCTTGATTGAGAATGGGTTGATCTTGGGCAATTTGAGCAATCCGAATTTGCTCGGCGCGCCAGTCTAAAATCGCGGCTTGGGCTTCGGGGTAAAGCGCTCGTTTTGTTTTGATTCGAGAAGCGGCATCAATGGCTTCGCTAAGTTTGCCTTGTCGCCCAAAAGCGCGGGCTTGGGTCAAAATAGGTTGGTCTTCAAGGACTTCGATTTGATCGCGCCAGGTGGCAATCCAGTCTTGGGCTGAACCCCGCAGGGCGCGACCGAGCTGGATCTGGCGGGCTTGCGCGATCGCCAATTTCAAGTCTGAAATTTTGCCCGACTTTGCCAAGTCTTTCGCCCGCACCAGCAAAGGTTCATCCTCAATTCGCTGGACTTCTTCTGCCCAGTAAGCGATCAAGGTTTGTGCCTGCATCCGGCGAACGTGTCCGAGGGGCACCTGCTTGGCTTGGGCGATCGCCAGTTTTAAGGTGGAATGTTGCCCCATGCCTGCCGCCAAAGTCGCGTATTTGACTTGAACCATATCTTTAAGGCTGGTTTGCCAATCTTTGAGGTAGGCTTGGGCTTGGGGATAAAATGGGCTCGTCGATTTAACTTGTTTAATGGCGGCGATCGCTTCCATCAGGTTCCAAATCTGCGCTCCGGTGGGCACCCACAGAGACTCGGTACTGTCAACCATTTTGTAGGCATTGCCAAACCGCACCAAGTCTTGAACCTCTGGAGCCGGATTGCCAGCCGGGGGGATGAAGAGCGTTAGAATGGCTCCCTTGCGATCGCACTGTTCCATTGACGAAAGCCTGCGTCCAGCAAGATTTTGCTCCATTGACTGAGCCTAACCTTGGCATCGGCTCCTGCATAAGTCTTGGGAGGAACCTTTTGTGCCAAGATCACGGCTTCCTTAACACCGCTATAGCGATCGTTTTTAGAAAGTTCTTGAGCTTTATTTAAAAGTTGACGTGCCTGCCGCTCAACCCCAAGCTGCTGGGAAAGGACATTGGTTTGAATCGTGCTCCAATAATCATGATCAAATTTAGATAAAACTAAAATCTGCTCTGACACTTCATCCCAATTTTGCTGCTTCATGGCAGCCTGGGCTTTGCTAAAGACATCCTTGCCCTTTTGCCACTGTTGCCGCCATTCCTGAACGATTGCTTGCCCATCGGCATACGCCGAGCTGGTTTTGGGAATATGCTTAATCGCCTCGATCGCCCCTTTTGCATCATTCTGCTGCATTTTAATACGAGCATTTGCCAAAATTTGGGCAGACCAACCATCAATCAGGCGAGAGGCTTCCCGATGGAGAGGATGATCCGTATCCCACTGCTTCAACAGCTCCAAACTCGCAACAATTTTGGGCAACTCCCCCGTTTGGGCAGCTTGCTGAGCACAGTAAAGGCGCTCGCCATCCACAGTAAGCTGCGACACCTGCTGACAGTTGGGCAACGGCGGCAACGCAGCCAGCCAAACTAAAGCCGCAGTTCCTAACCCGCCAAAAGCGCCTAAAATACCGAGCCAAACCAACGACCAGCGCCAAGGACTATTTTCTTGCAAATTAGGCGGACGGGAAGGCGGAACATAGCGTTCAGGCTCAAGCTCTAATTCAACCTCTGAAGACGGCTGCCCACCCGAAAACGAACCGCTAGTGACGCTGGCAGGTTCGTTGAGACCTTTGTGCAGGTGAATGGCTTTTGCACTAGATTTGATTGCCAATTGATACCAGTCGGCAACTAAATTTTCAAACTGTTTGACCCATTCAAAATTTTGTTCCCCCCGAAGCTTATGAGGAGCAAAAATGCGGGGGTTGTCCTGATTTTGGTCAATATTATGATTATTCTGCTGATTGTGCTCTTCTGTCATAACACCCCTCCCTGCCTACCAACGTCTCATCACTGACTTATCGTTCAAAGCTGCTTAGGCACAAAAGTAAAATACTCATGTGCGCTCTTGTTCTTCAATCCTATATTCATGTTCCCATCCTCTAAAGGAAGATATCCGGGCTATTTTAGAGATAGATACATATAAATTATCGGACGTGTTTACTGATCCCATCCAAGTTTGAGCGTACATATTTCTTTAGATTAAACAGGGTAAGAAACATGAAAACTTGCTAATCCAGGATTTGCCCCACTAATCCTACTGATCTCCTTAACAAAGCGTGTAATTTTTATAACCTGGGTGGGTTCTTTTAGGATTCCAGCTTTAGTAAGAATTTTCAAAATAGCGTTCATCATAATATCCCTCAAAGGATTTCTCTGGTGCTGCATCAGCAGGAAAAATATCTGCTTCTACTTCTGTCCTAAAAGAAATTTCAGGGGCAAGGGATTTTTCTTCAACAGGCTGCGAATCTGCTTGAGCAAAGGGCGCTTCTCCCCCTGCTAAATTCCATGAATCTTCATCCTGTTTAGCGATCGCCCCTTCCCATCCCTGAGGCTGCCCACTTTGCGCTACTTTTTGCGCTTCCAGTTTTTCTGCTTTCAGTTTTTCTGCCTTAAGAAAAGCATAGTGCGCCTGCTTGCTGTTAAGAATTTGCCGCGATAACTCATCTGCCCGTTGTAAGCGCCAGTAGAGAGGTTCTAGTTCGCCCAGCACCCTCACCTGCTGAGAAGCTTGCGCCCAATTTTTCTGTTGGATTGCCTTCTGAGCAAGTGCAATTGCGGCTTCGCCCTTCTGCCACTGGGCTTGCCACTGGGCGATCGCAGTCTGCACTTCACCATAGGCAGGGCTAGAAGCAGGAACTTGTCTAGCGATCGCCACGGCTCCCTTGAGGTCGTTGCGATTGATTTTCTCTTGAGCAAGCCTCAGAATTTCCCTAGACCAGCGGGCAATAAACCGTTGGGCTTCGGGCTTTAGAGAAGGGTCGAGCGACTCATCTTTCAGCAGATTGATCCCCTTCAGCAAATCGTCAGGTTTGCCAGAATTAGCAGCTTCTTGAGCACAAAAGAGGCGCTGTCCATCGAGCGATCGCCAGGTCACTGAGCCGCACTGAGGCAGAGGCGGCAAACTCGAAAGCCACAGCATTGCTGATGTTCCAGTACCGCCCAAAATACCCGCCACTGCCACCCCCCCAATCAGCAACCATTCCCAGGTTTGGCGCTGTTGTCCGGTTGGCTGCCGGGATTTCTGGGATTTCTGGGATTTCTGGGATTGTAAAAATTGTCCAGATTGCTGCCGTAAGTCGGTTTTTGGATCAGAGCGATCGTGAAGTTCTGCCAAACGGCTGAACCAAGGGCGAACCCACCCCGCTGTTTTTTGATCTGGGTAGCCGAACATTTGTTCATCCAATGCAGCCTTCTGGGGAGGATGAACCAGTGGGTTCGGTTGGCTAAGGGGATGGGGCTGGCTGATTAAAGGAGTTGCTGTGTAGAGGCGGACAGGCGGAAGCTTGAGGGTCTGAATGGGGGATGACCTTCGAGCACTAGAGCCTCGGGAGGTCGCCATTGGGCGTTTAAAGGCTGGAGGGAAGGAGTTAACCTGCGGCATCACGAAGATTCCTGTCTACATTCACGGTCTTGGCTAGACAGCTTAGCCATAAATCTGGGAACTGGAACAGAAATTGATCAATAAAGTTGATTTAAAAAATCCCTAGCTTCTCAGAAGTCAGGGATTTCAACAGGCTGGATTGTTCACTTTTTGACGTTCACTTTTTGAAATTGACCTTCAGTCGGGATTAAGTCGTCATACTGTCGCCTTCTAGGGCTTCGGGCGATCGATAGCCAAAAAGTCGATGGTGTAATGGCTAATCTTGACCCCAGTTTGTTGCTCAATTTGCTGAATGACTTCTTCAGGGAGCTCGACATGGACATCAAGGATCTGATGCGTGTCTAAACAATTGACGTGACTGTGGGGATCGCTAATATTGCCGTACAGCCGACCGTCCGATCGCTCCACACATTCAATTACCCCTTGAGCCGAGAGCGCCTCCAAGTTTTGATAGACCGACGTGTGCCCAATATCTTTGCCCTGTTGGTTGAGGCGATTATAAATTTCGCGGGCAGAAAGATGCTCTTGTGCTTGCCACAGTAGCTCCAAAACAAAACGACGTTGCTTACTCAGCCGCATTCCTAAACATTGACAATGATCCAAAGCATCCTCTAGAGAACGAATTGGCTTTTTCCCAGAAATCTCAGCTTGCATTCCTACCGCCTGTTCTTCAAAAATCATTAATACAAACTCACTACCACTTTAACTTGGAAAACTATCCCTGTGTTTATACTTTGTCGAGCCAGATATACCGATACTGACCAATCAATTCAGAACCTGAGCGCTTGCTGACGAATTATTCAAAAAATCATTATTTGTAATAAACCTATTTTTATCTGAGGCTGCCCTTTCTGATTTAGAGAATGAGTCAAGCCATGCCCAACCTATTGCCCCAAATTAGGAGCAAAAAGAAGTGATTTACGCCTTGCGGCGGTCGATCGATCGCTCCAAGCCAGTGCAAATCGAGCCAGACAAATATTTGTTTTTGTTCCTATTTATATTAAGTGTTAATCAAAAAGCTGTATTTTTTCTTTTTTAAGGCTTCAGGAAGATTTGTAAGAGATTTTACTTGTTTATCTAACATTTACTCATTCTAACGCTGCTTTTCGACCTTACCTGTTCTTTAGACCGCTTCCCTTCTAGGCAAAGTTCGTCAATAATGCCTTCAGTGACTAGTCGTTAGGCGATCGACGGCAGCTCATTTCAAAAAGGCTTATAGGAGATACCGAAGATGAAACTCGCAGTTTATGGAAAAGGTGGCATTGGTAAGTCCACGACAAGCTGTAATATTTCGGTTGCTCTGGCAAAACGGGGCAAAAAAGTATTGCAAATTGGTTGCGACCCCAAGCACGACAGCACCTTTACGCTGACGGGCTTCTTGATTCCAACCATCATGACACGCTGCAAGAAAAAGATTATCACTACGAAGATGTTTGGCCCGAAGACGTGATTTACAAGGGCTATGGCGGCGTTGATTGCGTTGAAGCAGGCGGACCGCCCGCAGGCGCAGGTTGCGGGGGCTATGTAGTAGGCGAAACCGTCAAGCTGCTTAAAGAATTAAATGCGTTTGATGAGTACGACGTAATTTTGTTTGATGTATTGGGTGACGTGGTGTGTGGCGGCTTTGCGGCACCGCTCAACTACGCCGATTACTGCATGATTGTCACCGACAATGGGTTTGATGCGCTGTTTGCTGCTAATCGCATTGCGGCATCAGTCCGGGAAAAGGCACGAACTCACCCCTTACGTCTGGCAGGGCTGATTGGCAACCGCACCAGCAAGCGAGATTTGATTGATAAGTATATTGACTCTGTGCCGATGCCAGTGTTGGAAGTTTTGCCCTTAATTGAAGACATTCGGGTGTCGCGGGTGAAAGGCAAGACCCTGTTTGAAATGGCGGAAATTGATCCGTCGCTCAGCTATGTGTGTGACTATTATCTCAACATTGCCGACCAAATTTTGGCGCGTCCTGAAGGCGTGGTGCCCAACGATGTTCAGGATCGAGACTTGTTCAGCCTGCTGTCGGACTTTTACCTCAATCCTGCGCCTGTGCAAACCCGCTCTGAGGAAGCTGGCTTGATGATGGTCTAGAAAAGTTTTTTGAGGGGTGAGTTTTGGGTTATGAGTAGTAGCTGCACCACTTATTCATCCCTCTAAAACCTGTGGACACTGAGCATCTTCGATCATCTTTAAAAACACTGTGGCTTGATTACTACCGGAGTAATCGCGTTTGGATTAATCGGTTGGGTATCTGGGTGACCTGTGAGGGCGATCGCCGTCCTTCATCAAGTTTTATCTTGGCAACGCTAGCAATTTTGGAACCGAAACTGCACGAGATTTTGCCCTTAATTGTCGATCTCAGCAGCAACCCTGACCGAATTGTTTCAGCACTGGGGCTAAACTTCAACCCCGACCAAGCCTTGAAGAACCTTACAGAGGCAGAACACTCCGTCAAGATGTTACCCCCCGGCGCAAGGGCTCTACCCGATCAGCCGCCCGCGAAAGCACTGGCTGAGGAAAAGCAGAAAAAAGCACAACCCCCTGCCGCCTCACCCCATGCCGATGACTACTACCCTAAAAATCGCCGCTACCAACGCCGAGACTGACTCTGATCAAGGCTGACTCTGATCGAGACATGAGTTTGATCGAGACTGAGTTCGATCGCCCCATTTCCGTTCTAATCCCCTTTCCCTGAATCACAGCAACCCATCCACCCCTCCACCCTCCACCC
>JAAUPA010000239.1 GCA_012034615.1 Leptolyngbyaceae cyanobacterium CSU_1_4 | reverse complement strand
GGGATTTAGGGGGCGATCAGAGCCATAGCATCTCAAGGATTCATACTTCCATTCAGCAATGCCTGAAATCGTTTAGATGACGACAGCAAGCAATAGAACTTTCCGGGAAAATGCCTCCAGTCTACGAACTTCTAAACCAGAGGCGAATTAACCCGCTAAATCTACTAATCCAGCATTGAGCTAGGCTCACTGAGGATAATGGACACCATAGGCGCAGAATGCTCTTTAAATCAACATTGGTCAAATCTGGCAATTTACGCTAGGGTTTTACTACTGCATCTTGGCGACAGCTTTGAAATTGAGTCAATCATGACCAGAAAACCTACAAGTTAACCGTCGGGGTTGCCTATGGCTCGTTATACCAGTCTTTATACCGTCGCAGTGTCGCTAGATCGCTTCCGGCAATTGTTGACCGATATTCTGCGCTCTTGCAGCCTAGATGTGATTTATGCTTCGGAAGATTACTGGGTTGCCCGCGAACTACCAGGTCATGTCTCTTACGCAAAATTGGTCACTGTAGAAGTATTAATTGATCAGCCTCAGACTCCGAATACAGAAGTCAAGATGAATTTTGTGGTCAAAAACGAGGAACTGCCGCTAAAGAGCAATAATCATTGTCGGCAAATTTTTAACTTGGTGAATCAGGCGATCGCCGAAAACCGCCAGTGGCACTTGATCGAGAGCGTTGCGAGTTGATGCTTTACGGCTTTTGCTCCACGAAATAAAGCCAACGGATTCTCCTAAAATGGCGACGGAAACTATGGGGCTTCTAGCCTGCATAGACCATAGGTTCGCCCTAAAAAAACTTTTTTCACTCCCCCCCACCCAAGAGAGCCAGCCAGTTTTTTCTAAACAGGGGGAACCGCCGAGTTATCCCTATGTTTTTTAAAGTTTTATTGGGGAACACTAGCAGCTAGTTATATATTTGACTAGTTATATATTTGAACGATGAAAAATGGTCGGAACTTGTAGGATAAAATCGCAAGATTCGCTTTTCGACCGGCTCGCTTTTTGCAGGGCTGATACTTCGACCTAAAAATCTGCTTCTTCTTTTCTCGGCGGCTAGGAGGTCTGGGTAAGGTTGTATTCGGCAAGGCACACTAGAGAGATCTCTTCCCCACTCCTGAAGGAAAGGGCTTTGGGAAGAAGGAGAGAGGCTTGAGGAGGTTCCTTGTTTTGGGCTTCTTTGCAAACAGGAACGCCCGTTTTTTACTTAATCGTACTCACTCGTGACTTGCAGGGGTGCTTGCGGTTAGCGTCAAGTTCAAAAAGAAACTGGGTTTGGTTTCCCAGGCATCAGGAAAAAAGAGTATGGCAATGAGTGGCAACATTGAAGAAGTGACAACCATACAAACGTCGCTTTCAGCGACCCAACTGCATCCTTCCGACTCTAATATGGCGGCTTACCGTCAAGTGGTCGAAGAGCTAAATTGTTACCGAAACATGGGCAGAATTGCCCAAAACTTGCGGCAAGCTTTGCACCCGACTGAAGTTTTGAAGCAAGCGGTGGAGACGGTTCGGCAATTGTTTGCAGTGGATGGTGCCGTGCTGTATCGCTTTCAAACCCCGGAAGAAGCGATCGCTGCCATTGAGTCCACTCCTCACAACAATGTTTCTGTTTTGTTTGACCCGGTTGACCAAGCCACGGCGCAAGACCTCAACAAAGTTTTTCAGCAATTATCTTTAGTCATTATTGACAATCATCCAGAAGATTGTCCCATTGAAATCTATCACTTGATGCAGCAGCATCAGGCAAAAGCGGCATTGATTACGGCGATTCAAGGGGAAGGCGAGTTACTGGGCATTATTTGTGCTTACCAAATTAGTCATGCCCGTCACTGGAAAACTTTTGAGGCAGAAGCCTTGCAGCAACTTTCTATAGAGGTGGCGATCGCCCTGCAACAGGCGGCTCTTTATCAAGAAGCCAAACAGCTTAATGTTCAAGTGCAAGAGCGTACGGTTGAGTTGAAGCGATCGCTTGACTTTGAATCAGTTTTGCGGCGAATTACCGACAAAGTCCGCGATTCTCTAGACGAAACTCAAATCCTTCAGGCAGCCGTGGAGGAACTTACTTTGGGGCTGAAGTTGGGCGGCTGTAATGCCTCGCTGTACGATTGGGCAGAAGGGACTTCAACCATTCGCTATGAGTATATTCATTCCATTCCCACCTATTGGGGCAGGGTGGCGCACATGGCGAATTTTCCTGAAGCTTACGAACAATTACGGCAAGGGCAATATTTTCAGTTCTGCTCTCTTTTGCCCAACCCCGATCGCGGCAGGGTTTCGACCTTGGCTTGCCCCATTTTTGTAGATGCTAAATCTGCGGAAAACATGGAGCAAACTGTTTTGGGAGATCTCTGGTTAATCCATCACGAAGACTATATTTACAAAGACTTTGAAATTCGCTTGGTGGAGCAAGTGGCAAACCAATGCGCGATCGCCATCCGTCAGGCTCGTCTCTATCAAGCGTCTCAGGTGCAAGTTCAAGAACTCGAAAAGCTCAACCGCCTCAAAGACGAATTCTTGAGCACTGTGTCTCACGAGCTCCGCACCCCTCTCGCCAATGTCAAATGGCAATCAAAATGTTGAGATTAGCGCCCACCGAAGAAAAGCGTAATCGTTACTTAGATATTTTAGAGGAACAGTCTTTGCGAGAGTCTAATCTGATCAATGACCTCTTAGAATTTCAGCGGTTGGAAGGAGCTTCCTGTGCGATCGCCCTTCAGCCGTTACGCTTACACCCGATCGCGCTTCAGCCTCTACGGTTACAAGAATGGCTGCTGGAATTAGTCCAACCTTTTCAGGCTCAATTTATCAACCGTGAGCAAACTTTTATTTTAGATTTACCGGAAACCTTGCCCACCTTATTTTCCGATATCATGATTTTGCAGCGGATTCTGTTTGAGCTGCTGAACAATGCCTGCAAATATACAGTTCCGGGCGGCAAAATTTGTCTCAGCGTGACCTATGAACCCACTGAGCCTGCCGCTGTCATTTTTCAAGTGGGCAACCATGCCCAAATTCCTCAAGAAGAGTTAACTAAAGTGTTTGATAAGTTTTATCGTTGCCCCAACGCTGATCCTTGGAGCCAAGGGGGGACAGGATTGGGCTTAGCGTTGGTGCATAACTTGGTAAAACAATTGCAGGCAGCGATCGCCGTTAACAGTCAAAATGAGTGGACAACATTTACCGTTAAACATCCCATGAGGATAGAGTAACCAATGGGCAAATCTATGGGCAGATGGGGAAGCTTTTTTCATCACTTCACACCCAAAACCCTACGCAAAGTAATTGCCGCCTCCAATCGCCGCCGTCTCTCAGGTTTGGCTTCAGAAATGGCATACAACGCCATGCTGGCATTATTTCCGACGATGTTGGCAGTGTTGACGGCGATCGGCTTATTCAAACCCTTGCAAACTACATTTCAAAATTTTGCAGGGCGCATTAGCGAAGTTGCCCCCGACGAAGCGCTCAGTTTAGTGAAAAACGTTGCCGAGCAAATTAGCGCGAGTCAAAACGGCGGACTGTTTTCTTTAAGCTTTATTTTTGCGGTTTGGTCCGCATCGGGTGCTTTAGCCACTGCCATGGCAGCTCTCGATGAAATTCATCAAACGCCTCGCAACCTCAAGCGCCCCTTTTGGAAGGCAAGACCCATTGCCATCCTGCTCACCGTCAGTGCTCTTTTGATGTTGATGCTAGCGGCTACCCTAATTTTTGTCAGCGATATTATTGTGCGGATGATTGCAAACCAGAGCGGTGGGTTTTCGGGCAATTTGCTGGCGCTGTGGTGGCTGCTGAGTTTTCCCTTAGCCTTGGCGACGATGGCGGTATTATTTGCCTTCATTTATCGCTTTGGTCCTAGCCGCTGGAACCCTGGTCAGCCGATTATGCCGGGGGCTGTTTTGGCGGCAATTTTCTGGGCAATTCTTTCTAACATGCTGCGCATTGCGGTTCGGTACATTGGCAGTAACCAGGTCTATGGCGTGGTTGGCGCTGTGATTGTTCTATTGCTTTGGTTATATATGAGTTCATTGGCGCTGTTGATTGGGGCGCAAATTAATGTGACCATTGGCGCTGAGATTCGACGGGCGCGGGTGCAGGCGTGACGCGATCGCCCTAAATTAATCTGAATGGATCTGAATGGATCTGAATGGATCTGAATGGATCTGAATGGATCAAAACAAAGCCGTAATTCTTTTCCGAGAAACGTGTCAACTTTTCTGCAAGATGATATAACCTTTAGGACTTGAAAAATAGACTTAAAGTTCATCAGTTGTGAGGACGCTATGCGGAGCGCTACGGGACAAAAGTTGGGGCTGAGCCTGGGGCTAATGACGGCGATCGGTCGCCCTGGAATGGTTGCAGTAGAGGTTTTGGGAGCGATGGGCGCGATCGTCCTGACTGCAACGGTTGCCCAAGCCGCTGCCCTGAGCAACTGGAGCTTTAATCCCAGCACCAATCAGCTAGAAGTGTTATTGCCCGCAGGCGTACAGCCTCGCTATTTCCTGGTGGCAGAACCCGCCCGTATTGTTTTAGATTTACCCAGCACCCAAGTCGGAACAGTTCCCACCGAAGGCAGCTATGGCGGAGCGATTCAACAAATCCGTGTGGCGCAATTTCAGCCAGATTTAGCGCGCATTGTTCTTCAACTTTCACCCGATACTGTTCTGGCTCCAGGGCAAGTCGAACTCGAAAAAGTAGGCTCTGTCGAGCAAGGTGCCCAGCGTTGGACGCTTCGCCCTCTGGTTGCCGATGTGCCCCTTGCCTCTGCCTCTGAACCACCCGCCCTGCTCCCGGCACCTAGTGCCCCTTCTTCGACCAGCCCCCCGTCTCTTCCCTTACCCCCTTCAGAGGGCAGGAGTGCTATACCCGCAGGCTTACCGCCCGCGCTTACCCCGATCGCCCCGACTGCCCCAACGATTGCGGTGCCTGAGTCGGCAAGCCTGCCTCTTGTTTCTCCGGGCGCAGTCTCCATCCCTGTAGAAAATCCTTCCGAAGCGCAGCCTATTCGCCCTTCTGCCAGCGATCGCCAAGCTGTCGCCCCCCGAGCCAACACCAGAGCCAACACCAGAGCCAACACCAACCGCCAAGCCCGTCGGGCTCGACAAGAAGCTCGACGAGCTGAACGTCAGTCTATTTCCCAATCTGCTCCTCAGCCCGACCTCTCGCAGCCTACCCCGATCGCCCCAGCCCTTCCTCCTGCCACCTTTACGCCTGCTGCGGCTAGAACCGTCAATGTTCCGGCACTGAATCCGCCTGCCGCCTCGCTGCCTGCTCCTCCGCTAACCTTGGCTGCTGGCGATGCGGTTCCGTTCGGGCAGCCGCTCCCTGGTAGCCTCGATACACCCTCACCCCCGCCCACCCAGGAACCTACGGTGATTCCCGATCGCCCTGACGATCGCCCCGCAACTGCTCCGCCTCCCCCCACCGAGCTTGCAGTCGATGCCACGTTCAACACGTTAATTCCTGCCGATACTGAGTTGAGCCTTTATTATCCCCAGGAGACCCCGTTAGAGCTGACGACCGATGCCCAGGATGAAGTTTTATTTCTGGCTCAAAATGTCCGCGATCGCGCAGGCAATTTGCTGATTCCTGTCGATAGCCAAGTCATTGGGAGCTTTGAAAGCAACCGGGATGGGAGCCAGTTTATTGCGCGATCGATTCGCATTCAGGGCGAGAACCGTCCGATTTCTGCCGAATCAGACTCGCTGGGCGGCAACCCCGAAGTTTCTAGCAACCGGATTGCGCGCAATTCAGCCGCTGGTGCCGTAGTCGGTCTGTTATTAGGATTAACGACGGGGATCGGAGTACTGGCAGGTGCTGCCCTCGGTGCTCTTTCGGGCGCAGGCAGCGTTTTGGTATCGGCTCCTCAAGCTGCAACTATTCAACCCAACCAAATTGTAGAAGTGCGGCTATTAGAAGACTTACTAAGATAAAACCTTTAAGCCTCGAATCTCTCAAACCTGGGCGTTGCTGAAGGATTCCTAGGGTTTAACGGTCAGGGTTGGAATGTTTCAATATGCTCTGCTTCCGCTTCTGCCTCAGCTAGCCATTGTTTCATAGTAGGAAGCGCCCAAATGGTTTCTATGTAGGCTTGAGAGAGGGGATCGAGCGGGACATTGTAGGTGACAAATCGAGAAGCGACAGGGGCAAACATGGCATCGGCAATGGTGAAATGCCCGAAGAGAAAATTTCCGCCCGTGCCATACTGCCGACGACAGGTTTGCCAAAGAGCCAGGATACGATCGATATCGTTTTGCACTTCTAATGAAAAACTAGGCTTGGAAAACTGATCGCGACAATTCATCGGCAAATGTTGGCGGAGCTGTTGAAACCCTGAATGCATTTCGGCACTGACCGCACGGGCGATCGCACGAGTTTCTGAATCTTGAGGCCATAGCAAGCTTTCGGAAAACTGTTCCGCCACATATTCACAAATGGCTAACGAATCCCATATCTTTAGCGTTCCCTGTTGCAGTACCGGAACCCTGCCCGTAGGTGAGTATCGCAAAATTTGATTGCGTGTCTCGGGCAGATTCAGCGGTATCCTAATTTCAGAAAAATCAGCTTCTACTTGCTTCAGCACCAGCCAAGGACGCATAGACCACGAGGAATAATTCTTATTGCCAATAATGAGGATTAGGGGAGACATGGGGCGCGCTTCCTACGGTGTCATTTGCAAATCGGGACGTTCTTCAGGCACGATCGCCCCTACCACAGGGCAGACTTGTAAACAAATACCACAGTCAATGCAGGTTGCAAAATCAATCCAGTACCAGTCGGTTCCTTTCGTGTTTTTGCCAGAACCATCGTGAATACAAGCGACGGGGCAAGCATCGACACAGTCTGCAACGCCTTCGCAAACGTTGGTCACAATTGTATGAGCCATAGCAGTTCTCTCGGGTTTCTCTTTTTCTTTAGCCTATCAGGTTCTTGGCGGTTGCCTTGAAGCTAGTAGACTGCCAGCTTTGATTTGAGGGGTGGAGGGTTGGGAGTGGAGGGGTGGAGG
>JAAUPA010000238.1 GCA_012034615.1 Leptolyngbyaceae cyanobacterium CSU_1_4 | reverse complement strand
AAAGACTATTCAAACTCAAGTTCCGCTATTTATGACAGTTGCAAAAGAGTACACATTTAATACATCCCTTACAGGACAGCGCTATAACTGAAACATAGAGAAAAAGAGGTAAACAAAACGAACGAAACAGGCTTCTAAGCAGCGAATTGAACGAAGTGTAGGAATTCGGTTATCACCACCCCCATCAGATTGGAATGAACTAACACACTGATGTAGATGACAGAAAAGACACATTTTCCTCAAGGCTGAAATCTTACGAACCACTCTTCAAGAACCAAAGCTTATGAGTAAAGTTCAAGTCGTTTTTTCCTAGTTCTTCTAACAAATACCTGTCTCATCAACAAGGGTTAGGTTAGAAAGAAAAATCTCTAAAAACAGTTCAAGAAATACCAACAACTCAACAAGGTTACTCATCATGAAATTCTCAGTAAAATCTGCTGCAATGTCTGTTTTGTCCATTTTGGTTGTTGCTCCTGCTTTACTAAGCGCAGGTAGCGCGTCTGCTCAAACTGTTCGCGGTATGACGGGCAGCTACTTGGGCGGTGGTGCAACAGTGGGTTTGGGCGGCGAAGTGGGGAATAACGACGCTAACTTTGGAGGCAACGTTCAGGGTCGGTATGCCCTTCCCCAAGCGCCTATTTCCCTGCGGGGCGCAGCTTTGATCACTGGCGACAACGTTAACTTGGTTCCTACCGTGACGTATGATTTGGGTGTAGCGCCTAACACCAATATTTACTTAGGGGGAGGCTACTCTTTCGCAACGGATGAGGGCACAACCTCTGCCTTGGGTAACCAAAATGCAGCCGTTCTGACCGCTGGAGTTGAGACCGCAGTTCAGCGCAACATTGCTCTCTACAGTGATGTGAAAGTGGCAATTGACGGTGTAGCTAATAGTGACAAAACTCCTGTAAGCGTTCAAGTCGGCGCTGCTTATCGGTTCTAAAGTTGGCTGGTTATGTTCAGGATGTGTGTCTGACCTAATTTAACGACTTCCTAGTGATTGCATAACGGGGTGAGCGGTGCTTGCCCCATTTTTTTGAGCGCTGAGGCTGATAATTTTGGCTGATAATTTGGCTGATAATTTTGAACGCTGTTGAGGATCTGTGCTCAAAATCCAGCTATCATAGCTGATGTTGCAGCGGCTACATAATTTTGGGCGGACGGCATGGGCAGACAGCGTTCTTTATTGGCTTTGATATTGGTTTTGGCGATCGCCGCAATGGTGGTGATTGTTCAATTCCCGGTGCGGCTCGGGCTTGACCTACAGGGAGGGTCTCAGCTAACGCTGCGAGTGCTCCCAACGGCAGCCGTTCCTACCATTACTCCTGAAAAGCTCGAAGCAGTTCAGCGCGTCATCGAAAATCGAATTAACGGGTTAGGCGTTTCAGAAGCCTTGGTGCAAACCGTTGGAACAGACCAGCTTTCTATTCAACTCCCAGGAGTTAGCGACCCAGAGCAGGCGGAGCGAGTTTTGGGGGGAACCGCACAGCTCGATTTTCGTGAACAGCGGCAAGGCACTGAAGCCGAGTTAACCGTTGAGTTTAATATTTTGACGGAAAAGCGATTAGAACTAGAAACCCTTAAGAAAACGGGAGATGCAGCGGCGATCGCCACCAAACAAGCAGAAATTGATGCCAGTAACACCGCCATCTCCCGACTGTTTGATAAAACACCCCTCACGGGCGACAGCCTTGAAACCGCCTATCCTGCCCCTTTGGGCGGTGACGCTTGGGAAGTCGTGCTGAAATTCAACGCTACAGGAGCCGAAGGCTTTGCCAATTTGACCCAAAACGTTGCCGGAACAGGACGCAGCCTCGGCATCTTTTTAGACGATCGCCTCCTCAGCGCTCCCCGAGTTGATGTGAAATATGCCACCAGCGGCATTACCGGAGGAAACGCCAGCATCTCCGGCAACTTTACCACCAAAGAAGCCAGCGACTTGTCCGTTCAACTTCGAGGCGGCGCGCTCCCCGTTCCGGTTAAGGTCGAAGAAAACCGCACCGTTGGCGCTTCATTAGGACAAGACAGCATCCAACGCAGCATTTACGCAGGAGCCCTCGGGTTAGCCCTAGTCCTCATCTTTATGGTGGTCTATTACCGCTTACCCGGCTTGATTGCCGATATTGCCTTGCTCCTGTATGCCCTTTTCACCCTAGCGATTTTCAACCTGCTGGGCGTAACGCTGACCTTGCCAGGAGTGGCGGGTTTTCTGCTTAGCATCGGCATGGCAGTAGACGCAAACGTGCTAATTTTTGAACGCACTCGCGAAGAATTACAGTCTGGTAAAACCCTGTACCGTTCAGTCGAATCAGGCTTTTATCGGGCTTTTCCAGCATTTTAGATGGCAACGTCACAACCCTGATCGCCTGTGCCGCTTTGTTTTGGCTAGGCACAGGTTTGGTCAAAGGATTTGCCCTCACCTTGGCGCTGGGCATTGGGGTCAGCATGTTTACAGCCCTAACTTGTAGCCGGACGCTGCTGCTCTACGTTCTCACCATTCCTAGCCTGCGGAAACCCCACTGGTTTTCCCCCAACTTGCCCTCCTCATCCATTCAGGCGGAGAAAACTTCATGAAGCTCGAAGTCATCAAACAACGATCGCTCTGGTGGAGCATCTCCGCCGTCGTGCTCTTGGCAGGCATCATTGCGATGGTCATCAATTGGCAGCAAATCAATGCTCCCCTCCGACCCAGCCTCGACTTTGTGGGAGGCACTCGGCTCCAGCTTGAGCTCGACTGCACCCAACCCAACAACTGCGATCAGCCCATCGATCCGGCGATCGTTCGAGCCGTCATGGAGACGCAGGGCTTGGCAGGCAGCAGTATTCAGGTGGTCGGCACTGAAGAACACGCCCTCACCATTCGCACTTCCACTTTGGATGTAGACCAACGCACCAAGCTGCTAGCAGCTCTGACCCAGAAAGTTGGCACCTTCACGACCAGCCAAATTGACTCCGTAGGAGCCACCCTGGGGCGACAAATCTTCACCTCTGGTCTATTGGCGCTTCTGGTTTCCTTTGCTGGAATTATGGGCTACCTGAGCCTACGGTTTCAGTTTGACTATGCGGTGTTTGCCATTGTGGCACTGCTCCATGATGTGTTGATTACCAGTGGCATTTTTGCAATTTTGGGGCTGCTGTTGGGCGTTGAAGTGGATAGCTTATTTATCGTGGCGCTGCTGACGATCGTGGGTTTTTCGGTCAATGACACCGTTGTAATTTACGATCGCATTCGCGAAACCATAAAACTTGATGGCGATCGCTCTATTGATGAAATCGTAGACACCGCCGTCAACCAAACCCTTTCTCGCTCCCTCAACACCACCCTCACCACCCTATTTCCCCTCACCGCCATCTTTTTCTTAGGCGGAGAAACTCTTAAATACTTTGCCCTAGCTCTCATTATCGGCTTCATTGCCGGAGCCTATTCCAGCATCTTCATTGCCAGTACCTCCTTGGCTTGGTGGCGCAGACGGGCGGAAAAATCTAGCAACCGAGTAGAAATCAGCAACAGCTAACGGGTTGATTCACGATCGAGAGTTGATTCATGCCAAAAGATCGCCCCCCTAACGAACAACGAGTCGTCCTCCCAAATGTCAGTTGGCAACAATTTGAGCAGCTTCTAATTGAGTTAGGAACCGATCGCCTGGTTCGCCTAACTTATGCACGCGGCAAGCTAGAAATGATGACCCCTGTAGCCGAGCACGATCGCTGCCACAAGCTATTAGAATCCCTCGTTTTAGTCCTGGCTGACGAATTAAAGCGACCGATAGCGGCGATCGCGCCCGTCTTGCTCAAAAGCCCAGACCTCCTCTGTGCCACCGAGCCCGATGCC
Source organism: Leptolyngbyaceae cyanobacterium CSU_1_4 (assembly GCA_012034615.1). Taxonomy (GTDB): domain Bacteria; phylum Cyanobacteriota; class Cyanobacteriia; order Elainellales; family Elainellaceae; genus Timaviella. Next base: position 3,193 of record JAAUPA010000238.1, on the reverse strand, counting down.
TGCTACTACTTCTCAACGCCCTCCCTGCCCCACAAACCGACCATCGATCTCCCCTCAGATCCTGTCCCCGATCTTCTCATCGAAGTTGCCCTCACCCCAAGCAAACTCGACAAATTGCCTCTTTACGCCAGTCTCGCCATCCCTGAAGTCTGGCGCTACATCACCACAGCAGGCGAAGACGTTTTGAAGGGCAAATTATTAATTTACAGTTTGCAAGGCGATCGCTATCTTTCCCAAGGTCATAGCAGCATTTTTCCGGGGTTAGAAGGCGATCGGATTCTTGAATTTCTCGAACACAGTGACTCAATGAGTTTATCTGCCGCCCTTCGTCTTCTCCGCGCCTGGATTCAAGCCCCGCTCTAGCACCGTACAGCTCCAGCACCATACCAACAGTTCAGCTTGTATAAAATGCTGCTTTCGTTCGGAATCTCGTTCCTTAGCTGCGTAGTTAGTATTGTTCATTCCAGAAGCACTGCGACCCAGAAAAAGGTTGAAAGAGGAATCTTAAAAGGTTGTCCTGATTGTCATGAAAAGCTCATGAATAACTAGGAAATGCCCCTTCTTTTCCAGAAGACTATCCCCACTCCTGGTAGTCGCAACTCATCAAACGCTGTGGTCTGAGATTCACTACCGCACCTGTAAAGTAACTTTTATGAAAAAACATTCTTGGTTAGATGCTCTTGAAAATGCATCCCTGGTGGGGTTAGGGGTCGGTTCAGTCGCGTCTCTTTTGCTCAAAGAGATGCTGTTCACCACAACTCCGCTCTCCTTATTGGTCGCGTTGGGTCTGGTCAACCGCCGTCGCTACGAACAAGCGGCAGAGCAAAGCAAAACTTCCTCCCTAGCAGAACTCGACCAACGCCTGACACATCAGGTCAAGCAGCTTAACCAACAGGTGGTCGCCATGCCTGCTCCTGAAGCCATTCATCTTCTCAAAAAAGGCTTGCTTCGTAAAGACCGAGAAGTGGCTGAAGCGCTCTACGGAGAAATCACGGCAGTTCAGCAAGAAATGCAGGAACGGTTCAACACCCTAGAACAACAAAGCCTCCAGGATTTGCGCCAAGACTTAAGCCAACTCAAGGGTCGCTACAGCCACTTAACAGAAAGCATGACCCAAGTTTTTGAACAGGTCGAGGCGATCGGTTCAACCTCTCCGTCTAAAACCGTGCAAGCTGAGCTAGATCAACTCAAGGCAGAAGTCTCTGAAATGCTGAGCAACTTCAACGACCTGAGTGCTCAGTTTAGGCCTAACTTCACCTTGCTCAATGCAGAAATTACGAGGATCGATCGCCGCATTAGCAAACTCTCTCCCTCCTTCGACCTGAGCTCTCTTCGCCAAGACGTGAGCGAGTTAATCCGCATTATTGCCGATTTAGTTCCCAAGAAGGATTGGGTCAGCTTGATGGGTGAGATGAAAGACTTGCAGCAGCAACAGGAAGCTCTCCGGCACTCGATAGAAACCCTAGAGGTCAATGGGGGCAAAGAAAAGCTTGCACCTTACAATGCCCATGAGAGTTTAAATGGATTAATGTTGCAAGGTACCCATAGCTCAAGGGTTGAGCCTCAGCCACCCTTGACAGCGGCTGACCTGGAAGCCATTTTTTCAGAACAAATTCAGCAGTCTGGATTTGACTTCACGATTACGGCTCCGAACGCGGCTCAGATTTATCCTGAAATTCGAGGGCTGGCAACTGATTATTTAAACAACCTACGATCGCAGCTCAGCACCATCCAAGAATTTACTGAGCACCTTGCCCGCCAACAAAAACAGCTTCGTGAGCAAGTCAGCCACCTTCCCCAAACGCTTGACGTGGTTGCCATTCAAGGTCAGCTTCAAGAGCTATCGGGGCGCATTCCTTTGCCCGAATCTAGCCTAGAGTTTAAGGCGCGCATTCAAGAAGTATTAGAACAAGAAATGCAGTTGATTAATCAACAGTTGCAAGCCTTGCCCCATCAGCCCCAATACGAACTCTTGTTTGACCTGAACGGTAATCAGCCTGATCCAGATGAGCAGGGCATCTTAGCAGGCAGTCGGGCTGTGTTGGAAGAAGCCTTGGAGCGGACGCAACATCGGTTGATTTTGATTTGTCCTTGGGCTGGACAAAACGACCTAGATGAATCCTTGCTGAGCCAACTGGAAGCTTTTCTGAGCCAAGGCAAACAGCTTGATATTGGCTGGTGTCAATTCAGCGATCGCCACGACGAACGATTCCTCAACAAAGTTCGCCGGGGTTGGATGGCACACACTCAAAAACCCAATGTTCAAGAGTCGCTTCACAAACTGCTGAAGCTGAAGAGAGCTTATCCCCAAAATTTTCAATTTAAAATCTTGGGCACGAGCGAAAACTTTCTGGTTTCCGACCATAGCTTTGCCGTCTTAGGAATTGCCGATGCTTTGAGAACAAACGGCACCTTCTCCGAGCTACAGCTTAAGCTGCGCACCAAAGATCCTGAAGTCATTCAGCGGCTCATCGGCTGCTTTGAAACCCCTCACCTTGCCCCCGATGATTTGGTGGCGCACTGGAATCGGGCGGTCACTCGGCATGACTTGGGCGATAAAGAAGGCGCGATCGCCGACTATAGTCACATCCTGAAGCTCAACCCCGACGATGCCATGACCTATAACTATCGGGGGCTAGTGCATTACGATAATGGCGACTTAGAAAGCGCGATCGATGATTTTACTGAATCAATTCGCCATGCCCCCAATCAAGTTGCGGCTTATTGCAATCGGGGCTTCATTCGCTCGGAACATCAAGATCAAGCAGGGGCAATTAGTGACTTTAGCTTTGCCATTCAGTTTAGTTCAACCTGCGCGATCGCCTATTTTTACCGAGGCATGGCATGGCAAAAACTAGAAAAATATGCAGAAGCAGTCGCTGATTATGGGGAAGCAATCCGGCTCGCCCCTGATGCTGCCGTTGCTCACTATTATCGGGGCTTAAGCTGGCAAAAGCTGCGGAACTATCAGGGGGCGATCGTCCATCTCGAAACATCTGCCCGTTTGTTTGAAGCGCAACACAATCTCACCAATGCCCAGAAAGCCCTAAAAAGCCTCGCCAGAGCCCAACAGGCAGCAGCCTCTTATCCTTCAGCAGAGGAAAATTTTCCTCTGTCTCAACCTCAAACCTCGGCTAATCCCTTTGGTGAGGTCAACGCCGCTTTAGCCGAAGAGAATCCTGCCCCCGAAATC
>JAAUPA010000237.1 GCA_012034615.1 Leptolyngbyaceae cyanobacterium CSU_1_4 | reverse complement strand
GGGGGACTTCCGAACCTTTCAAAGTCCCCCAGAATGGGGGATTTAGGGGCAAATTCATACGTGATTCAGCAACGCCGATGCGATTATAAAACTGCTGAATGCACAAATGAGGCGATCGCCATGAGTGAACAACCTGCACTTAATCACTTGGGGCTATCCGCATAAGCTTGATGAATGCAAGTCAATCGGGTTTAGCCGGGAAGACGCTTGAGCAAACGGGTTTGTGGTTTCAAAGGGTGAAAGGGATAGGCTGTAAGTTGAACCATTGGCGATCGGATTTTCAATCCGCAGCACTTCTCCCTCTCCTGGAATAAAGCCTTTGTTTGAGATGTAAATATCACCATTAGAGGCAATTGTTAAGCCAGTAGGAGAAATGAGTTCATCATCCGCGATCGTCGTGCGAGTTGTACCGTCTGGAGAGACGTAGATTAGAGCACCCGTTACACCTTCATTCAAAAATCCATCCGCGTCATACTCTAGGACGTAAAGCCCCCCTGCTTTGTCGAACTCTAAATCAATAATATTCGTGAAACCTTCTGCATACACTTCAGGTTGCCCCTCAGCGCCAAGTCGATAAACCTGGGCTCCTTCCTGAAAGGGAAATCCCGTGAGTTCACCGACGTAGAAAGCTCCATCGGGACCAACGGTAATGGAGTTGGGCACGGACTGCTGCAACATTTCTGTTCCTGTGAACGGATTTGTAGTCAACCGAGCCGGAAATACGGTTTCCAATTCTAGCTCACTGCCAAAGGCTCTTAGGCTGAGTAAATCATTGCCACCCGCATCAATCACATATGCCCGATTGTCCTTAATCAGCAAGTCAAAGATGTTGGTATTCACATCTTGCCCATCAGGATTATTGAGCAACTCATAGGCTCCCAAGTCAACTAGTCTTGTCCAGGAAGCACCACCATCAAAGTTTTCGATCGCAATCAAATAATTAAAATCAGGTACCTGGATAACGCTATCTCGCAACGCTGGGTTGCCCGCAAAGCCAATGATCGCATAGGCGTTCCCGTAAGCATCAAACTCGATATCAGCTACTCCCGACGCATCAGTGCCGTCAGGTAGAGCCAAAGATGGCAGACCTGTCACAACCCGCTCGACTTCACCATTCTGAATCCGAGTAATGGCACCCGTTGCTCCATAAGATAAACTGCACCGGGATACTGGGCGATGGAATACTGGCTCCTGGTCCCCCCCGTCCTGCTTCAGTTACATATAGCGCCCCATCAGAACCAAAGGTTAGCCCACGAGGACTATCTAAACCGCTAGCTAAAACCTCAATACGCAGTTCCTGCGGCGCTTCTCTCATTGGAGAGATAACCCCTGTTTGCTCTGAAGTCTCGATCGGTGATTGTTCTATCATTGTGAAGCTCCCAGTCTAGGTGTGTTGTTCCTGTTTAACTGACGAAAGCATGAAGGTCTAAAAGAGTATAGAGGCAGGGAGTCCAGTCCTGTAGAGGATTGGAAAGCTACCAAACTAGCCAAATAAATACGTTGGAAAGAACTTGTCGCCTTTATGATGCATTGAGGCAATATTTGAGTCAAGCGGATTTAGTATCTTGTGATATTCGCCATTTATGTACAATTTATGTACAGTGACTTTTTATTTGTCGTGGTGCCAAATTGATGTCATCGAACGTGTGAAGCTTGTCTCTACTAAGGTTTAGCTTTGATTCTGAACAGGGAGTTTATAGCGTGCTGAGGAAATGGGGAAAGAAAAAGCGATCGCCCTTTGTTTAGAAAGCGATCGCGCCACTTACGTCATCCAGACTTAGCCAATGGTGTGTTTAATCTCGACTGGTGTGTAAGTAGCCCGGTCTAATTAAATGTCAGACGAGGGACGGGCACCTTGCCATAGATGTCAACTTAAGTGAAGTAGCCCAGATGTCAAGGGCAAACGCCTCATTTTTGCGTTTTCGCTTGCGCTGGGCTTTGACTAAGCCCAAAGAGTTTTGAGAACGGCCTCAAAAAGGAATCAACTGCGTCGAGGCAGCTCTTTGTTTGGCTTGAGCAAAATGATAAAGGGAGCGAAACACCATTCCATCGAGATTTTTTCTAAAGGTTGAGCTCATGCCACGGCGACTTCACCGCACAAGTCATTGAGCACGGCATAAAAAATCCAGGTGGCATAGAGTTGGATGGGCACGCCATTGCGATCGCCAACCCGTAAATAGGCTAATCTTCATTCGGGGGCGCAAGCGGGGAAACAAAGTGACGAAACTCTTCCTTACCCCGCTTCTTATGAGGTTGAGTCATCGTTCCTTTGGCTCAAAAACAAGGACACTTTTTGACTCTATCGTCTTGTTGACTTTCTCTCCAGTTTCTTAAGTTGACTTCTTAAGTTGACACCTATGGCATCTTGCCCGCAAGCGAGACGCTTGCCCCACGGCTATCTATATTAATTACGCCTATCCACTTATTACCTTAAAACGTAAACCCCTCTACCACATGACTAAACGAACTCCCTGCCACAATCCCTCCCCCAGCCACATACAGGACATTATCAATCGTCCCAAAAGCCCCCCCATGGCGCGGTGTCGGGATGGCAGGTAGCGATCGCCAGCTATCGGTCAACGGATTATATTCTTCGTTCTGGCTAAATGCCGTATTTCCGGCTCCAGCCTCACCTCCGACAACTTGGATTTTGTTGTCGATCGTGCCAATACCCATCGTCCGTCGTCCAGTGGGCATCGCTGCTCCAGTGCTCCATTGTCCCGTCAGCGGATCATAAATTTCCAGCGTGTTCAGAGTACCGTTAGTCGTCGAGCCATCCGCATTTCGCATCCGCCCACCCACCACATAGAGCTTGTTGTTAATCACCGCTGCGCCCGGATTATCTCGCCGCGTGGGTAACGGTGCGCCTGTACTCCAAGTGTTGGTTTCGGGGTCATAGATTTCCACCACGTTCACCGAAGCGCCATCTATGCCCATACCGCCAATCACATAGATATCGTCGTTCAAGACCTGAGCGGTTGCTCCTGCACGAGGGGTAGGCATCGGTGCCAGACTGTCCCAGCGAGGGGTCGTGATGTTGGGATCAGGATTGGTATCAGGATTAAACATTGCTGCATTGGTTACTGATCCAGAGAACGGTGCGGTTGATCCTCCAAATGAATAAAGTTTACCGTTTAGAGACACAACTGCTGGATTCTCAACACCAACTCCTGGTAAGTTTAAGGTACTGATCCAAGTATCATCGGTGGTGATGTTGGGGTTACCGGGATTGTAAACATAAACGCTATTGAGATGAGTGGTAGAAGTTTTGCCGCCCACCATATAAAGCTTACCCTCCAGCACCGCACTCCCCGCATCCAGAATGGCTTGGGGCACCTTGGGCAGATCACTCCGCCACACGCCCAAAGATTCCAATACAGTAATTTTGCCGCCATTAAATTCACCGACAAAAATGGTTCCATTTGCACCCATTTCCATCGGTAAGGGATCTTTAAATCCACCCACCAGCGCTGATTTTTTCACAACCGCAGTGCCATTGGGTGAAAGTTCAACTCGCGTGATATTGTCCCCCGAAGAATAGTTGCTGATTAATAAGTTACCTTTGAGTGAACCGAAAAAACGATCGCCCGTATACTCAATAATGCCATTGGCAGAGAGCTTGCTACCCAAGATATCAAGATGTCCTTTGTAGTCGAGATCAGGGGCTAACCCCTGGAATGTCCCGTCCATAAACACCACTTCGTCTCGGTAGGGGTTAGGGTGACCATAGTAACCGCCCTGGACAATTCGATTCAGCGGGTCGGGTTGCGAACCGGGATTATCGATCGGATTTTGTCCCAGTTGGGTGGTCACACTGCGATCGTTTGGGCTTCCCAATCTCGGTACAGGGGGTGTAGTACCGGTTACGCCTAAACCGTTATCAGGAGCATAAATTTGTCCGTTGCTATGAAATACGCCATCGTAGGTATTTCGCAAGCCTGAAGCGTATACCTGCACCTCGGTAAACGTGCGTCCCAATTCCTGTTGCTTCCGGGTGTAAAACTGATCAATAAATTCACCCAAGGGAGAAGCCACATTGCCGTGAAAACTAGCCGGATTTGCCTTCCATTGGGGCACGTCCACAACTAACAATGCCGCAGAGAGGGGTTGTTCGGGACGATCGCCAAACTCACTTGCCGCCAATGTCGCCGCTCCAGCGCCCGTGTTGCCCCCCTGCCACAAATACAGCTTACCATCCGGACCAAACTCAATATTGTTCGTGGCATGATTGGCGATCGCCCGTGGCAACCCCACCACAATATCTTGCTTTTGGCTAAACCCAGCGCCCGATAGTCGAGAAAGCTTACCCGAATTCAGTCCCCCATTGCTGATCGAGCCATCGGAATGCGCCACCCAGAGAATGACATTATCGGCGGTTGAATCCGGATCAACAGCGATTCCCAAGGTCAAGCGATTCCCGCCTTCTCCCGTCCGAATTGTCGTAATTAACTGATCGCTGATCACCGTCCGAGTCTGGGCATCAAACCGAATCGCCCGAATATCTCCAAACAGCGTTGATACATACAGCCGCCCATCAGGACCAAAGGACATATCCGTCGCATTGTTGACTGGAATCGACCAGCGATCGAACGCCAATGCTCCAAATCCCCCTGTCGATGGCGGCGGCGGTGGCAGCGGAGCCGTGGATTCGGTGATCTGGAAGCGATCGAAGCTGAAAACCTGGGAATTGGCGGCATTGCCGTGGGAGGCAAAAATGCCGCCAAAGCTCCGGGTGGCAAGTTCCGGGTTAATTCCCGCCTGATCGAAACTAAACCATTCACTGGGGACATTGGAAAAGGTGAGCAGAGTCTTTATTGAGCCGGTGTCGGTGCTGTACTGTGCCGTTACTTTCTGGGTGAATGGATCGATCGATAAACTCAGATTCACCGCCACGTTCTCAGGAATATCTACCTTCTTGGTCTGAGTCACGACCCCATTCTGTTCCATCTGGGCTTCCAACAGGTAGTTTCCAGATTTATCCGAGCGGACAATCAGCTTAATATAATTATTCTCGCTGCTGCCTATACCGCCGCCTTCAGCCTTGCCAAACCATAACCCTGCCTGAGCATTGCCGCCTACAGGAGTAGGCAAATTCACTAGCACCGTTTGCAACCTGACGATCGCGCTAGGAACATTCAAGCCAATTCCTAAAGCATTATCTAAATTATTTTCATTCGTGTTTTGTAGTCCGGCAGTCGTTGTAATTTTCAACACGCCACTGACCGGATCAACATCCAGTTTGTCTGCCCAATAGCCTACTACGCCTAACTGAGGATAGGGATTCCCCGGATTAGAGGTGGGGTCAACCATTGTAAATCCTGTACCCTCACCATTTTGATCCAGCAGTCCGCTCTCAGTCGTATTAAAGTCCAGGAGTAAATCTCCTTCAATCCGCACATCCGTCAACGGCAGCGTTGTAATCGGCGCACCCGCTGCCACCACGCCATCATTGTCAACGATCGCTCCAACGCCTGTATCCGCAAAACTATCAACCCTTCCAGCAACCACACCGACCACGCTCAAGGTCAGCTTCTCAGAGACGATCGCCTCATCTAATCCATCATCATTGACCGCCAAACGCACCTTCAACTGCGTCTGTCCGGGCACAAATGTGACATGAGTTCCCGTGGTTTGCCAGGTCGCGCCCCCATCACTGCTGACTTCAAATTCCTGGTTAGCATAATCGACCGGGTCACCCTCCAGATCAAGCCCGAAGTCCGCCAGTAAGCCCCCTTTCGCTGCGCCATCCGCTGCCATTAAATTGAGCGTAATGGTTTCGCTGCTAGCGGTTGAAAGCGCCACGTTAAACACTAAAAAGGTATTGCTCCCTTCCGTTGCAGTTGTATCAGAAATGATGACATTGAGCGGTATTGGTTCCGTAGTGGTTGCCGCTACCCTAAGAGAATCAAAGTTTGCGCCACTGCTACCCGTTGCCGTTAATCGAATCGTATTCACTCCAGCTTGTAGCGCCACAGATTGCGTCACCAATCCCCAAGTTGACCAACTGGAAGTCCGTGCAAATCCTAAGTTAGGAACAATCGTCGTTCCATTCACATCAAATTGCAATGGGCGACTGGACGTACCTGCACCATTAGCATATCGCCAAGATAAGTCGTATTGTCCCGCTGCGGGTACTTCAATTGTCCATTCAATAAAATCACCTGTGTTATTTTGAAAGTCTACATATCCGCCCTCAGATCCTTTACCCGAAAAAGTAATTGCGCCCGACAATGTCGCTGTCTCGGCTTGGAAAGTGACATCAAACGGTATTCCTGCTGCGTTGTCATTATCGGTAATAGAGCCAATCCCTACATCACTCACACTGTTCACTGTTCCGGTTACCACACTAGCGCGTAGGGTAACTGTCTCGGCGGCGACAGGTTCATCGATCGCATCATCAACCACCGCCAACCGCGCCTTCAATGCCGTTTGTCCGGGATTAAAGGTGACCTGATTATTGCTTGCCGATTGCCAGGTTGCGCCATCCGTACTGAATTCGATCGCCGGGTTGTAGTCTGCTCCAGCCGTTGTCGTATTATCCGTCGCCGCTAAATTCAGCATGATACTTTCGCTACTGGCGGACGAAAGTGCAACATCGAAGACTAAAAACCGATCGCTGCCCTCTATCGTGCTGGCATCTGAAATTGTTACATTGGGGGCAACGGGCGTAGGATTACGGGGCTTGACTTCTAAATAGTCAAAGTTTGCGCCACTGCTGCCGGTGGCAGTTAAACGAATGGTGTTAACGCCTGCTTGCAATGTCACAGATTGTGTCACTAGCCCCCACGCCGACCAGCTTTCAGTCCGAACGAAACCCAGACTAGGGGCGATTGTCGTGCCATTGACATCGAACTGCAAAGGGCGATCGGAGGTACCACCCCCATTGGCATAGCGCCAAGACAAGTCGTATTCTCCGGCGGTTTCAACTTCGACTGTCCACTCGATAAAATCCCCAGTCGCATTTTGAAAATCGACGTATCCGCCGTCTGAATTTTTTCCAGACAGCACAATGATTCCCGATAAAAGGGCGGTTTCTGCTTGATAAATTGGCAT
>JAAUPA010000236.1 GCA_012034615.1 Leptolyngbyaceae cyanobacterium CSU_1_4 | reverse complement strand
AACAGCAAGCTTTATGGATGCTATTTTCAGCGTGAAGCCCGATTTCCTAGCACCATATTTTTCAATCGCGCTATTTTTAACGAAGCCGAGTTTAAAGCCAATGCCAGCTTTCAGAGCAGCGAGTTTCGAGCCTTTGCCAGCTTTCACCAAGCCCAGTTTCAACAGCTCGCCAACTTTACCCGGATTCAATGGCATGACAAAGCCGACTTTTCACAAATTCGCTGGCGGGGGCAGGTGTTGTTTGACCGGGATAAATTTTCCCAAGCGTTGTTCTTGACAGAGACGCGGTTTGATAAGCTGGTTAGCTTTCGCCAAACTCAGTTCAATAAATTGGTTAACCTTCGAGGAGCCAGCATTTTAGACCAGGCAGACTTTGCGAATGCAGGGTTTGCTAAGGGGGCTTATCTCAATATTTCAGATTTGCAATTTGACCCGCGTTCCGCTCGCATTTTGGGCGATTTGGGGAAGGTGGGGCGGGTGCTTTCGGTGCCAACGCTGCAAGGGAATGAAACGCTGTTGCGGAACTTGGTACAAAACTTTCGATTGCAGCAACAAATTTCGGATGCCAACCAGGTGGAGTACACCACTGAGCGATTGCGTCTCAAGGAACTGCGGCAGCGGTTAATAGGAGTAGATTTAAATACTGCCTCAGTGGCTCAACTTCAAGCCGTGGGCTTTTCGACCAAGCAAGCTGCTACGATCGCCCAAACCCGCTCTCAGCAGCCTTTCCGTAGCATTGCCGATTTGCTCAAGCTAGAAGGAATGCTGGGTGCTTATGTCAAGGTGCGCGATCGCATTGTGGTCGGTAAGCCTGTGTCTATTGGCAACTGGTTTGTCGAAGGGGTGAATTGGTTGGGGCTAAGCTTGCTATTGCTGCTGACCCGGTTTGGCACCAGTTCTTGGCTCGTGTTAGGTGTCGGCATGATTGCGATCGCCCATTTCGCCTTTTTGTTTTGGCTAATCGATCGCTTCCGCAAAGTGCACCCCAAACCCATCATTCCCACACCCGAAGAAGTCGTCTGGAGTATTAGTGGTTTCGGCATTTTTTCCATCATTGGCTTTTCTGCCCTATTTCGTACCGCAGAGCAACCTTGGCTCACCCTCGCCTGTTTAAGTGGGGTCATTATTCCTATTCCTGCCCTTCTGATTGGCATTCTCTACCGTCAAGGTCGCTACCACGACCTCATGGACAGTAGCTATTTTGTTGAAGATGGCAGTATGCGTCAGTTAAGGTTTTTAATTGGTCGATTACCCAACATTCCAGCATTTCCTTATTTCCGAGAACGCTACACGCCTATTCTTTGGAATAAAAGCTGGAGTTGGCTCAATTACCTAGATTTCAGCCTCAACAATTTGCTCAAATTTGGGTTCAACGATATTCGCTTACGCGATGAGCAAATGCCCGCTCTAATCACGGCACTCGTTTGGTATCAATGGGGAGTTGGGCTCCTTTACTTTGCGCTCTTGCTATGGACTCTTTCTCGGACTATTCCAGGACTGAACCTGCTCATTTACTTCAAATAAGCCCTCTTACAAAAATTCCTCTCGTTTTACCCCAAGGGTAAAAGCGAGAGGAATGAGGTTCTATGATTAAAATTGCGTCAACCTATTAGTCAAGCTACTAGTCCACCTACCGATTGATGAGTGCCCGATCGCTTGGGTTAGCGATCGATGGCTTGCTGACGATTCTTTTTAACCCACTGATACCAGCTTCCATCGGTGGAAAAACCACTCGACAGCATAAAGGCAACGGTATCGGAGCTAACCCGATAGGTTTTAGATTTATTAGGTTGTTGATTGCTATTGCTATTGTCCATGGTGCTTACCTCTTTACAGTAGTGTGATTCGGAGGCGCGTTCCTTCAGGATTCCCTTACTTCCGTCTCTTGCAAAAAAGATTTTTAGGAAGAGATGAACGGTTCATTTCTGTATCAAATATAGCAGAATTTAGGCTGATGTGTGAGCAAAGTATTAAGATTTGCTGCGAAAGCGGCGGCTGAAGCCCACACCCTCACCAGATCGGCAAAGTAAATTCAATTTGGGTGCCTCCTCCCACTTGGCTATGAACCCAATCTGTCCGCCGTGTGCCTGGATAATTTGCTTACATAAGCACAAACCTAAGCTAATTCGAGTCAGTTGGCGCTCTTGGGATGGCTTTAAGCACAGCTCAAAAATATTTTCCTGTTTGGATAAATCAATGCCGATGCCTGTATCTGTAATGGTGAATTGAAACGTAGGATTTTCGCTGGGCTGCTTCGCAGACACCGCCAGGGTCGCCTCCATTCGCACTTCTATTCCGGGTGGGTTGTGGTTGACGGCATTGGAAATTAGATGATGAAAAACTTGTCGGATCTGGCTGAGGTCTGCCATCACCCAAAGCGGATCTGTGAAAATAGGATAAATCAGCGTAATCTGATTCTCTTGCAACAGGGGAGAGAGATCGGCGATCGCTTCTTGCAGAACAGCACGGAGCGAAACCCAGGTTTTTTCGAGCCGGATGCCGTCGCTAAGATTTGCATAGACTTCTAAAAGTTGGTTGAGATGATTGAGCTGGGTCTTTCCCGATTGCGTCATTCGTCGCAAAAGCTCACGCGACACAGGAATCAGGTCTCCGGTCTGCCCTTGCAAATTTTCTAAGACCATCAGACTCCCCATCACTGTGCTGCGCAGGTCATGGGAAATGGCGTAAAGCAGCAAATCTTGAAGATTACTAAGTTCTTCTAACTCTGCCATGCTGGCTTGCAGTTGCAGGGTGCGAGCCTCGACTTGTTGCTCTAGGTGAGCCGTTAAGGCTTTTTGGTGCTTGGCAGAAATCAGGGTAAAAGTCACCCCTGCAATTAGCATTCCGATCCCTGAGAGCAGCAACAGTAGCAGTACATTTTTAGTGAGTAACAATGCGATCGCAATCACTCCTCCACCCAGCACCCATGATTCCCGTTGCGGTCTGCTTGCTGCCATGTTTTACAGAGATGAATAGCTCATTAATTCACGCAAGGATCACCTACCCAAGAATGCATTGCTCACCCTATCTTGAGGGAGCCAATCGGGGGATACCTCACCCAAATGGATGAGCAATAGGGATGAAGTTGAGGGGTTGGGAGTGGAAGGGTGGAGGGGTGGAAGGGTGGAAGGGTGGAAGGGTGGAAGGGTGGAAGGGTGGAGGGTTTGATGATTAGGGAAAGAGTATAACGCAACAGCACTAAGCGATCGCCAATAACCCGGACACATGTCCTAGTTTTTGATCTAGACCTGTTTTAGTAAGGTTGAAACCGCTGGAAATATCGCAAGAACGGCTCAGATTTCGGTATCAAAATCAGAGCCGTTCTTCTGAAATGCAACTTAGCTAGAAAAGGGTTAATTGTCTGATGTACTTCTAGACAGGGAGCTAAGCTGATGATCTACTGCTGATAAGTAGGCTCGGTTGGTGACAGTGTCAGGAGCCAACCGACGCATACTCACGGCGACTTTCACTAGGCTTTCAGCCGTGACATCGCCCTGCCGATAACTATTGGTGAGTCCATTAAACTTAGGAATGCCCTCACTCTCAAAAAAACCTTGATAAGCCAGGTAAACCAGATTGAAAGGCGTAACAGCCATCCCCAAGGTCTCGGCATCAGCAGGCATTGCTTCGGGCGTGACCTGAGCTTGCACTATAGGGGCGATCGCAGTGGATAAAAGCACTGTTGCAAGAGTGCCTAGAATTAAGCGCTTCATAAAAATAACTCCTTAGATGTTGTAGACCCTAGTGGGTGTGGTTAGCACTGCGCTACTAGTGCTATGAGTTCTACAATGCGCTTGCTCTATGAGATTAGACTGAGTGGATTCTAACAATGCGATGAGAGTACATAAAGGGTTTCAGGCATTGCTGAGGGGTGACGCTGAAATTTAATCCCCACATTCTGATGGGTTTTGAGGTTCGGAAGTCCCCCAGAATGGGGAATTTAGGGGGCGATCAGAGTAATAGCATCTTAAGGATTTATCCTTCTATTCAGCAATGCCAGGATGCTTTAGAAGTATAGATTGTGACCCGAACCGTTCCTAAATCCCTCAAGTTTGGAGAGCTTGAGGGCAAGTATAATGCGCTTCGATACCTTTAAGTCATCCTCTGAAAAACAGACAGGTAGTGATTAATGATGGGTATCAACAGTGGGCGATCGCAAAATCGGTGAGGTGCTGTTTTTTCTTGGCTTGTTGAAGCGCTGTATCTGCCGAACGATAGAGCGATCGTAAATCATCACCATCTTGAGGATACTGAGCAATTCCAGCGCTTAACGAGACTTGAAACGCCTCACCGTCAGCATTGTAAAAGGATTGCTGCTGAACCATTTGGAACAATGGCACCAGTCTTTGAACCGCCTCCTCAGAGATCATGCCATACATTCCCACCACAAACTCTTCTCCACCCCACCGCGCAATCACATCCTCGCTTTGGAAAGATTGTTGCAACAAATAGCCTATTTGACGAAGCACAGCATCGCCAGCCGCATGACCATATCGATCATTGACTCGTTTGAAGCGATCTAAATCTAAAACAGCGAATGACAAAGGCTGATGATGGCGGCTTGCTAAACCCAGCAGATCCTCTAAATCTTGGGTCGATTTTTGACGGTTAGCCACTCCCGTGAGCGGATCGGTTTCCGCAATTCGTCGCATTAGCCTCAAACGCTCTAGACGAGTAATAATTCGAGCCACTAGTTCAGGTCCTACAATGGGTTTGCTCACAAAATCATCGGCACCTGCCGCAAAGACCTGATCGATGACCACAAACTCAGTATGAGCCGTCAGAAAAAGGATCGGCAACCCGCCCCAGCGAATATCATTGCGAACCACCTGGCATAACTCAATCCCTCCTAAATAAGGCATTTCTACGTCTAAAATAAGCAGGTCAGGAGAACAGGTTTCGAGAGTTTCCCAAAACTGCTCTGAGTTTTGAAGCATCGTAACTTTTAGCCCCCAAGGTTCTAACAAGGCCTTTAGTACTGGGACAATTTTAGGATCATCATCAACCACCATAATTTTGGTTTGAGTCGGCTCTGTGCGCTTCAAAACTTGATTAACGGCTTCAAATGCTTGGGCTAAAGAAAACGGCTTTTGCAAAAAGAATCGTCCGCCATGACGAGCTACTTCCACACGATTGGTTAAGCTTGCTTGCTTAGAAAATACCAACACCGGAATAGGAGGCATCCGGCGTTGAAATTCGCTGAGCAGGGCTAGGCTCTCTTGACTATTTGAGGAAATTTCTAAATCTAATAAAACAATGTTGGGCTGAGATTGATTCAGGATAGATTGGGCTGTGGCTAAGTCAGGAGCAAGCATACTTTTGAAACCTTGTTGTTCTGCTTCCTTAGCTAAAGCTTCCGCTAGAGACCGATCGCGATCGGCAATCAGCAATAAAGGACGAGTGTTAGTCAGGGTAAATTCAGGGTTCTGTTCTTCTATGGGTTGTTCAATATCACGCCGCAAACCACTGACCCAGGTCTGAAATTTTTTCGCCTCATCTAGGTTTAATAAATCTGACGAGCCTAAAAGTTGTTCGATGTTTCGAGCCAAATTACCCCCGTGGGGAAAGCCAAACATGCTGAGAGAACCTGCCAAAGTATGAGCGTCTTGCTTAGCTTGCTGATGTAGCTGAGGGTTAAGAGATTGCATCAGCGCAGATGACGCTGCTTTCTCCAACCCTTCGACTTGGGCGCTCACTTTTGCCTGAAAGCGATGCCAAATTCCGGCAATAATTGAAAGCGATTGGGGCTGAATGACTCGGGGGGGATTCAGGTTGATTTTCAGAGAGAGTGGGTTTCTCTGGGGGTTTGGCTGGAACGTGCTTTGCGTTTAAAGGTTTCAGCCGATAACCAATTCCATAAACCGTTTCAATTAAAGTGGCAGGTGCACCGGCTGTCTTTAGCTTCTGTCGTAGTCCTTTGATATGGGTTCTGACTGCTTCTTCTCCCGGCATATCGTCGTAAGCCCAGAGATGCTCTAAGATTGCATCACAGCTAAAAACACGGCGATTATTGCGCAGAAATAGATGAAGCAAGGCGTATTCTTTAGGAGTGACTGAAAGAAGTTTGTCTTGGTAGATGACTTCGCAACTGCTGGGGTCAAGTTGCAGTGCTCCCCATTCTAATAAAGGTTGGGTGCTGGAGTTAGCCCGGCGCAGTAAGGCTCTAATTCGAGCAACCAACTCTTCTGTATCAAAGGGTTTGACTACATAATCATCAGCACCCGCATCTAATCCTGTTGCTTTGTCGTGTTTACTATCGCGTCCGGTTAGTAACAAAATTGGCATTTGATAGCCTTGCGATCGCACCTGACGGCACAGACTAATTCCATCCAGCTTCGGCAACATCACGTCCAGAAGCAGCAAATCATAGTCGAAAATTTCAACCAGCTCTAAACCTGCCTGACCATCTGGAGCCAGCTCAACTGCATAATTTTGGTCAGAGAGAATAATACGTAGGGCTTGAGCGACTAGCTCATCATCCTCAACAACCAGAATTTTCATACTAATGAGTTCTCCTGGAGCAGCGGTAAGGCGGATTGTAAATCACCTATACCCTACTATATATAATAGTTTTAGTGCATTGCTGATTTGAGTAGGAAGAACACTCAATCCTAAACTTTAGTTTAAATTTGAACGCGGGATATAGTCATGATGAAAAAAATCAAGCCGCTAGGAATTTTCATCTTTATTCTGTTCCTGTGGTTGTCTTGGCAAAGTGTGACTCCAGCTCAGTCCACTACTCAGTTAGAATCTCGAATTTCACGAATAGAGCTAGAGAATACAACGCTTCGTTCAAGAATCAGCCAACTAGAGTCTCAAGTTTCTCGGCTCAGTTCTGGTGCCGGAGTTGAGTTTTCGCCCGCAGTGCCCGATCGCTCACCCGCTGCTACTTCGCCCTTAGCCGATGACCCCACGTTTAAGCGGTTAGCCACCTTAGTGATTGAGCTGAAAGAGCGGGTGGTGGAGGTGGAAAATCAGGTCGCTGCGATCGCCCCCTCGCGATCGTCTAGCCAGTAATCTTGCTAAGGGTCTGCGTTGAAATAAAGCCCCAGTGGGATGCTTTAGCTTCTAC
>JAAUPA010000015.1 GCA_012034615.1 Leptolyngbyaceae cyanobacterium CSU_1_4 | reverse complement strand
CCTCGGCAAGGGCAGGGGGCGCAGGGGATGGCGCGGGTGCAACGGCGGCGGTCTGTGGAGCGGACGGCACAGCAGCAGGAGCAGCAGGCTGACGAATGACAGGTCGAGAGGGAAGAGTAATTGTTTCAAGGGGCGGCTCAATCACCGCAGCAGAAAGCCTAGGTGCATCCGTCAGAGGGCTGTTCGGCTCTGTGGGGCGTTCTGTGGGGCGTTCTGTGGGTGAAAGCGCGGGTTTAGCCGTTTGTGGGACAGTGACAACGGTTGAGGGGCGATCGTTCTTGGGAAGCTGGCTCAGGGTGTTGAGGTTAACATCGATAAATTCGTCAGAGGCTAGGTTGGGAGAGAGCGATTGATTTTCGTGGGGTGAGGTGGGGGCAGCGATCGATTTCTGATCGCTCTCCCGCCCTAGAGCTGCCAGAAAGCCAAGACTAGAGGGATACAGAATGACATATCCTAAACTAATGCTGGAGAGTAGCAGCAGCAGCATAGAGCCAACCCCCAAAGGCGTTAGGAGCGTATCTAACAGAGTGGACGGGCGATCGCTAGGTTGGGCTGCGGGTGAGGAGCCACTTTTGAGTAACTCTTCTGAAGAGGCAAAATAATCCTGGGTGAACTTGGGCGGCTGAGGGGCGATCGGCGCAGCGCGCATTTCCCGCACGACTCGCCGGGCATCGAAGTTAGAGAGATGAGACGAAGAGGGAGCGTCAGAAGCGTCTGTTTCCCAAATATCCAAGTTTATGGGCTGAGGCAGCGTGTCATCTGGCGCATAATCGGTTAAAGACGGCAGAGGCGGCGTGAGGGGAGCCGGAGCGACTGAAGGACTTTTGCGCGGTGGGGCTAAATCCGGCTGACGCGTTCTTCCCAACTGCCGATAACGCTGCTGACGGTAACGAGTCAGCTCGTCTTCTAACTGCACATCCAAGTTATCCAAAGCTTTTTGCAGCATGGGATGCAAGGCGGAAGGATCGGGGCTAAAGGGCTCAACGGAGGAAGGGCGCATTCTGGGATTTACTCCTGCCGGATGGTAACTGGGTAAACATTTGTAAGTTTTGTAAATAATTGGGGCAAAGGGAGGGGAGTTGAACGCACTCAATACAAGAGGGAGGAAGCTTGGGATAAAAGTGCTAAACCTAGGGTCAGACCCCGATCGAGATCAGTTGAACAGGCGATCGACACAATTTAAAGATATTCTGCGATCTCAATGGCTAATGATATCTAATTTTTTGAGAAATGCTTTCGAGACATAGGTAGTCTGCACCATGGTCAAGCCCATTCCATCTCTCAGTCAAATTTTAGGAGATTTAGAAAGTCAGGATAGCTGGAAAGGCAGACAGCAACTTCAGCAGATTTTGTCTCGGTGGTCATCTGTCGTAGGAGAGGCGGTGGCATCCCAAACCCGCCCGACGGGTATTCAACGACGGGTGCTACTAGTTGCGACTTCTAGCTCGGCTTGGGCGCAGAATTTGGGCTTTGAGCGCGTCCGAATTTTGGAGAAGTTAAATGCCCTAATGACTTTTAATCTGACCGACATTCGGTTTTCTACGGCGCAATGGCGATCGGAATACAGTTTGATTGCTGCAAATATTTCAGAATCCGCTATCCTTTGGCGAGACCATCCAAGTCGGTTAGCCCATCTCGTGCCTCCTGTCAGTGCGGCTCCGGTTGCTCCTGATTCTCAGTCTGCTTTTCGGAATTGGGCCAGAGTGATGCGATCGCGGGCGCAGCATTTGCCTTTGTGTCCGGCTTGCCAATGTCCAACACCGCCAGGAGAATTGAGCCGCTGGCAGGTCTGTTCGGTGTGTGCGGCGCAGCAGTTCGGGCGAGAGTAATCTGCGGCGAGAGTAATGTGCAGCTACCTCCTTTTATCCCCTCCTGATCCATGACATTCCTTTCTATTACCTATGCGATCTTTCTCCTCAGCACCCTAGGAATTTACTGGGCGGTTGAAGGGCGATCGCTGCGCCTTGTTGTGCTTTTAATAGCGAGTTTGGTGTTTTATTGCTCGCTGCAAATTGAGTTTGTAGTGCTGTTGTTGGGCATTACCTTAATTACTTTTTTGATGGGCAAAGCGCTCGGTGCGCCCCTAGACTGGCGAATTGAGAATAAAGAGTGGGAATTTGCCCAGCAAGATTGGAACCGTCGGCGCTTGAGATTGCTGTGGGTGGGAATTGGGCTAAATTTATTGCTGCTGTTGGGGTTTAAGTACATACCGTTTTTGTTAGAAAGCTGGGGGGCGATTGCGCCTAGGGCAGCCGTGAATGCTAATTGGTTTCGGCAATATTTTTCAGTTCTGGGCATCAGCTTTTTTAGCTTTGAATGCATTGCCTATCTAGTAGACGTTTATAGAGGGGCGATCGCTAGCCAAAGTTTTTTAGAATTTGCGGCTTACAAACTGTTTTTTCCAAAACTCATTTCAGGACCCATAACCCGCTTTCATCCCTTCATTGCCCAGTTGCAAACTGTTCATTTTCCAGTGCCCAGCCAAATATCAGAAGGGCTGTGGCTCATTGCCTGCGGAGCCGTTAAAAAGCTTCTGCTTGCCGATCATTTGGCAACGTTGGTAAATCTGACCTTTAGCAATTTAGAACGAGCGGGTAGCGGTGATATTTGGCTAGGAACCTTCGCCTACGGACTTCAGCTTTATTTAGACTTTAGTGGATATGTGGATGTGGCAAGAGGAACCGCAATTTTGCTAGGGTTTGAGCTACCGCCCAACTTTGATTTTCCTTACTTTTGCACCAGCATTGCCGATTTTTGGCGACGTTGGCACATGACACTGGGCGACTGGCTGCGCAACTATCTCTATTTTCCGTTGGGCGGCTCGCGCCATGGGCTCTTTCGCACCTGCTTAAATTTGCTGGTTGTGATGCTGTTGGCAGGGATTTGGCACGGCGACAATTGGGGGTTTATCGTTTGGGGCGGGCTGCATGGCTTAGCGCTGATCATGCATCGCCTCACAGACTCCATTTCTAAAGATTTGCCCTGGCTCCAGCGGTGGTGGAAAACGATTCCAGGCGCGATCGCAGGTTGGATCATGACGCAAACGATGGTGTTCACAACCTGGCTGTTCTTTCGCTTGCCCAACTTAAAAGATTCGGGGTTAGCAATCACTCGCCTCTGGGGTCATCCTGCCGATATTCAGTTTGCGCCCAAGGTTTATGTCGAAACGTTACAAAGCGATCGCTTGCACATCACCCTCATGCTTTTGCTGTTAGTTGCAGGCATGGGCATGGCTTATGCCCTCACCCGTAGCTTA
Organism: Leptolyngbyaceae cyanobacterium CSU_1_4; assembly: GCA_012034615.1. Lineage (GTDB taxonomy): Bacteria > Cyanobacteriota > Cyanobacteriia > Elainellales > Elainellaceae > Timaviella. The sequence continues at coordinate 34,685 of JAAUPA010000015.1, read as the reverse complement.
AAACTTCAGCTCAGTTGGGCAGCCAAACTGCTGCTGGTTCCTCTCTGCTTCTACCTGGCATGGCTGCTAGCACCCAACGAAAGCGCACCCTATATTTACTTCGACTTCTAGCCGTTTTAAGCTTAAAACCTTGCCTTAAAAACTTAAGTATTCACTTCCTTTTGCAACCACTCATCGACCGGCTGCCCATCCCGCCGCTTCAGTTCCACCTCAATCTTCATCACCCAATCTGATCCGGGGGGTGCCATGTGCTGATGGAACAGAATCTCGTAATCGTTGGGGTCTTGCTGCTTTTCTTTCAGCCAATCCTGCACCTTGGTGAGGGCAAAAAAAGATTGTCCGTCTTGAAACATTCGAGTTAGCTGAAGTTGAATGCTGTAGGGGTTGAAGCGAGCCATAGTTTTTTGAAAAATGGTTTTTTGGAAGAAGTTTTCACCTTATCATCTTAGGCGGTGAACCCTCTTAGAAGATGTTTTACAAAGTATAGACTGAGGGCGATTCGGGGCACAATCTATACTTTTAAAACATCCTCTAAATTTCCCCTAGCTGAAAAGTTTGTTCTTGAAATTTGTTCGGTTTCAAATTCGTGAGGCTCATCCCCTTCATTCCTAAGCGGTGCGATACCATGAGAGGGAACTGAAAATATCTCCATTCAAGCGTAGCTGGGATTTTGTCATGGGACTTTTTGACCGTATTGGGCGAGTGGTTCGAGCGAACGTTAACAGTTTGATTAGCGCTGCCGAAGACCCAGAAAGAATTCTGGAACAAACGGTCGTTGAAATGCAGCATGATTTAACCCAACTGAGGCAAGCGGTGGCACAGGCGATCGCCACTCAAAAGCGCACTGAGCGCCAAGCCGGACAATCTCAAGCCACTGCCGAAGAATGGTATCGGCGGGCACAGTTAGCTTTGCAAAAAGGAGAAGATACTCTGGCGCGAGAAGCGTTAACTCGGCGCAAGTCTTATCAAGATACGGCGGCGGCATTGGCTGACCAAATTCAACAGCAAAGCGGCATTGTGTCGCAGCTTAAGCAAAACTTGACGAAGCTAGAAAGCAAGCTGTCGGATGCCAGAACGAAGAAGGATATGTATATTGCCCGTGCCCGATCGGCAAAAGCTTCTGAGAAGCTGAATGAATGATGGGACGAATTGGCACGGGCAGCGCTTTATCGGCGTTTGAAAAGATGGAAGAAAAGGTGCTGCAACTGGAGGCAAGGTCAGAGGCGATCGCAGAACTTAACAGGGGCGACGCAATTGAGCAACAGTTTAAAGAATTGGAAAGTGGCGATCGTGGCATTGACGATGAGTTAGCGGCTATGAAAGCGCAGTTCGCCGCAGGCAGTTCTCCCAGCCTACCCAGCGCCGATCCCGAGCTTGAACAATTGCGAGCCAAGTTAGAAGGACGGTAAGAAAAGACATAGGGCTAGTAGTCTGCCAAGGATGAAATGAGGGGTTGGGAGTGAATGGGTGGAGGGGTGGAGGAGTAGAGTGGGTGGCACTCATCACCACCTACTTCCACCCCTCCACCCATTCCACCCCTCCACCCCCCATTTCAAAGCTGTCAGCCTACTAGATTCTGGGTATCAGCTTTTAAGCAGGCGAATAAAGTTATACAAATGATGCGCCATTTCTAATTTGCTGCAAGGCGCGATCGCCCGCTGCTGACCGTCATGGCTAAGGAAAATCGCCTGATTGCGATCGCCCCCAAACCCGCTGTCTGGTTGATCGATCGGGTTAGCGACGATCGCATCTAATCCCTTGCGCCGGAGTTTGTCTAAGGCTGGCTCTAAAATATCGCCCGTTTGCGCCGCGAACCCAATTAGCTTTTGATGGGGCTGCTTTAAGCCCCTGAGACCTGCCACAATATCCGGCACGGGTGCCAGATCGAGCTGCGGAGGGAGCGATCGCTTCGGCAGTTTCTCGGCGCTATAGGTTGCCGGACGCACATCTGCCACCGCTGCTGCCATAACAGTCCAATCAGCTTCCAAGAAATAAGTTTCTAGGGCTTGCTGCATGGCTGCGGCATTTTCTACGGGCACCAAACGCACACCCTGAGGCAGACTAGCGATCGGTGCATGAACCAGCGTCACCGCGGCTCCTCGATGCACGGCGGCTCGTGCCAAAGCAACACCCATTTTGCCCGTTGATGGATTCCCAATAAATCGAACCGGATCAAGATACTCCCGAGTCCCACCAGCGCTGATCAAAACGTGCAGACCCACCAAATCTCGTTGAGGGCTGTGCAGCAAAGATTCTAGATGCGCCAAGATCTCCGGAGGTTCTGCCATTCGCCCAGCGCCCACGCGATCGCACGCCAACAGCCCCTTCCCCGGAGAGAGGGTGTGATAGCGAAGATCAGTCTGCACCTGTTGCCAGTTGCGCTGCACCGCCTGCTGTTCCCACATATCTGTATTCATTGCCGGAGCCAGTAAAATGGGGCAGACCGAAGCCAGAACGGTGTTGGTCAATAAATTATCTGCCAATCCGTGCGCCAGCTTCCCCAACGTATTAGCGGTCAGTGGCGCAATTAAAAACACTTCTGCCCATTCCCCCAACTCAATGTGCAAGGGGCGAGGATGGGTTGCTTGCCAGAAGCTTTGGTCGGTATAGGCGGGATGACGGCTTAGGGTGGCAAACGTTAGCGGTGCCACAAACTGTTGGGCACCATGGGTTAAGATGACCCGCACCTCAGCACCCGCTTTCGCCAGCGTGGAAACCACTTCACAAACTTTGTAGGCAGCTATGCCCCCGCCAATTCCAATTAGAATGCGCTTGCCTTGAAGCATGGTTACGCTCTATTTGGATCTAGATTTAGGCTTCGTCGTAGGCTTCCATGTCTAAAAGAAATAGGTAGGGCTCGACCATTTCAGGACGACGAAAGGCGATCGCTCTGAGCAGGTGCCAATCTTCTAGCCCCTCAAACGCGGTTGGGTAATCATCCTGTTCTAGCCGCTTTGCCAAATTAGCAAGTTCAGCGTCCGTCATCCGATCAACGTCTTGTTCTGTAAAATTTAAGGTTTTCATTCGTTCCCCCTTCATGACGACCTAAAAATGCTGATCTAACCTCAGCTTCACCCATCCTACTGCTGTTTTCTCCTTCAGCAGCTTACAACAGCTTTTCTGCGATAAAACTTTTTATCAACTTCAGGACAGAAAGCTGAATCTCATGACCCATTTCCAGTTCTTCGTATTCCACAGCCACTCCCATTGTCGTTAATTGTTCTTTAGCTTGTACGGCTGCCGACAAAGGCACGACCTGATCTTGCCGACCATGCACCATTAAAACGGGGGGAGCGGCAGACGGGCGAGGGGCGATCGGGGCATGAAGATAGCCGCTGAGAACAATTAAGGCTTTCAGCGGTAGATGCAAGCCCACGTCCAATGTCATTGCGCCTCCTTGGGAAAAGCCTGCCAAGACCGTTTGCTCTAGGGCAATGCCGGTGATGGATTCGAGCGATCGCAACCACGCCCCTAACTGCTGCCGACTTTCCTGCAACTGCGGCTGCTCTCCGAAAGCCGCGCTGCTTTGAAAACGATAGGTTTCAGGAAAGCCATACCACATCCGCCCAGCCTCAGAGTAAGGGTGAGGAAACGGCGCGTTGGGAAACGCCATGGCATAGTTGGGCAGCGCTAGATACGGAGCAAAGGATGCAACATCTTGGGCATTTGCGCCCCAGCCATGCAGAACAACCAGCAAGCCTTGGGCAGGCTTGGTTTGAGCGGGAATTGATAAGGATTGGAGGGGCACGTTTTTGGGTGTTGAGTTCGCCTTCTGTATCTTAAGCAGGATTTAAGCAGGATTTCGGCAAAGTTGTTTAAATGGAATTGCAAGGGGAGCGATCGCCGAGCTCTGGGCACCTGAGTTTGACTGAAGCGCAATCTACTCTATTCTGAATAGGTCGCATGAAAGAGGGTTGTGAGTATGGCACGTCTAGCGTTACTGAGTACCTCTGACAAAACCGGATTGGTAGAGTTAGCGCGTACTCTGGTGGAATTTGAGTTCGATATTGTCAGCAGCGGAGGCACGGCGCAAACGCTGAAGCAAGCCGGAATCCCGGTGACAAAGGTTTCAGATTACACTGGTTCGCCCGAAATTTTGGGCGGTCGGGTCAAAACGCTTCACCCAAAGATTCATGGCGGCATTTTGGCGCGGCAAAGCCTGCCCGAAGATTTGGCAGAGCTAGAAGCTCATCAAATCCGCCCGATCGCCTTGGTCGTTGTTAATCTCTATCCCTTTGAGCAAACGATCGCCAAGCCTAATGTGTCCCTAGAAGAGGCGATCGAGCAAATTGACATTGGTGGTCCAGCGATGCTGCGGGCAGCCGCTAAGAATTTTGCCCATCTGACGGTTCTCTGCAACCCCCATCAGTACGACGAATACTTGTCTGAGCTACGGCACCATGGCGATGCATCCTTAGCGTTTCGGCAAGCCTGCGCCCTTCTAGCGTTTGAGCATACGGCAAGCTACGATCGGGCGATCGCCACTTACCTCGTTCAGCAGTCTGTAGGCTCCCTCGATCCTAACCATATTCCTCACCAGTTCAGTCTTTCTGGCACCCAAATTCAAACTCTTCGCTATGGCGAAAATCCCCATCAGCCCGCCGCCTGGTACCAAACCGGAACTTCTGCCACAGGTTGGACAGCCGCCCAAAAGCTGCAAGGCAAAGAACTGAGCTACAACAATTTGGTGGATCTAGAAGCCGCGCGGCAAATTGTCACCGAGTTTCCTGATACTCAAGCGGCTGCGGTCATTATCAAACACACCAATCCTTGCGGCGTGGCGTTGGGCAATACCTTGGGAGAAGCTTACGAAAAAGCCTTCAAAGCCGACTCAACCTCAGCCTTCGGCGGCATTGTTGCCCTCAACCGATCCATTGATGCTGCCACTGCCACTGCCCTGACCCAAACATTTCTAGAATGTGTCGTGGCTCCGGGTTGTGATCCTGAAGCTACGCCGATTCTCGGTGCTAAAGCCAATCTCAGAGTTTTGGTTCTTCCTGATTTGGTCACAGGCACTCATCAACGGGTGAAGCAGATTGCTGGAGGCTTTTTGGTACAACGGGCAGATGATATCGCTGCTGCTGCCACGCAATGGCAGATTGTCAGCGAACGCCAGCCCACCCCAGCGCAACTCGAAGAATTGCTGTTTGCCTGGAGAGTCTGTCGCCACGTTAAGTCCAACGCCATTGTGGTGACCCGCGATCGCGCTACCCTGGGTGTGGGGGCTGGGCAAATGAACCGAGTCGGTTCAGCCAAAATCGCCCTAGAGCAAGCTGGTGACAAAGCTAGAGGTGCAACCCTTGCCAGTGACGGTTTTTTTCCGTTTGATGATTCGGTTAAAACAGCAGCGGCAGCAGGAATTGAGGCGATCGTTCAGCCGGGGGGCAGCCTGCGAGATCAAGATTCTATCCAGGCGGCAAATGAGCTAGGGCTGGTGATGGTGTTAACAGGAGTACGCCATTTTTTGCACTAAAGACTTTAAGCTAACAGACAAAAAAAATTCATCCATAGACAATAGAGGGAAGAGCCTAAAAATTTAGGCATTGCTAAATCGTACTTTAAAAATCTGGTTTCCCTGCTTTGAGCGACCGTATACACACCAGTCATTGAATCTAGCCAAGCCCATGGCGAAAAAGACTGCAACGAAGCCCGTTTAGACTTGCGTATACACGGCAGCCTGCTTTGAGGAAAGGTTCAGAGTTGATACCCTTTCTCTAAATTACAGCCACCCACCCACTCTCCCGACTCATCTTCCCTCAATCCACCCTTGAGTGCTTCATGGCAAACGCTTGAGCCCGATCGCCCCCCTATCCTCTTCTCTTGCTACCCATGCCATCGCCCCTTTGGAACTCTGTTAGCCCTGGTATTCCCGATCATCTTTTTGAAGAATTACCCGGCATCCCTCTCAGCAAACGAGAAATTCGGTTACTGATCCTGTCCCATTTGCGCCTTCAGCCCCAATCAGTGCTCTGGGACATTGGGGCAGGCACCGGGACGATTAGTGTAGAGGCGGGGTTGCTGTGTCCTCAGGGGCGCATCATCGCAGTTGAACGAGATGAAGAAGTGGCGAGTTTGATTCGGCGAAACTGCGATCGCTTTCAGGTCAAAAACGTAGAGATCATCGAAGGCATTGCCCCTGATTGCCTGGAACAGTTACAAGCAGCGCCCGACTGCGTTTGTATTGAAGGGGGGCGATCGCTGAAAGTAATTTTGCAAGCCGCTTGGCAACGGCTGCAACCCGGTGGGCGCATTGTGGCAACGGCGATTAACTTTGAAAATCTCTATGCTATTTCCGAAGGGCTAGCAACCTTGCAAGCTCGCAATATTGAAGTGGTGCAGTCTGCCGTCAACCGTCTAGAAACGCGAGGAAATCACCAGGTTTTTGCTGCGGTTGATCCAACTTTTGTGCTCAGTGGAGAAAAAGTAATTTAAGCTCGTTTCTTCTGCAAGACAAAACTTCTGAAGCTAGTTACGATAAAGTCGTCAAGATGTGCCAAAGTTATTCTTAATCTGGGCTTAAGGTCTCTGGGCTTGAAAGTAAATTGCATCGCAATCCCTAGATCAAAATTGCCCATACCTGAACATTATGCCCTTGCCTCGTATCCTCAGTGCCATTATTGCGATCGCCCTTGCTCTGGGGATGATTCTCTTGGGTGGCTGGTATTTCACGCTTTGTTTCGCCATTATTGTGTACCTGGGGCAGCTTGAGTATTTCCAGCTTGTCCGGGCAAAGGGGATGATTCCCGCCGGAAAAACAACCCTGGTCGTCAGCCAAGCCTTGCTCGTCATTTCGACCCTTTCTCCCACCTTGGCAGATGCGGTCATGCCCGTTGCTGGCACTTTTATTTGCTTCTATCTTCTATTTCAGCCAAAATTTGCCAGTATTGCTGATATCTCAGCCTCCATTTTAGGGCTGTTCTATGGCGGCTATTTACCGAGCTACTGGGTCAGGCTGCGATCGCTCGGCGGCAATGGCGATCTTCCCCTGGGTGGATATTTCCCCCCCTTCCCCCCTCCCCGCTCTCCAAGAGCTACCCCAAGGACTAACCCTTACGCTGCTGGCATTCTTTTGTATTTGGGCAGCCGATATTGGGGCTTATGCCTTTGGAAAATTATTTGGTCGCACCCGCCTCACCGACATTAGCCCCAAGAAAACTGTAGAAGGCGCTGTCTTTGGCGTGATGGCAAGCATTGCCGTTGCTACGATTGGGGCATGGCATTTAGGGTGGGCAGGTGCCCCGCTGAGCGGCATGGCGCTGGGGCTACTCATTGGCATCGCCAGCTTACTGGGCGACCTCACAGAGTCCATGATGAAACGCGATGCTGGAGTCAAAGACTCAGGGCAACTGATTCCAGGACACGGCGGCATCCTAGACCGGGCAGACAGCTATGTATTTACTGCGCCTTTGGTCTACTACTTTGTCACACTGCTGCTGCCACTCCTGCCTCAGTAGAGAAGCTAGGGCAGAAGCCTACTTGGCCCTGGCGGCAAACGGCGGCAAACGTCAGACAGTTCAGGTTTCTAACTCACTCAAGCCGCGTGGACAGAAAGCTAGAGCAGCCCGATCGAGTGTAGGGGCCCATGTCCACTCACCAACTCCACAATGAGAGCAATAAAGCCCAGCATTGCCAGCCGTCCATTCCATACCTCGGCAACGGTGGTCATGCCCCATCCCGACGATCGCTCTTGAGGATACATCTTGACCTGTTTCATCATTTGCGGCACCTCATCTAGCTTAAGGCTGGGCGTATTAATGGCGCTCACCACCAGATCTGCTAAATCATCAATAAAGATTGGATGCGTATTCAAAGCAGGAACTCGTTTGAAGTGATGAATGCCCGCGTGTTCTGCCACCTCTCGATACTCCATATCAATTTCCTGAAGCGTTTCAATATGCTCGGAAACAAAGCTGACCGGCACTACCAGCAAATTATCAACGCCTTGCTCGGCTAGGGCTTCAATAGATTCTTCGGTATAAGGTTTCAACCACTCCACAGGACCCACTCGGCTTTGATAAGCCAAGGTGTGCGCATTGGGGCGATCGAGCGCCTGCATAATTAAATCCGTGCAATCTTCAATCTCTTTTTGGTACGGATCTCCTGCTTCTTCAACATAGCTCAGGGGAACACCATGAGCGCTGAAAAAAATATGCACCTGATCCGGCTCAGAGAACTGATCTAACTGCTGTGCAATCAAATCTGCCATGGCCCTCAAGTAGCCAGAGCGCTTGTACCACGAGGGAATCACCGTATAGTCAACCTGTTGTTGTAAGACAGGATCTTCTTGCCAAATCTTTGCCAATAACCGAAAGCTAGAGCCGCTGGTGCTGATGGAAAATTGGGGGTAGAGGGGCAAAATGACTAAGCGAGTGACTTGATCGCGCTTGATGCGGGCGATCGCCTCTTCTGTAAACGGGTGCCAGTAGCGCATCCCCACATAGATCTGGGCATCCTGTCCTTTTTGTTGCAAAGAAGCTTGCAGCGCTTGTCCTTGCTCTTGAGTAATCCGCAGCAGGGGCGAACCGCCCCCAATCAGCTTGTAATTTTCTTGCGACTTTTTCGCCCGACTGCTCGAAATCAGCCAAGCTAAGGGCTTTTGTAGCCAGGTAAAGGGTAATCGAATAATTTCTGGGTCAGAAAACAAGTTGAACAGGAAAGGACGGACATCCTCTAGCTGCTCCGGTCCTCCCAGATTGAGTAGTAAGACTCCGACTCGCCCCATTGTGATCACCGTTTCCTTTAATATATGTAACTGATTTTAACAATAAAGGAATCTTATTTTCGCTAGCCTGATAGCACTTACGCAGAAAAAAGTTAGAGAAAGTCTATTCAGCGCGACCTCGTGCAGGTCTCTCGTAGATCTCGTCCCAATTTTTACTAGATTTAAGCCAATTTTTACTAGATTTAAGATTGAGCGCCGCCCTGTCTACCGTTAGTTGTCAAAGCCAGATGAAATGCCCAATCAACCGCTAAAAGCTTCAACCCCGAGAACTTCTCAGAATACTCAAAATACTCAGAATACTGGCATGGATGACCGCCTGGTTCAGGTGAATCAACGGTTAAAAATGGCTCAAATGGGGTTTCAGATCGAGCGCCGCGGACAAAAGCTCAGCCTCAGAGGAGTTTTGCCGCCTCGTCCGGGTAGCCCTAGGCTGCGATCGCACCAACAGCGCCTCAGCCTCAACGTTCCGGCAACTCCGGCTGGGCTCAAGCAAGCCGAACAGGAAGTGAAAATCATTGCGGCTCAACTCATTCAAAATGCCTTCGACTGGCGGCAATATCTACCCGTGACAGGCGGCGGACGACTGAGCCAAATGGATTTAGCGGAGAAAATAGCAGCCTTTGAACAGCATTTTTTTGCAGAAAAAAGCGGTGCTTCAGCAAAAACAACCTGGGAAAAAGCCTATGCCCCTTACCTGAAAAAATTGGCAGCGATCGCCCAATCTCATACCCAGCTCAGCCTCGCCGAAGCCATTTGCGCCACCATCCAAGCCACAGAAGCCAACTCTCGCAGCCGCCAAATTTGTGGCACTGCCCTCGTCGCCCTCGCCAAGTTTCTTCACCTCGAACTTCCCACCGACCTCAAAAAACTTTGGGGCAACTACAGCCCCAACCATACCCAAATGCGGAGCCTCCCCACCGACCTCCAAATCATCGACACCTTCCACCACATCAAAAACCCAAATTGGCAATTCGTCTACGGCATCATGGCAACCTACGGACTGAGAAACCACGAAGTTTTCTTCTGCGACTACAGCGCCTTAGCGCACGATTCTAGCGCCATGATTGAAGTCCTGAGCACGACCAAAACAGGCCACCACGAGGTCTGGCCCTTCTTTCCAGAATGGGTAGAACAATTTAACCTTCGTCAAGGCAAGCTTCCAGCAGTCACCACCGATTTGAGCCAAACCACTCTGCAACGCATCGGTCAACTGGTCACCAACCAGTTTCGCCGCTACCAAATTCCCTTTTCTCCCTACGATCTCCGCCATGCCTGGGCAGTCCGCACCATTCACTTTGGCTTACCGGACACCGTTGCAGCCCGCATGATGGGTCACTCGGTCGCCATCCACACTCGCACCTATCACCGTTGGATTACCCGGCGCGACCAACAGATGGCAGTAGAAGCAGCTCTACGGAACCGGGATATTCGCTAAAACTAAAAGGCTTGCTTACAAACAGAAAATCGACAACACCCCCATGGCAACGATTCTTCGAGACTGGAGCTACCGCTATCAATGGCTATACGACGGAATCAGCCGCCTTGCTGCTTTAACCGTGGGCGGTGAAGCCAACTTTCGTCAGCTTGCCCTCAAAAATATTCCTATCCTGCCCAACATGCAGGTTCTCGATCTGTGCTGCGGCAGTGGTCAGGCAACTGCCTATCTGGTCGATCGCTTCTCCCAGGTCATTGGCTTAGATGCTTCTCCCCGATCCCTTCAACGAGCACAGCACCATGTTCCAACGGCAACTTATGTAGAAGGCTGGGCTGAAGCAATGCCCTTTTCAGATGAGCAGTTTGACTTGGTTCATACCAGTGCCGCCCTTCACGAGATGAAACCCGATCAACTTCGTCAAATTCTACAAGAAGTGTATCGGGTGCTCAAGCCAGGTGGAACGTTTACCTTGGTAGATTTCCACGCTCCCACAAATCCCTTATTCGTTCCAGGGCTTTATCTGTTTCTGCTCCTGTTTGAAACTGAAACGTCCTGGCAGTTGCTGCACACCAATCTCCTCGATCTGTTACATCAGGCGGGTTTCGTGGGTGGCGACCCTAGCCATCTCTGCGAAGAGACGAAGTTAGAAACAGCGCGCACCCTTTATGCAGGCGGCAGTCTTCAAGCCATTCAAGTCAAAAAACCGTGAGCTGAACCATGCCCTTCATCTTCATTGCCTGCCTCTTCCTCAGCGTCTGGCTGACCCAAGCCATGATCACCTTTCCCCTCAATCTCTGGGTCTCCTGCCACTTACCCGTTTGGTTGAGCTTGGTCTTAGGCGGCATCCTCTTCTCTTGGCTGTTTGGAGAATGACGTAGGGGGCTCTGCTGTAAAGACCGAACCCAGTTTTCAAGGATCTTCAGCTTGGCTAATCTTAAACGGGGCTGAATCTAACTAGGCTGAATCTCAAGCTTGCGGCGGATAATTTCTAATAATTAGCAAACAATTCCGCTGATCGGCAGTCCGAGTGTAGCTAAACACGTCAGAAGTTTTTTCGATAATCTTTAGCCCTCGCCCTCCCTCTGCCAGTAAATCGATGAATGCTGGCACTGCGTTAAGAGAACGTTCCAAATCAAAACCTGATCCCTGATCCCAAATGCGGATTTCGATCGCCTGACTGCGGGTACTGACTTCAATCTCGATGGGAACCTCTAAGGGTTTTCCCTGATGTGCGTGCCGAACCGCATTAGTAAATCCTTCTGCCAGAGCCAATTGACACTGTAACCAGACCGCGTGCGGTAAAGTAGGGTGTTTGAATTGATCGAACCAATCTAATACTTGTGCTAAGAGGCTGAGATCAGTCCGAACTAAGATTTTTACTCTTTGTGGGGGATCTAAGGGGCAGAAATCTGCCGAAATCACGTTTCGCAATTTCATTTTGAGCTTCCAAATAATTTAAAGAGATGAATGATTTTTTACAACGAATTGATTCAGCAAGAAGCATTTTCCTTCTTCGTCTCTCAAGCTATCTAAAGTTGTTATGCTCTACCTTTCATACTAACCTATCTATTTCATCTATATAAACGTTAAAAACCAGTTAAAGTAAATCATTTTTTATGTCAAAGATTCTGGTTATTGATGATGACTCCGTAATTCGACTTTTAATTAAGAAAGCATTACAAAATCAGGGGCATGAAGTGGTTCTAGCCACGAATGGACAAGAAGGCATTGAGCAAGCTCAACGGCTCCAGCCCGCCATGATTATTTGTGATTGGATTATGCCCATTGTGGATGGATTAGAGGTCTGTCGCCAAGTTAGAGCTAATCCCAACTTATCTACTACCTTCTTTATTTTGCTAACAGCGCGGGGGGGTGTTGCCGATCGCATTCAAGGGCTAGATACCGGCGCAGATGATTTCCTTTCCAAGCCTATTAACATTGGAGAATTACAGGCGCGAGTTCGGGCAGGATTACGGTTACAGCAATTAAGCCAAGACTTACAGAGCCAAAAGCAATTGCTAGAAGCCGAACTCGCTGAGGCAGCTACCTACATGCGATCGCTACTACCTAAGCCGTTGCAAGGTTCTGTGAGCATCGACGCTCGATTCATTCCTTCTCGCCAACTAGGCGGCGACTGCTTTGACTATTTTTGGCTTGATCCAGATTACTTAGTGATGTATTTACTAGATGTTTCTGGACATGGTTTAGGCGCGGCGTTGCCCTCTAGTTTAATTCTCAATATTTTGCGATTACAGTCTTTACCTGATGTAAATTTTTATCAACCTCATGATGTTTTAAGGGCATTAAATGAATCGTTTCAAATGAGCCAACAAAACGATAAATATTTTACGATTTGGTATGGCGTGTACAACCAAATTAAGCGTCAGCTAACCTACGCCAGTGCAGGGCATCCGCCCGCTATTTTAAGATCTCAAACTGCTGACGGGCTGATGGAAGTGGATCAACTCAAAACACCCAACTTTCCAATCGGCATGTTAACTGAGGCAACGTTTGTTAGCGATCGCCAAACCATTCCAAAAAACAGCACACTGTATATTTTCAGCGATGGCGTGTATGACATTAGCCAGCCCGACCATCAGTCGTGGGGGCTAAATGAGTTCGCCAAAACATTAGTGGAGCTAGAAACCACTGTTAACCTAGACGAAGTTCTAACCACCATCCAACAAATGAGTGGCATTGAGACATTTGACGACGATTTATCTTTACTGCGGGTCAACTTTAATTAATCCGTTTATACTTCTGGAGTAAGCGTTTTAATAAAATGTTCCTGATCTACAAAAATTTCAAAGACCCGATCCATACTAGTTAGTTCAAACAACATTCTGACCTGTTGGTTGACCGAGCACACACACAGCTTACCGCCCGTAGAACGAACGGTTTTAAAAGCAGTCACCAGGGCTGCTAGCCCAGAACTATCCATAAACGTGACATGGGTCAAGTCTACCAAGATTAGCCTTGCCCCAGTTCCAACCACGTCGTTCAGTTCTCCTCGAAGTTGGTGAGTCTGGTTCCCATCTAGTACACCAGCAGGTTGAATCACTTTGATATTCGTATCCATAGGGGGGCGAGGAGCACGGTCGATTATTTCTGTCCTATTCTCCCCTATAGCAGCACTTTAACGATCTAATTCATTGGCGCAATCTGCTCCCGTGCAGATTTGGTAAAGATATTGTGGAGTATCAAACTGAATTGACAGCCCCGCCCGATACTAGAGCTACTCTCTACTCTCAGGACAGGGATTTAAGGCTCTCCCTGAGGCACAACCCGGTTGCTTGGGGGCGTTGGGCGCAGTTGTTTTTGTGGGAAACCTATCAACATCGCGGATTTCAAGCTCGCGGCTTTCAAGTATTTGTCAAGCATCAGAGATGTGTCGGGGTTATTGTGCATGGCTAGTAGTATTCCTCGTTCTTCTAACAAGCGTTTCACGGCATCTCTGGTCAAACGATCGGGGGGGCGAGAAAGTATTCTCTGGCGATCGGCATTTTTTATGGGAGGCATCACCCTTCTCATGGGCGTGTGTGTCTTGCGGCTGGGTCAGCTCCAGCTTGTTCAAGGCAAAACCAATGCCCAGCTTGCTGAACAGAATCGCATTCGCCCTATGCCGTTACCTGCCGACCGGGGGAATATCCGCGATCGCAACGGCAAGCTGTTAGCCAGCAACCGAATTTCCCATGGAGTCTATCTCTGGCCCCGGCAACAAAGCCCTGAACAGTGGCAGCAAAGCGCCCTTAAACTCAGCCCGATTCTAGGCATTTCGGCAAAAGAAATTTTGGAGCACATCCAAAAACAGAAAGGAGGCTACAACTCGGTTTTGCCGGTTCGCATTAGTCAGCAAATTAGCCCTACGGCGATCGTATCTTTGGCAGAACAAGAAGAGCAGCTTCCCGGAGTTGAGGTCTTTGTCGGTTCGACCCGTTCTTACGCCAGTAACGGACTAGCCGCCCATGTGTTGGGCTACATTGGCGAAGCCTCTGAAGCCGATATCAAAGCTCATCCTAATTACCCCAGCGGCATGATTGTGGGACAAATGGGCGTGGAGCGTTTAGCCAATGCCGAGTTAGAAGGTCAGTGGGGCAAGCGCATGGTGGAGGTCGATGCCCGCGATAAAGAAACTAGGCTATTGGGCATTGAACCGGCGGTGGGTGGGCGCGACGTGAAGCTAACCCTGAATATGGACATGCAGCAGGCAGCCGAAAAGGCGCTCAATGGCAGACGGGGAGCCGTCGTGGCGATCGATGTCAACACGGGCGAAGTGTTGGTCATGGCGAGTTCGCCCACGTTTGATCCGGGTGCGTTTACTCGACGGGTTTCCGATCAAGATTGGCAGCGTCTCCAGTCTGGCGATCAGCCGTTTCTCAATCGGGCTCTTCAAGGCTATCCCCCCGGCAGTACCTTCAAAATTGTGACGGCAGCAGCAGGCATGGAATCGGGACATTTTTCTCCTAATTCCACGCTGATGACCTCTGCGTTTATTAGTATGGGCGATACCCAGTTCTGGGAACATGGTAATTCGGGCTATGGTGTGATTGGCTTTTTAGATGCCTTTGCCTTTAGCAGTAACACCTTTTTTTACCAAATTGGGTTGAAAACGGGCCCGGAAGCCATCTCAATATGGGGCAAAAAGCTGGGCATTGGTTCAACCCATCTGGGTTAGAAGGAGAGACTCGCGGCAGCCTTCCTACGCCTGCCACGAAGGAAAAACTCTACGGCGAACCCTGGTACGGCGGCGATACGGTCAGTATGTCTATTGGGCAAGGACTGGCGCAAGCAACGCCCCTGGAATTGGCGGTGATGGTGGCGGCGATCGCCAACCAAGGCTGGCAGGTTCAACCCCATTTACTGATGAGCGATAAGCAAGCGGCGATCGCCCAGCGAGTTGCCACCGGTCTTTCTCCAGAAACCGTTAGAACCATTCAACAAGGTTTGGTCGCGGTGGTGCAAAAAGGCACAGGACAAAGCCTCAATGATGGCTCTATTCCTTTAACCGCAGGAAAAACCGGGACGGCTGAGGTGGGTCCGGGTCGGGAGCCTAACGCCATGTATGTGGGATATGCACCCTACGACAAGCCGCAGATGGCGATCGCGGTCGTGGTTGAAAACGGTGGCTACGGCGGTGTGGCAGCGATCCCCATTGCCCACGAAGTCTACAAGGTTTTCTTCCGGCAAGCAAAACCTAAACCCTCTACTAAGCCATAAAAGCTAAGCCATGAAAGCTAAGCCATGAAAGCTAAGCCATGAAAGCTAAGCCATAAAAGTATCTGGCGTTCTAAGCTTGAATCTCAGTCAATTTTGCTGTTGGCATTTTAGAGATGAGCGGAATCACAAGGCTGCTCAAGCTGCGATGGTCTTCCAGGGTGGATAGATTGAATTCGCCGCCAATCCGCTGCATCAAATCCCGACAGATGGCGAGGTGCAGTCCGGGCGGTTGGTTTAACACTGAGGGCAGCAGCAGATCGGGCGATCGCCCAGCTTGTAATGCCGCCACCAACTGAGGGTCTAATCGACCTTGGTCTGTCACAGAGAGATCTAGAAAGTTTTCATCCTTCTGGCGGCACCAAACATCTAAGCGTCCACCCACCGGAGAACGGGCACAGGCAAGAATTAAGATTTCGTGCAGGATGAATTCAATTTTGGCAATGTCACCGTTGAGGTTAAGACTGACCTCGTTGTGGACTTGGAGCCAAAGCTGACGCTGTTTAAAGACCCCGTCCACTCTCTCTAGGGCTTGCTTTAATAAACTAGCTAGGGAAATAGAGGCATCCAGCTCATGGAATTGCCATTGCTCATGTTTTAGCAGCGGAGCCATAGCGGAAAGAGTGCTACCGAGGTAGCGAAGAATTTGGGGATGGCGCAGATTTGAGGCGGTATCTTGCTGGTTGGGCAGTTCGTTCAGCCGCCGAACGCCCATGCCCAAAATGCGATAAACCTCTTCTAGGCGGCGTTGTTTGTACCAGTTGAGCTGTTCTAAGGTTTCTTTTTGAATGGCTAGACTGGTGGTCAAACCTAGGTTACGCCGACACCATGCCAATTGACTTGCCAAAATGCCTAGGACATTGAGCTGATGGTCTGTCCAGGTACGGGTTTGGCGATCGCCCACTAAAAGGATCCCTGTGGGTTCATGCTCAGGCGCAGTCCGAAGCGCCATGGCTAAAACCTGACCCCCTTCACAACCGCTGAGCCAATAGCGAGTTTCGGGTGAAATTTCGTCCTGAGCCAGCGATATCAGTCCATCGGCTTGAAGTGCAGCTTGAATCAAAGCATCGGTTTGGGTGGGAATTAAAAGATCGGTAATCAAGCCAAACTGCTGCTGATTAACAACCGGTGCCACAACCCGAGCCGACGTTCGACCGGGCTGCCAAGTTAAAAGCGCAACCAAGGGGGCTTGTAGAATTTTGGCAATTTGCTGAGTCGCAACTTGCTCTAGGCGCGCTAGATCCTGAGTTTGCCGAAAGGTGGTGAGCCCCCACTGAACTGACTGATAGTTCTTTTGCAGTTGGTCGGTTTGTCGCTGAAGCTGAATTTGATGGGTCAATAAGCCTATTTGCTGGCTGACTGTTCGGAATAGATCTCGCTCAACTTGGCTCCAACTCCGTGCTGTATCATCGCCAAGGATCATCAGTCCTTCGGGGGGCTTGCCCACTGAGGTGCTGCAAACGAGTAACGATCGCATTCCTAGGTCTAAAACCGTTTTGCGCCATGCCACTAGCTTTAAATCATGGTCTAAGTTCTCAATGGCGATCGCCTCTAAACTTCGCTCCAACATTTGCCAATCGACGGAATCCAGTGGGTCTAAAACAGTAGGCAAGGGGCGACGTTTGCCCGGAACTTGATGTTGATAAATAATTTCAAATTTTTTCAAATCTTTGTTGTAAAGCAACACCAAAAACCGTTCCACCTTAAATCTTTGGCAGAGTTGTTCGGTACATTTTTTGAGGCTACTTTGCCAGTCTTCTTCGCTGTAAAGTGCGCGCGACACCTCAGCCGTTAAGTGTTGATCGAGTTTGACTTGTTGAAGAGTCTCTTCTACGCGCTCTAACGGGGCAGTCAGCCCGACCAAATGGGCAGCCCCGCGCACAAAACTTTTTTCTTCCTCTGTCCAAATTTGGGCTTTATTGCTTTCTACAGACAAAAAGCCTAGTAGTTCTCCTTGATAAAGAATAGGAGCCGCAATCAGCGATCGCGCCTGAATCATTTGCATCAGTCGTCCGGTCTGATCTGCCCGCGACAACGCTTCCACCGCGTCTACCGAGATGAGTTGATCTGCACCCATCCCATAGTAAAAGCTCGTGACTTCCTGAACTGAAATCTCTTCGGATGGCTGTTTCCCTTCTCTCGCCATAAAGCCGATGCCCCGATTGCCCAATCGCTTCCAGAAATAACGCCCTTTGCGTTCGTACCAATAAATGCTGGTGCGATGGGGCATCACAAAGCGATGGGTTTCGTCTACGATCGCCTCAAGCTGTCTTTGCAGATTGGGAAGCGATCGCAGTTTGGGTAAAAGATTTAACAAGGGTTCGTCGAGGCGCTTCACCTGTTGCCGCTGCTGCTCTGCCTCTAAGACATAAAGCGACTTTGCCAACCCGCCCAAAATCATCGACAGCCGAGTTTTTCCTCAGCGTGGGGAGAAGTGCCCCACAGTGCCGAACCTAGCAAAACTACGCCAAGACAGGTGTTTTTATAGCGAATTGGAAAAATTACCGTTCCTTGAATATTGAACTTTCGAGCCGCAATGCTCCACTCGCCAGCTCTAGATTCTTCTTGTAAATTTGGAATTCCTAAGGGGTGTTGCTGCACCAGCACCTGCTCCAATAAGCTGCCCGGCGCTACTGTAAATCGTTGCTTAAAAAAGCTTGGATCTCCGGTTGAACAATTGCCACCTTTGCCCAAAAGCTGATGACTGCTGCGATCGAACCGACCCAGCCATGTCAAGGCATATTGCAATTCTGACTTCAGATACTCTAAAGTGACCCGAATCAACCCCTCTTCAGTCTCCTCTGCCCCTAGAGCTTGAAGCGCAAGTTCTAGGGCAACGAGTTGTTTGTTATAGCTTAATGATTCTCTTTGCGAACCCATGCCAACCTATCAAAATTTCTTGTGCTCATCGCTAAAAAGATAGACGCTGGTGAATAAAAGTACGAATCTCCTCAAATCTCCTTTCCTTCAGAAAAGGATTAGGGAGAAGTCGATTTAGCAGTTTGCCCAATCAACCTAACCCTGAGTTCTTACCTTTTTAAAACCAGAAAATCAGATCTTCCCACCACAATTTACCAGCGCCAAAAGATGTTGCTCTTGGCAAGCTTAAAACTCAAACTTCTGTCGTAGCGCCCCTTGGTCTTCCCTAGAGTGCCCTCGGAAGAGAGGGTGCTATCTTTTAAGCTGTAAGCCCTTGGGGTCAGTGCATTGGATATTTATAAGTCTGGGATTCGTCCGCTTTTGTTTCAAGGTTTAAACGTAGATCCTGAGCAAGCCCATCATCAAAGCCTTCAGGTTTTGGACTGGCTTGCCCGACACGGCGATCGCCCTCCTCTCAACCTGTTGCGTCAACAAATTAAACGAACCTGTTGCTTCGAGCATCCCAGCCTAGAGCAATGCCACTGGGGGAGCAAGTTTCCCAACCCTTTGGGAATTGCCGCTGGATTTGATAAGGATGGAGTTGCCGCCCCGGTTTGGCAAGATTTTGGGTTTGGGTTTGCCGAACTAGGCACCGTCACCTTTTATGCCCAGTCCGGGAATCCAAAACCTCGCATGTTCCGGTTGCCGTTGGATGAAGCGGCTTTGAATCGGATGGGGTTTAACAATTTGGGGGCAGCGGCTTTGGCAGAGCGGTTGGAGAAGCAGTTGGAGAAGCGGTTGGCAACGGCTCACCCAAGTCGTCTCGCGGCTGGCATTCCAATTGGCATTAATTTGGGCAAGTCTAAAATAACGGCGCTAGAAGATGCAGCGGCAGACTACTTGGGTAGCTTTCGATTGCTCAAAAATTTGGGTGATTATTTCGTAGTGAATGTGTCTTCTCCGAATACGCCAGGGCTGCGATCGCTGCAATCGACTGAGCAGCTTGAACCCATTTTGTCGGCACTTCAGCAAGAAAATTCTGATCAAAAGCCTTTGTTCGTCAAAATCGCTCCTGATTTGGAATGGGAGGCGATCGCCGCTGTGATTCAACTGGCAAAAAGCCATCGGCTCGCAGGTATGATTGCCACCAACACCACCATTCGCCGTGATCACCTCAAAACCCAGGTCATTGCAACGACTGGAAACTCAGTCAACGAAGAAGCGGGTGGCATTAGTGGTGCGCCCTTACGAGCGCGATCGACTGAGGTAATTCGGTTCATTTATCAGCAAACTGGGGGCACCTTGCCCATTATTGGAGTGGGCGGCATCTTCACGGCGGACGATGCTTGGGAAAAAATTACGGCAGGAGCGAGCCTCATTCAGGTCTATACCGGCTGGATTTATGAAGGACCGGGAATGGTGCCACAAATTTTGAAGGGACTGGTACAGAAAATAGAGGAGCAGGGCTTGCAAAATATCGGTGAGGCGATCGGGGTGGAGGCGGGGCAATAGATTTTAAGTAATGTAATTAAGTGATGTAAATTACTTGTCTCGCCTCCTCTGATCTGGGTAAGAACCGACTATATACATTTATAACTATACATTTATAACTTGTGGGCACTGCCACCCTAAGAAAACCTGATAGCTTATGGAGTCACTACTATGGAGTCACTACTATGATTTACGTTTTTGTCGGGATCGCTTTAATCCTCTTTTTAATGACCGTCAAAGTTTGCAATGAGTGGGATCGCCATATTATCTTTACGCTAGGTCGGTTTACAAAGGTGACTAGACCGGGATTATATTTTCTGGTGCCGTTTTTGCAGAGCGTTAAGCGAGTAGTGGATACCCGCATTATTACTTATACGGTGCCGCTACAAAAAGGGCTGACGAAAGATAATATTCCGGTTGAAGTGGATGCGATCGTTTTTTACAAAGTCAACGATGTCAAATCTGCGGTCTTGAACGTTGATGATTATCACCGGGCGACTCAACTTTCAGTTCGTTCTGCGATCCGGGATATGGTCGGGAAATCACAGTTAGACGAACTTTTATCAGAGCGGGATAAGATTGGTGACATTGTGCGGGAACACACCTCAGAACTGGTGACGCTATGGGGTTTGTTGATTGTTACGGTAGAAATTAAAGACGTGATTGTGTCCAAAGAATTGGAAGATGCGATCGCCAGAGAACCCGCGGCAGAGAGGGAAAAAAGAGCCAGATTGCTTTTGGCACAAGCAGAAGAGTTGGCGGCGGATGCGATCGTCAGAGCTTCTCACAAATATGCTCACGACCCCGTGGCATTGCAGCTTCGATCGATGAATATGCTCTATGAAATGTGTATGGAGGGTAAATCAACGATGGTCTTTGTGCCCACCACGGATACCGGCAATGGCATGCCCAGTATTATTGGCATGGAGAGCGTCAAGGGAATGATTGAGCAGCACCCAGCGCGTGAGTTTAAGCCGGAGGTGCAGCCTGAACCGCTTAAGCTTCCAGACTGAGCTTTTAAGAGATGGCGATCGGGCATCAAAGCTAAGGTATAGATACAATGATGCAGACAAACGATCGTTGCTACCTCACCTGAAGTCTTCATCATGCAAGTACAATTCCGCGAATGTGATTTTTTTGACCTGTGGATTTGGCTAGAATTCAGCACTGTGCCTTCAGAAATGGAGCGTCAGTATGTTGAGGAGGTGTTTAGCTCACTGTTTTTACTTGGAAAACTGGGCGGGTTTAATGCCGAAAACTTGCAAGTTCAAGATACTGGAATGGAAATTAGCTACATGGATTATGACCAAGAGGCATCCAGCAATAGTTTTATGGCGCTGATGCACAATCTGGGAGAGTTTGAGTACAACGGCACTTGGGCGCGGTGCTGGTTCGACATGGGCACCTCTGATGCGATCGCCCTTGATGTCTTAATCAATGCCCTAGAGCAGCTCAACAAAGATTACGTCACCCTCGATCGCCTCATCATTGGTGGGGAGAACGAAGATTGGCCCATTCCTCAAAACAGGCGGCAAGATTTTGCAGCTTTGCGAGATGACGATGACAATAACTAAGTCTAGAGCTCTAAAACCACAAGCCTAAAGAAGGCAAGCCAGAGAAGGATATCAAGATCCTTCTCGCTCAGGGCTGGATGATGACTTAAAAACTCGTCATTTCCGTAAGTGTTGTTGCCAGTCGCTTCGTTATCCCGCTTAGAACCCAGTAGATCCAGGCGATCGACCCGAATCAACGGCTTGGAGCGGCTCACACCCGTACTCTTGTCTTGCCAGTAGTCAAACTTTAGTGCCCCCCGAAACCCCAATTAAGCTGCCTTTCCGAACATAGTCAGCCGCGATTTGGGCAGGTTGTCCCCACACTTCTAAGTCAAACCAGTCTGGTTCATCGCTATCTTTCTTGCGTCGTTTGACAGCAAGCGTGAAGCGACAGACCACACTGCCCGATTCAAAATACTTCACTTCAGGTTCTCTTCCAACCCGTCCGACCAAAGTTACCGAATTAAGACTCATAGTTATCCTCTTGCAGACCCATGAAATTTTATAGTACAAAAGTACAAAATTCTGCCTTTAGCCATTGTAATCAAACTGTCGGGCAAGCGATCGCAAATTGTGTCTACAGATATCTATAGAATGAGTAGAATCAAACACCTCTGATGTTTTGTTATTTTCAGTAGGCATCTGCGTCAGAGCATCGACCCGCTCAAGCCACCAGATTAATCAAACCGGGTATAAAACCGTATAAAACTGTCTGAGTGGGTTCAGTAAAGGCATTAAAGCCAGCCTGGGATTTTTTAAGTTAGGGGGCGTAAGTTACCCCACCGCTGAAGCGGGGGGCTTTTGGTAGCCCTGGACATCGCAACTAAGCGTGTCCGAGCCTCTAAGCCGACTTACAACGGCTCCAAGATTTGCAATATTGAACGAACCATTCAAATCCGCGTCACCATGCCAGCCACAGTTGCCACACTTAAACCGCTTGTCACTTCTCAACCCGATATGGTTGCAGGCGTGGCAAGTTTGGCTAGTGTAGGCAGGTGGCACGGTTACGACCTCCACGCCTTCCTTGATGCCTTTGTAGGTCAAGAATTGGCGCAATTGATAGAACGCCCAGCTATTAGAACGACGGCGCTCCGTCTTGTTTCTGGGTTGCTGGTTTGTCTTATCCCGAATACCGCTCAAGTCTTCAATGGCGATGATAGCGTTAAGTTCTTTCGCCTCTTGAATAATGGCGGCGCTGATGGAATGATTCAACCATTGCTGAAAGCGTCTCTCTCTGCCCGACAGCCGTTGCAAAATCTGTCTCGCCCGACGACGAGTCGATCTTGTGCCCTTCGATGCTTTTGCCTGGAGAGATGCCCGAACTCTAGAAAATCTATCCCGAACTTGATTCAACTGCTTGCCGTCCCACCCTTTACCTGTGCTGGTTTTGGCAATCTCACGACGACCAAAATCAACACCGATAACTTTGTCCGATTGGATTGGGTTGGGTGGTTCTGCCTTCAATTGAATATGAATGTAGTAGCGCCCGTCCCTGTGTTTGCACAGTTGGGCGCTGGTTGGAACTTTGCCTTTCAGTTTGCCGCGTTGATAATTGCCTACATCCATTTTGATGTGTTCACGGCATTCCAAAAGCGTCAAACTGACTGCCCAATCCTTCTCCCTAAAAGAGAAGATTCGGAGATCATAATCAGCGCTAGTGGGCGCAAAAGATTTAACAGGCTTACCTTTCAGCTTTGCTGTCTTCCGATTTGCGCCTACTCTGGCACAGACTCTTACCGCCTGATTAGCGCTCAATTTGAATTGAGAACGCAAGTCCTGATAAGTCTGAGCCTGAATGGTGGTTTTGCTGTTTATCGATGGCTTAACGGTCTGATTGGCATAGTTGCAGCCATCAGCAAACGCCTGAAGCAGTGCATCAATTTTGACGACTTGCTCAGGAGTAGGTTGAAGCTTGCAAACTAGCGTTAAGACTTGTTCCACGATTCAGAAAATATCACCTATGACTGTGCTTTATTCTACAACAGATTTGACTAGCATTCCGGAAGTTTCAAGGCGGCTGAAGCCGCTACCGAGTTCCTCCCCATGTCTGAAGTCAGGGGCTTCCCTCGCGTTTTTCGGTGACCCAGGAACCGTTGGGCTTTATCTGAATTGACTAGACTATGAGTGAAAAACGTAATAAGATCCACCATGGTATTTATGGTAATTGGCGATCGTGCAATCTCAAATCAAGCGTCTAGTTCTGGGAGCTTAGAAAGTTAGTGGGTTTCTTAAATCGCTTCTCATTATCGCGTGACATGGGTATCGATCTCGGTACTGCAAACACGCTAGTTTATGTATCTGGCAAAGGCATTGTGCTTCAAGAACCTTCTGTGGTCGCTATTGACCAAGAAACTAAAGAACCCCTTGCCGTTGGAGAAGATGCCAAGAAAATGTTAGGACGAACCCCAGGGAACGTCATTGCCCTCCGTCCTCTCCGTGATGGAGTCATCGCAGACTTCGATACAGCAGAATTAATGCTCAAGCATTTTATTCAGCGAGTGCACGAAGGTCGTGCCCTAGTATCTCCTCGTATTGTCATTGGAATTCCGAGTGGTGTGACTGGAGTTGAGCGTCGGGCTGTGATGGAAGCAGCCTCTCAAGCTGGGGCAAGAGACGTTTTCTTGATTGATGAACCCGTTGCTGCTGCCATCGGCGCAGGCTTACCTGTTGCAGAACCTACTGGGAACATGATCATTGATATTGGCGGTGGTACTACTGAAGTCGCGGTGCTGAGCTTGCAGGGAACAGTGCTGAGTGAGTCGGTACGGGTCGCGGGTGATGAGTTGAGCGAGGCGATCGTTCACTATATGAAAAAGGTTCATAACCTAGTGATTGGCGAACGAACTTCTGAAGAAATCAAAATCTTTGTCGGTTCTGCTTATCCTCTAGACGATGATGATGAGTTAGTGATGGATGTGAGAGGGTTGCACCTATTGTCTGGGTTGCCTCGCACGGTGTCTGTCAAAGCTCCCGAAATTCGGGAAGCCATGGCTGAGCCGCTTTCGGTCATTATTGAAGCCGTAAAGCGAACTTTGGAGCGAACTCCTCCTGAACTGGCTGCCGATATTATCGATCGGGGCATCATGCTAGCAGGGGGCGGAGCGTTGCTTAAAGGACTCGATACGCTCATCAGTCATGAGACAGGGATTGTGGTGCACGTTGCGGCAGATCCCCTGAGCTGTGTGGTGTTAGGGACAGGGCGAGTCTTGGAGAACTTCAAGCAACTGGAACGGGTCTTTAGTGGGCGTTCTTCTCGCTTTCACTAGGCGATCGGGCGTATCAAGAGGCTGCTGACGCGGCTACAGCCGATCATTCCTGGTTTAGCCGTGAAGGGCAACAGCGAATGTTCGGCTAGTCGGGAGAGGGAAGGGTATTGATCATGACTTGGGGCTGTATTTCGTTTTTGTAGAGTTCGGATGTACGCATTACGTCGTTGGTGGGATCGCAATGGAGTGAAGCTAGGGCTGATTAGCCTAGCGGTAGGTAGCGCTTTGCTCCTTCGGCAAACCCAAGGCGCGCTGGTTTTTGAAACCTACCGCTGGCTAACCCAACCGTTTGTTCGCGATCCAGCCGAAGTCGCAACCCAGGCAGGAACGCCCAGGGAGAGGGAACTAGAGCAGCGCCTGGTAGAGCTAGAAAGCCAGAACCGAGAATTGCAGAAGCTTCTGAAGTATGTTGACCAGCGATCGGACAAGGGTGTTACGGCTCCGGTTATCGGGCGCAGTTCTGACCATTGGTGGCAAGAGATTATTCTGAGCCGAGGGAGCGACGACGGCATTCAGCCAGGATTTATTGTCTCAGGCATCGGGGGAATTGTGGGGCGCGTTGTAGAAGTAACCCCTCATACCAGCCGAGTCCTGCTCATTAGCGACCCTAGCAGCAAGGTTGGGGTCACGGTCAGCCGATCGCGCAACATGGGCTACATTCGAGGGCAATCGGCAAACCGAGTCATCATGGTTTTTGTGGACAAAGTGCCCGATGTTCGCAAGGGTGACGTAATCACCACTTCTGCGCTCAGTCGCTTGTTTCCCTCAGGATTACCCGTGGGGATTGTAGAGTCGATTAGTTTTAACAAAAGCCCTGCCCCCGAAGCGGTCATTGAGCTGTCTGCGCCGATCAGTCATTTGGAGTGGGTGATTGTCAGCCCCAATCCTAAGGTGGCTGAAGCTAAAGCCGCAGAGGAAAAAGAAGCGGCTCAGGAACCTGCGAAGCCTTTTCTAAACGACGAGGTGCAACCGGAACCTCAAAATCAATTGACAGAATACAATCTTCCGCAGGAGAGCATTCAGCAGTTTCAAAATAGACCTGAAGCTGAACTGCCGGCGATCGCTCCACCTCAGCCCTCTGCCTCCCCACAGCCTCCTCCAGATCCAGAAATTGAGGCTATTCCACCAGTTGAGTCGGAAGCCAGTTCGCCTGTCACCGAACCTCCTCCCATTGAAGAACTGGCTCCCGTCGAAACAGCGCCCGTACTCCCTGCCCCCATTGAGGCTGTACCGCCCTCCATAGACACGACAGACCCTGAGGAAGGAAGTGGCAATCCTTGATTAATAATTTTACAAAATTAGAACCCCGAACGCTTCAGACCGTTAATTGGGCAGTGACGGTGGGTTCGGTCTTTATTTGTTTGCTCATTTTGCCTATGCGGCTTCCGGGCATGGAGCTCCTGTCAGTGAGCCCCAATTGGCTGCTCATTTGGGTGGTGGCTTGGAGTGTTAAACGGACAGGGTTTGAAGGAGCGATCGCAGGGCTGGTTCTAGGTTTAATTCAAGATGGCATGACTTACCCTGATCCAACTCATGCCGTTAGTTTGGCAGTAGTGGGTTTTTTGACAGCTCGGCTACAAAAGCAGCGCTATATCCGAGAAGACTTCATTTCCATTTCGCTCATTGTCTTCGGTATGGCGATTTTGGCTGCGACCATCACAGCCATTCAATTTAGCTGGCACAGCCCGGCTGCTTCAACTGAAATGGCGAACCGAACATTGGGAGAAATTTGGACGAACCATCAACGGATTGCTTTAAGCTCGGCAATTCTAAGCAGCCTCTGGGCACCCGCAGTTTATTATCCGCTCAACCGCTGGTGGGAAATGGTTGAAACTGTTGTGCAGCCTCAACAGAATAAACTTAAGAACCCAAGCTTCTAGTAGGCTGTTGGCTTTGGTTTGAGAGGTGGAGGGGTGGAGGGGTACCTACCCATCTACTCATCTACCCATTCACTCCTTTCATCCTTAACAGACTCCTAGCTGCTAGGTTCATCCCTTTTACGGCTGCCTAGCTTCTAGGGAGCGTCCAGCCTTGGCTGTTCGATCAGCATCAACCAAATGGTGAACGGCTGAGAGTAAGTCGGTGTGAATGCAAGTGGGCTGAAGTTTTTGTAGATAGTTGTGGCTACGAATGCCACAACTGACGGCAATGGTAGAAATACTCATGGCTTTGCCAGCTAAAATATCGGCTTCGGTGTCGCCCAACATCCAGGCATGAGCAGGCAAATGATTTGCCCAAGAGAGATTGGCGATCGCCTTTCCTAGCAATTGAGTTTTGTGATCCGACTGATTGCTGTAAGCTGCGTTTGAATCTTGCGCGCCCCAAATTTCGCTAAAAATGTGGGCTAAACCATAGCTTTGCAGCATTTGTTTTGCTTGAAGCTGACACCGCAATGTCACCAAAACCAAGCGAACACCCTGGGCTTGCAGCAGTGCCAAAGCCCATCTCACTCCAGGTTGCAATTGGTCTTGATGCAACAGAGTGGGTTGGTTAACAATTCGGGTAACCCGCTGCAAAAAATGCTCAATTTGCTGACCTTGCAGCCCAGAGCGCATAGCAATTTCTACGTCGGGTGTACGCTCTTGCTTCATTTGCCAAAACTGTTCCTTACTCAAAATGCGAACAGGCAAGGAAACTCCAGCAGACCGATAGAAGCTCTGAATTTCGGCAAGCCCAAGTTGGTAAGTGCTGTAGTACCGTTCCGAAACATCAACAATGGGTCCATCGAAGTCGCAGAAGAGGGTAACGGATGAGGAAACAAAAGAACGGCAGTTTTTGGAGGGAGAAGATGTGCGGCTCCTTTTAGGCATCTCAGAGCAGTCGTCACGCACGGAGGAATCGTCTGAGTCAAACACGACAACACGAGTCATAGAGAATGGGCTGCGTCAATATATTACGAAATGTTTCCTAACATTAGCAGCTAGGTATATAAGTCGTCAAGAACAGAAGTATTTTATAAATTAGTAATTCTTATGTAAATATTTCACTGAACAACTCGCCCTAGACTGCCCAGAGTTCTGGGCAGTCTAGGCGGGGGGGTGCGGATGATTGAAGGCAATCAGCTTTTATTTGCCGAAGCCTCGCCCCCGATGGGTTGAAGGTAAGCAAATACAGGCATTTAGCTGAGTTTTGAGTTGTTCATGATCAAGCTCCTGTCCAATTAAGACAAGCTGGTTTTTGGGTGCATTTGTCCATTCGGTGTCATCCAGCGAGAATCGTTTACCGCTGAGGTGAAAGACGTGGCGTTTGGGGCTTTCGTCGAACCAGAGGATGCCTTTGGCACGGAAGACCGTAGCTGGGAGCTGGTGATCGAGAAATTGCTGGAACTTTTTGATGGAGAGAGGGCGATCGCTCTGAAACGACAGAGACGTGAAACCATCTACATCTAAGTGATTGGAGTGATGGTGATGATCGTGATCATGGTCATGCTCACAGTGTCCATGATCGAGGTCGCAATCTGCATGGTCATGACTGTCATGCTTATGAGCGTCGTGATCGTGAGCGTCATGTCCGTGAGCATCATGTCCGTGAGCATCATGTCCGTGAGCGTCATGTCCGTGAGCATCATGTCCGTGAGCATCATGGTCATGAGAGCCGTGATCGCCATGACCCTTCTCTTCAGAAGCGTAATATTTATCTGATTCAAACAAACCCACACTCAAAACCAACGGCAACGGCACCTTCGACTGCGTTGTCCGAAGAATTCTCGCGCCTTCTTTAATGTCCCGAATCTTAACTTCAAGAGAATCTAAATCGGCTTCATCCACCAAATCAGTTTTGTTAAGCAGAATAATATCGCCATAAAGGATTTGATTGTACGCCGCTTCACTGTTGAACAAATCAACGCTGTAATTTTCAGCATCAACAAGCGTGACAATGGAATCGAGACGAGTAAGATCTCGTAATTCGGTGCCCAAGAAAGTGAGCGCAACAGGCAGAGGATCAGCTAAACCAGTAGTTTCTACCACCAGATAGTCGATTTTGTCCGATCGCTCTAGCACTCGGTACACGGCTTCCATTAGATCATTATTAATGGTGCAGCAAATACAGCCGTTGCTGAGTTCCACCATATTCTCATCGCTGTTTTCAGTCGTAATCAACAGTTCGTTATCAATGCCAATTTCGCCAAACTCGTTGACTAGAACAGCGGTTTTGATGCCTTCTTGATTACTAAGAATATGATTGAGCAAGGTCGTTTTACCGCTGCCCAAGAAGCCTGTAATGATAGTGACGGGCAGCCCTTTTTAGCATCGTCCATGGGGCTAGGGGGCTGGGTGGAACGGTTGGGGGTAACTGCTGATGTCATGGTGCGCAGTGGGTAAGGTTCAGGATATATAGTTAAAGATTGCAATCAAGCAATTGAAATCTAGATTCGCGTCTAGATTGCTTATTGTAGCGTTTGAGATTGATTCCTATCACCACTTAGGTTTTTCTAAGCCTTTCAAGTCAGTCTTTCAAGTTGTTGCGTTCGCCCTATTGCCATGACTCTATCGCTTTACAACACGTTAACTCGCCAAAAAGAACCCTTTGAGCCGATAGAAGCGGGCAAGGTGAAGATGTATTACTGCGGAGTCACCGTGTATGACTATTGCCATTTGGGTCATGCTAGAGCCTGCATTATTTGGGATGTGGCACGGCGATATTTGCGCTGGCGGGGCTACGAGGTTCGGTATGTGCAGAATTTTACGGATATTGACGACAAGATTTTGAACCGCGCCAAAAAAGAGGGATCTTCTATGGAAGCGGTGGCAGAGCACTACATTCAGGCATATTTTGAGGATATGGCGCGGCTGAATGTGATGGAGGCGGATGAGTACCCGCGCGCGACCCACACCCTAGACGGCATTAAACGGTTGATCCATGAGCTGGAGCAAAAGGGATTTGCTTATCCAGCGGCAGGAGATGTCTATTATTCGGTGCGATCGTTTGCGGAGTATGGCAAGCTGTCGGGACGGCGGCTGGATGATATGCAGGCGGGAGCGAGTGGGCGTTTGGAGGGAGAAGATCCAGAGGTGACTCGGAAGCGTGACCCGTTTGATTTTGCCCTGTGGAAAGGGTCTAAGCCGGGGGAGCCTGCGTGGGAGTCGCCTTGGGGCGCGGGTCGTCCGGGATGGCATATTGAATGTTCGGCAATGGTGCGCGATCGCTGGGTGACACGATCGACATTCATGCGGGCGGCTCAGACCTAGTATTTCCTCACCACGAGAACGAAATTGCTCAATCAGAAGCCGTTACAGGCAAGCCTTTAGCTCGCTATTGGATGCACAATGGCATGGTGAATGTAAACGGTGAAAAAATGTCCAAATCCCTGGGCAATTTCACCACAATTCGCCGACTTTTAGATTCTGGGCTAGACCCGATGGCGCTCAGACTCTTTATTCTGCAAGCCCAGTACCGGAAGCCGTTGGACTTTACCGAAGCGGCGATCGCTTCTGCCCAGAATAGCTGGGCACCCTAAAAGAGGGGTTGCTCTTTGGCTATCAACAGGGCGAAAAGCTGGGCTGGGCTGATACTGAGGATATTTCTTTGGGCGATCCGGCGGCGATGAGAATTGCCATGGATAGCGAATTTGTTCAGCGTTTCCAGACGGCAATGGACAATGACCTGAACACGCCCGGAGGCGTAGCCGTTCTGTTTGAGTTGGCAAAAGATTTGCAGCGAGAAGGCAATATTCTGACCCATGCAGGTAAAACGGCGACTGATCCCCAAGTGCTGAGGCAACAGTGGCAAATGTTGGTGTGTTTGGCGCAGGTTTTGGGGTTAGAAGCTAGACCAGAGACAGAGGATCAGGCTGGCGATCGCCTGGTACTCTCTCGGATGCAGAAATCGACGCAAAAATTCAAGCTCGCAATCAAGCCAAGCAGGCTAAGAACTTTGCTGAAGCCGATCGCCTTCGGGATGAGCTCAAGGAAAATGGGATCATGCTCATCGACAAACCAGGCGGCGTAACGAATTGGCATCGTGGCTAGTGGGTTGTCAATGTGGGTAAGGGCGATCGAATTCAAAATTATCAATTCAAAATTCAAAATGAACAGCCTTTAATTTTGAATTTTTAGTTCTTAACAGACTACTAGGCTAGCTCCACCATGACTCCCACGAACCTTTTAGAACTGTGCCGAAATGGCGATCCTGGGGCGATCGCCACCCTCCTCAATCGAGGGCTTCAAGGTAAAAACGTCATTGCTAGTGCCGACTGGCAAGGAGAACAACTCAATATCCGGCTGAGCTCTGGGGCGCTACCGAGCCAGTCTGGGCTTTTGGCGTTTGTGTGCCGCACGATGAAAACCTTGCAGGTTGAGGCGGTGGAGACTTTGCGAGTCTATGCCTACGAACCCAGTAACCCGGTTCCCGTTTGGATGCGCTTGATGGAGCTGAAGGAGAGCAGCGAGGAAGACTTTGAGGAGGAAGGTCTGGATCAGAGTATCCAGACCGAGCCGCCGCCGCTAAGCGTCGATGCCTCTAATGCTTCCATCGATCGCTTTTTGGTCTGCGGACTAGGGGGCTTGGGGCAATACTGTGTCTATAGCCTCAAACGGTTTGCATTGCGGGAGTTTGAGATTCGGGTGACGGCGATCGCGAAAACCGAAACGCAGGAGTGGGAAGTTCAGGATTTGCCCAGTTTGCTGGATGAACCCGCCATTATTGGCGATTGTCGGAATGACGAGGTGCTGCTGCAGGCAGGCATTGAGCACTGTCGGGCAATTTTGCTAGTGACCCATGATGAGAGCGTCAACATTGAAACGGCGATCGCGGCTCGGCGGCTGAACCCTAAAATTCGGCTGATTGTTCGTTCTGCTCGGCAAAGCTTAAACCAACTTTTGAAACAGCAGTTGGGTGATTTTTTGGCATTTGAACCAACCGAACTGCCTGCCAACGCTTTTACGCTAGCCGGGTTAGGTGCAGGAATTTTGGGTTTTTTTGACATTGGCGATCGACGGCTACAAGTCGTAGAGCAACGAGTTGAACCGCACGATCGCCGCTTCGATGGATTTTCGGCAAGTTCATTGTTACATGAACCCAAGTATCGGTTGCTCAGTCATATTCCCGCCAACCGCACCGAGCTGACCAACCGCGCCTTAGCCTCAAACCGCGCCTTTTATAAATGGCGATCGGGCGCTCAAATCAAGGCAGGCGACAGGGTGACTTTCATCGAAGTGATTGATCAAAGCAAATCGCCCATTGAACTGATCGCGCCAGAGAATAACTGGCGATCGGTCTGGCAAAAAATTCAGGAAACAGGCGGCTTGGGGGGCATCCTTGCCCTACTCTGGCGCTGGATTCAGGCAAAGCAGACTCGCGTCGTGGTGGGGGTGGGGCTGTCTGCCTCGCTGCTGTTGTGGGTCTTGGGCACCGTCATTCTCAAAAACAATGTTCCAGGGATGAGTTGGGAAAGAGCAGTTTCGTCGGGCGCTATCTTGCTGCTAGGAGGCTATGGCGATTTATTTGGAGGGTTGATCGAAGAAGTGGCAATTCCCGGCTGGGTGCCGTTGGTTTGCTTGCTGATTACTGCCATTAGCCTCCTGTTTATTTTGGGAGTATTTGGGTTAATTACCGATACTTTAATTAGCTCTCGCTTCAGTTTCCTTAGAAAACGTCCGCCGATTCCAAAGCGAAACCATATTGTTTTGGTGGGCTTTGGCAGAGTGGGGCAGCGCATTGCCGCAGTGCTGAAGGAGTTTAAGCAGCCGTTTGTGGCGATCGCCGAGCAGCTAGACGACCCGAACCTGCAAACCCAAATGCCGCTTTTAGTGGGCAATCCTCTGAGCGAACTGGCTCGAACTAACTTCGCCACCGCCAAAAGCGTCATTGTGGTCACCGAAGACCAAATGTTGAACTTAGAAGTGGCTCTGTTAGCCCGCAACGCAGCCCAGGAAATCCACCGAAACATTGGCTTAGTCATTCGCACCTATGAGCAGCGCTTCAGCAATAACTTAAGCGATTTGCTCCCCGATGCCAAAACCCTAACAGCTTATGCCCTTTCCGCAGAAGCATTTGCCAGTGCAGCCTTTGGCGAAAATATTCTGGGGCTATTCCGGCTCAATCATCAAACCATTTTAGTCACCGAGTATCGGGTAGGAGCGGCAGATACGCTAGTGAACAAAACTTTGGCGCAAGTGGCGTATGGCTACAGCGTTGTGCCCGTCTACCATCAGACCGCCCAAGTGACGCCTCCCACTGCCTATGATCCGGACAAGTTCTTGTTGCCGCCCGACGATCGGTTATTAACAGAGGGCGATCGCCTAGTCATTCTCTCTTCTATCAATGGATTGCGCCGCATTGAACATGGAGACATGCTGCCCTCCCAACGCTGGAGGCTAGCCATATCCCATGCCCTCAAACCGGGCGATGTGTTTGATTGCAGCAGCCTTTTGTTCAGGCTTTCGAGCTGCACCTTAGAACAGGCAAGAAGCTTTATGGCAAATCTTCCGGGCTCAATGGAATTAGATCTTTATTCTCATCAAGCCTATCGACTGGAGGAGGAATTAGGCAGACAGGTGCCTGTTCTGTTAGAAGCGATCGCTCAAGAACCGATCGTCTAATGCTTGCCCAACGCCTATCTAACGTGCAGTTCAGCCCAAAAGCGGTGACGCGATCGCCTCTCCTGTTTCGACATCAAACAAATGTATTTTCTCTGGTGATACCGATAGCCACAGCGTTTCCCCAAGGGACACCGCCCGATCTGGCTCCGTTCGGACTTGGATGAGGGGCAAATCAGGATCCTCAGTCGCATTGGTCAGGCTTGCCGTGAGATAGGTTTCGCTGCCCAGCGCCTCTACCCGCTCCACTCGAATGGGAATGTTTTTGAGAGCCGGAACGCTGACATGGAGATGTTCTGGGCGAATGCCTAGTAGCAAGGGGCGATCGACATAATTCCTCAAGTCCATTTCCCAAATGCCAGGGAGCGTGATCCGAAACTGGGGATGCTGCAAGGTGGCTGGAGCTTTGACCTGGACGGGCAAAAAGTTCATGGGTGGAGAGCCAATAAATTCTGCCACAAAGCGATTGGCGGGTTGATTGTAAAGCTCTAGCGGTCGGGCGATTTGTTGAATCTGTCCAGCGTTCATCACCGCAATGCGATCGCCCATGGTCATGGCTTCGGTCTGGTCATGGGTCACATAAATCGTCGTCGTGCCTAACTTGCGCTGCAAATTGACAATCTGAGTTCGTGTCTCGGTGCGCAACTTAGCATCTAAATTCGACAGCGGCTCATCCATTAAAAAAACTTGAGGATCACGCGCCATTGCCCGACCTAGCGCCACCCGCTGCTTTTGTCCCCCCCGATAGCTGCTTGGGCAACCGATCTAACAACGTTTCGATTTGTAGCATTTCAGCGATCGCTTGCACTCGTTGGGCGATCGATCGTTCATCTTCAGTTTCATAGCGCCAGCGCCGAGGCAAGGTGTGACTCGCTTGAGCCAGCACCCGCTGACCCAGACTTGCGGAGACATTTCCCCTTGCCCGCCGCAACCCAAACGCCAAATTGTCGTACACCGTCATGTGCGGATACAGGGCATAGCTTTGGAACACCATGGCAATATCTCGCTCCTTGGGAGGCAAATGATTGACCTGGCGATCGCCCACCCAAATATTTCCACCTGTCAGCGTTTCCAGCCCTGCAATTAGCCTTAGCAACGTACTTTTCCCGCAACCCGAAGGACCGACTAGCACCATAAATTCGCCGTCTTCAACATTAAGATTGATCCGTCGAAGAATGGCGACAGCATCCGTCTCAGTCGTTGCTTCGGTCGCTCTGCCACCCGGACGACTGGGAAAGCTTTTGTAAACGTTTTCTAAAACAACTTGCGCCACGGTAATTAATACTTCCTAGGTTTTGATCATTCTCCATCATCGATCCAAAGTTTAACTGCAACTTTTCAAAAGAGAGTGGCTGAAAAATAGACGCGATCGCCCCAACCAACCGAAGTATTGGATCCAGCCAACCGAAGTATTGGATCAACCTGAAGCACGGCTACCCGTCCCAGATTTTGCCAAAGATCTAACAGGATGTCTGAGAAGTATCAAAGATTCTTACGCTCGCCCCCTAAATCCCCCATTCTGGGGGGACTTTGAAGGAGAAGTGGTTTGGAAGTCCCCCAGAATAGGATTTAGGGAGCGAATCGGATCGCAATCTAGACTTCTCAGAC
>JAAUPA010000014.1 GCA_012034615.1 Leptolyngbyaceae cyanobacterium CSU_1_4 | reverse complement strand
CGGTGATTACCCTCAAACATTATTTTGAGTAGAAATGAGGTGCCGCTAGTTTTGGTCGGAACGGCAATTCCCTTGTTTTGCTGAAGGATTGGCTCTGAGGTTAGGAATTGGGGTGGCGATCGGGCTGATTGCTGGCGGCTTACTCAGTCTGTTGTTGAAGCAATCTAAATCTCTGCCTCAAGAATTAAAGAATCTCGTCGTCTTAGCGGCAGTGTGGGGTGCTTTCAGTCTGGCACAAGCCCTACGAAGCGAGTCGGGGCTGCTGGTTGCCGTGCTTATGGGAGTAATTTTGCGGGCGGCGGCTGTTCCGGAAGAACGCTTGATCCGGCAGTTTAACGAACAGTTAGGGATTTTAGCAAATTCGATATTGTTCGTACTGTTGGCGGCTGATTTGTCGATCGCCAGCGTGTTTGATTTAGGCGGGGGAAGCGTCCTGACAGTGTTAGCCCTAATGCTCGTGGTGCGCCCCCTTAATATTCTCTTATCAACCTGGAATCGAGGCTTTAGTTGGCAGCAGCGATTCTTTCTCTCTTGGATCGCTCCCCGGGGCATTGTCGCCGCCTCCATGGCATCCCTCTTTGCCCTCTCCCTTACAAAAAAAGGCATTGATGGCGGTAATGCTGTTAAAGCCCTCGTTTTTCTAACTGTGCTCATGACTGTTTTTGTGCAAGGGCTAACGGCAGGATGGATTGCCCGTTGTTTGGGAGTGCAGACAAAGCAGGTTAGGACTGTGATGGTTGGGAATAATTCACTCAGTCAACTGCTAGCTCAGTTACTTCGCCAAAAAGGAGAAACAGTGGTGTTAATTGACCTTAATACCCATGATGCTAACTCGGTTCAGCTAGATGAAATTCCTATTATCAGCAAATACTTAAATTTAGAGGAACTAGAAGCAGCAGGAATCGCGTCCTTAAGCACCTTTCTGGCCCTGACTAACAATCCAGAGCTAAACGGGATTTTAGCCCAACGGGCTTTAGAATTATTCCGTCCTGATACAGTCGCCACATTATCTCAACCGCCCTTGAATAGTGGCAATAATCTCAGCTTTGCTGCAACAGGAATCAAAATTGCTTTTGCATCCCAAGTTTCCCTTGATCAATGGGATCAGTGTTTGGCGAAAGACGACGTGCAGTTAGTTGAAGTGGTGTTGCAGTCAGAAAACTTTGTTGCACAGCAGTCTGAATTGCAAGCCTGCATTATGGCGGGCCATGTGCTGCCGCTTTTGATCGAGCGAGGGGATCGTTTACAGATTGCGATCGCCAGTGAACCTTGGCAAGTGGGCGATCGCATGACTTATCTAACCAGCCCATCTGTATCTTGTAAAATGCCAGTCCTGATCCAGAGCCACTCGACTATCTTGTGTTTACCCGAGCAGATGCTAACCGAAACATTTTTACAGCCAGCAAAGTGATTATTTAGAATGGAGCCGAGTCACGGTTCAGAGGGATGGTACGGCTCTTGAAATACTTCTATAGCTTAATCTACACCCTGTAAGAAGAATGAGGCTACAAGCATCACCTCGTGGGTCATTCTGGTGGATAATAGTCCGTGACAAGGACAAGAATAAGTTTTTTAAGAAGCATGTCAATACAGTTAATGCAGTAGGATTTTTTAGGTTATCACTAAGTTCTTATCTGAGTTCGTACCAGCGTATATTACAGGTAAAAATCTGACCTCATAGCTTCTTCTGTGAATGCGCTAGAGGATAAGTAGGAAGAACACTTGTAGCGATCGCAATTAACGACAAATTCTTATCTTAATCTCATGAAACTATCACAGCGAATTCAGGACATTCAATCATGCTCATGATTGAATAAAACCTTGTTGAGTGAGTTAAGCAAGGAACCTGTTTTTTCCAAATTTATTCCTAACCATGGAACAAGTTGAGAGCATATGAACTCCTATTACGACATTATTATCATTGGAACAGGCGCAGGCGGGGGCACCCTAGCCCATCGTCTGGCTCCCACAGGCAAGAAAATTTTGGTTTTAGAACGCGGTTCTTTCTTGCCTAGAGAGAAAGAGAACTGGGATACAGCATCGGTTTTTGAGCAAGACCGCTACCATACCACCGAAGTTTGGCGAGATCAGACGGGGCAGGCACTCCATCCTGGGACAGGGTATTTCGTGGGCGGTAACACCAAAGTATATGGTGGTGCCCTATTTCGTTGGCGCGAACGAGACTTTGAACAGGTACACCACAAAGACGGTATTTCCCCAGAATGGCCTTTAAAGTATCGTGATTTTGAGCCTTACTATACTCAGGCTGAAAAACTCTATGAAGTGCATGGTCAGCATGGTTTAGATCCCACAGAGCCGATCGCCACTCAAGACTATCCTTTCCCACCCATTCGCCACGAGCCGCGCATTCAAGAAATTCATGATGCATTACAAACAAAAGGATTGCATCCGTTTTATATGCCGTTGGCAATCAAGTTGAATGAAGCAAGCCGTCATTTAAGTCCTTGCATTCGCTGTAATACTTGTGATGGATTTCCTTGTTTAGTGAATGCTAAAGCAGATGCAGATATCAACTGTGTGCGCCCCGCCGATGAGAGCCATGACAATCTAACGTTATTGACAGAAGCCAAAGCTCTGCGCCTGCACACTAGCCCATCTGGTCGGGAAGTCACGGCAGTAGAGGCTGAAGTTGCAGGTCAGGTTCACTTGTTTTCCGCTGATATTGTGGTAGTTTCCTGTGGGGCAATCAATTCCGCTGCGCTGCTACTCCGCTCGGCAAACGATCAGCACCCTAACGGATTAGCAAACCGCTCTGATCAGGTGGGACGGAATTTCATGAAGCATCAGAATGGAGCAATTGTGGGGTTAACGAAAAAGTTGAATCCTACCCAATTTCAGAAAACGATGGCGGTGAATGATTTTTACTGGGGAGAGAAAGGCTTTGATTACCCCATGGGACACGTACAATTGTTAGGCAAAGTGAACGCTGATATGATTGCTTTAGATTCACCTGCGATTGCTGGAATTTCTTTTCAAGACCGAGAAGTTTTTACTTCAATGGCAAATCATTCGGTCGATTGGTGGTTGACTGCTGAAGATTTACCGGATGCAAACAATCGAGTTTTAGTTCAAGAGAACACCATTCATCTTCACTATACGGACAATAACACCACTGCTTTCGATCGATTGCTCCAGCGTTGGGCAGAGGTGCTGAAATCTATTGACTGTGGCGATCGCATCCTTCCTTGTTCCTTCTATTTTCGTAAAAAAATTCCGCTTCAAGGTGTAGCTCATCAATGCGGCACCTGTCGCTTTGGTGAAGATCCGCAAACCTCAGTGCTAGACATTAATTGTCGCACTCACGATGTAGACAATCTATACGTAGTGGATGGAAGCTTCTTCCGCTCTAGCGCAGCCGTGAACCCAACATTGACGATCATTGCTAATGCTTTACGAGTTGGAGATCATCTGATTGAACGAATGCAACCCAATAATTACAAAGGAGACGAACAGTGGCAACTGCAACATCCGATCGAATCGCATTCAGTCGCATCCTAGAAATCATTGGATTGCTATTAGTACGATATGGACTGGTGTTAATTCTGTTATGGATTGGGTTGATGAAGTTTACATCCTACGAGGCTAATGCTATTAAACCGTTAGTAGAAAATAGCCCTTTTATGAGTTGGATGTACAGTATCATGAGCGTGCAAGGAGTTTCTAATCTCATTGGTGTCATTGAAGTAACAACAGCGATATTGATGGCATTACGCCCATGGTCAGCGATCGCTTCTACGATTGGTAGCGCAATAGCGGTCATGACGTTTCTCTCAACCCTTACTTTCTTATTCTCCACACCAGGATGGGAACCCACTCTGGGAGGGTTTCCTGCCTTATCTGTAGCACCAGGGCAATTCTTATTAAAAGACTTGGTTTTACTAGGAGGCGCAGTTTGGTCACTGGGGGAATCTCTCAAGGGATGGAATCGTCGTTATCAAAAGGCAAATCTACACTAGAAGAAGTCATGGTGGCGCTGTTTTTCCCTGTGATCTATGGCGCTCCATGAATCTTGAATTTTGTCGATTGAACCCAAATAATTTATCTTATTTGGGTTTAATACAAGGCTAATGATTCCAGGCTATGAGGTGGTTGACGATACTGACTCAATTCATCTTTAGGCTTAAAAGATTTTCTTAAACTAGCTATTCAAGCAAGAAACTAAGGAACACACTCAGGCTGAAATCGAAAATCGAAAATCGAAAATCGAAGGATTTGGGTCGAGCCACAACTTGGGCAAGGCTCAATTTTCTATTTTGAAATTCCTATTCTAAACGGGGAACCCCCATGAGCAATCGCCACAATTCCAATATTCTCAAAATCCTACTCGTAGAAGATTCTAAAAGTGATGCTTACCTCATTCAAGAAACTCTCAATGAAAGTAAAATTCCCCATCAACTATCTTGGGTAAAGAATGGTGTGGAAGCTCTTGACTTTCTCTGTAAACGCAGCAAATATGCACATGTTCCTTTACCTGATTTAATTTTGCTAGATCTCAACATGCCCAAGAAAAATGGTCAGGAGGTACTGGTAGACCTCAAAGCAAATGACGACCTAAAAAATATTCCAGTCGTAGTAATTACCACTTCTGCTCGGCAAGAAGATATTGCTAAAGTCTCGCAGATCCAAGCTAGTTACTACCTGGTAAAACCTGTTGAATTTGAGCAATTAATTTCAGTTGTGCGATCGCTGCTTCCCGCTTAGTTCCCACATGTTAGCCTGATTTTGGAGTCCTATCCTCTATGGTTGTGCCCATTCCACTGCTCCTCTTAGAAGACAACCTTGCAGATGCTTGCTTGTTGATAGAAATGCTGGAAGAGGCAGACGACTCATGGCAAATTGTTCACGCCAAACGCCTCAGCAACGCGCTAGAACACCTGAGGCACACGCAATTTGATATTGCACTCCTAGACTTCTCTCTGCCCGACTCTAAAGGCTTGAATACTCTAACTCAAGTGCGAGCTATTGCCCCAGATTTGCCCATCGTTGTGCTCACTGGATTGGATGATCAGCAGTTGGCGCTGCAAGCTGTTGCTACTGGAGCACAGGACTATTTAGTCAAAGGAAAATTTCTGAGCGAATTTCTAATTCGGGTCATTCACTATGCGATCGAGCGAGGTCGAATTTTGCGACAGCTTCAGACCGAAGTGCTAGAACGGCAGCGTTCAGAACAAACTCTGCGCTTGATTGTAGAAGGAACGGCTGCGGTCATCGGAGAAGCATTTTTTCGTTCCTTGGTGCGATCGCTAGCACAAGCCCTTAACGTTCGCTACGCCCTGATCAGTGGCTGTATGAACTCTCCCTTAACACGAGTTTGCACCTTTGCTTTTTGGCAAGGCAATGAGTTTGGGAAGAATTTTGAGTATAATCTATACGGTACACCTTGCGAACAAGTCTTCGATCGTCAGAGTTGCCAATATTATCCTCAACACGTACAGCTTTTATTTCCTAAAGATAGCGAGTTAGCTAAATTGCAGGCAGAAAGCTATGCCGGAATTCCACTGTTTGGTTCAGGCGGTCAAATCCTGGGACACTTAGCCGTGCTGGATGACAAGCTGCTTGAGCATGAGCCTCGGGACACTGCAATCCTAGAAATATTTGCATCGCGCGCGGCAGCAGAAATCGAGCGCCAGCAGGCTGAAGAGTCCTCACGGATTTCTCAAGAAAAGTTTTCTAAAGCCTTCCGCTCTTCTCCAAACGCTATTACAATTAGCACTCTAAAAGATGGGCGCTACATTGAGGTGAATGAAGCTTGCCTGCAGATGTTAGGTTTTAGTCATGAAGAAATGATCGGACATAGTGTGCTTGAATTAGGAACTTGGGCACATCCTGAAGAGCGCGAAGCTCTCAAGACTCAACTTCAACAGCACGAAAGAGTTGCCAACCGAGAAATTCAGTTTTGCAAAAAATCAGGGGAAACCCTTTTAGGGCTCTTTTCAGCAGAGATTATTCATTTAGAAGATGAGCCTTGTCTACTGGCAGTGACTACAGACATCACGTTGCTTAAACAAGCCAGTCAGGCGTTAGAACGATTGGCAGAAATTGGTGAATTGGCATCGATGATTGTGCATGAAATCCGTAATCCGTTGACGACCTTATTAATGGGCTTAAATGCCTTTAAGCGTCTGGATATGCCAGAACGATTTCAGGAATATTTAACGCTTTCGCTTGAGGAAGGAGAACGGACACAACGCCTACTTAATCAAATTCTCCTCTATGCTAAACCTCAGACCTTACAACAGTCGGAGCTAGAGTTGACTGGGTTTGTGGCTGAAATGCTCAGCTCACTTCAAAGTATGCCAGCCGCTTCTGAAAGATTTCTAGAATACATAACGGCTTCCTCGCCCATGATAGTTCTCGCTGATCCAGATAAATTGAAACAAGTATTGATCAACTTAGTCACTAATGCGTTTGAAGCTGTGGAAGCAGGAGATAAAGTTTCGATCGCCATCCAAGCCAGTTCAATGAATCAAGTCTCGATCCAGGTTCAGAATGGTGGTGTTCCTATTCCTACCGATGTTTTACCCAAGCTTACTAAACCTTTCGTGACCACAAAATCTAATGGCAACGGGTTAGGATTGGCGATCGTTCAACGAATTGTAGAAGCCCACGGTGGAGACTTAAGAATTGACTCTTTAACAACAGGCACTACGGTAACTGTGCAGTTACCGATCCACGTAAAGTCTATCAATGTAACGAAAAATAATGCTTTTTTCCTTTAACAAAGCCAGAAAATCTTGATTCTCTCATCAGACTTTTTCCGTCTTCTTATCTACTAATCATTCTTTACTCAGAAGGTTCTCAGCATTTAAGCCCATTGTTTAATGCATAGCAAGTTGGACAGGAGAACATCCATGAAACTAGACGGTAAGGTGGCGCTTGTTACAGGCAGTAGCCAGGGAATTGGACAAGAAATTGTGCTGCGTCTTGCCGAAGCAGGCGCAAATGTAGTGATTAACTATCGCTCTCATCCGGAGGGAGCTGAGGATACATTGGCAAAGGTGGAGGCGATCGGGGGACAATGCTATATGGCAGACTGTCCGAATCATCCTCCGAACAGTCGAGGATACACCGTTCAAGCTGATTTAGGCAGCGTTGATGAAGTGCGCCAACTGATTGCCGATAGCATTCAACATTTTGGCAAATTGGATATTTTGGTTAATAATGCTGGGATTGAAAAGCACGCGCCTTTCTGGAACGTCACGGAAGCTGATTATGATGCGGTAATGAACGTAAATTTGAAAGGTGTTTTTTTTGCTACGCAAATATTTGTGAACCATTTAATGGACACAAAACGGACTGGTAAGGTTATCAATATTAGCTCAGTTCATGAAGAACTACCGTTTCCCAATTTTACAGCGTACTGTGCCAGCAAAGGAGGGCTGAGAATGATGACTCGCAATTTAGCCGTTGAGCTAGGCGCACTTGGCATTACGATTAATAATGTGGCACCAGGGGCGATCGAAACACCGATCAATACCAAGTTATTGAACGATCCAGAAAAACTAAATGCACTGCTAAAAAACATTCCCCTGGGTCGCTTAGGTCAGCCACAGGATGTAGCAAATCTTGTGACGTTTCTAGCTTCCGCTGAGGCTGATTACATCACGGGCAGTACGTTCGTAGTGGATGGCGGTTTGCTATGGAACTATCAGGAACAATAATTATGTCTAACGCGCCCTTGTTTATTCCAGTCATTCTAGGGACACCTCGTCAAGGTCGCCAGAGTGAATTTGTTGCTAAATTTGTGGTGGAACAGGTTGCAGTCCGTGAGGATATCGAGACGGAACTGATTGATATCCGAACGATCGCGATTTCTACCCAGGATGCAGGTGAATCTCTCAAAGATCCTCAGTTCTCTGCCACCATGGAACGGGCTGATGGCTTGATCATCGTTTCACCAGAATATAATCACGGTTATCCGGGTCTACTTAAGCATGTACTTGACACTTGCTTAAAAGAATACATTCATAAAGCCGTTGGACTATGTGGTGTTTCAGCCGGATCTTTTGGCGGAACCAGGGTTATCCAAAATCTTTTGCCTGTGATGCGAGAGTTGGGGTTGGTAACTATTTTCTATGATCTCAACTTTAGTAATGTTCAATCGCTGTTTGATGAGTCTGGGGATCTCCTTGACAAGCCGACCTATAGCCGTCGCTTCGATCGCTTTATGGATGAATTAGTTTGGATGTCTACCGTTCTACGATATGGGCGGCAATCGGTCAGGGTGGGGCAATAGCTATGAATGTTCTACGCCGACACTATCCTGAATACTTGATGGAAGCCGCAGGGTTAGGAATTCTCATGATCTGGGCTGCTATCGTTACGACACTCATACAACATCCTATCTCACCTCTTCACCAAGCCATGGCAGATCCGTTGCTGCGACGATTTATGATTGGTGTTGTAGTGGGTTCTATGGCGATCGCCTTAATCTATTCTCCTTGGGGTCAACAATCTGGTGCCCACTTTAACCCAGTTGTCACCCTCACGTTTTTCGACTCGGTAAAATTAAACCTTGGGATGCGTTCTTTTACATTGTGGCGCAATTTGTTGGTGGATTGATGGGGATGTTGCTGGCTACAAGAATTTTACGAGGAGCGATCGCACATCCATCAGTTCACTACATCGTGACCGTTCCCAGTTTAGGTCAAGTCAACATTGCTTTTTTCTCAGAATTAGCCATTGCTTTTGGCATGATGTTGATGATTCTGTTCGTATCCAACCGACCCAGATTAGCCCGGTGGACGGGAGTCTTTGCCGGAATTTTGATCGCCACCTACATCACCCTAGAAGCGCCACTATCCGGCATGAGTATGAATCCAGCCCGCACCTTGGCTTCGGCGATTCCAGCTCAAATTTGGACTGCTATCTGGGTTTATTTCACAGCACCGTTAGCGGGGATGATGCTGGCAGCCGAAGTTTATGTGCGATCGAGTCGTCGATCGGTGGTTTGTGCCAAGCTGCATCACGACAACAATAAGCGCTGTATTTTTCGCTGTGGTTATCGTGATGCCACAATCGACCAGGGAGCCCAATT
Organism: Leptolyngbyaceae cyanobacterium CSU_1_4; assembly: GCA_012034615.1. GTDB lineage: Bacteria > Cyanobacteriota > Cyanobacteriia > Elainellales > Elainellaceae > Timaviella. The sequence continues at coordinate 28,958 of JAAUPA010000014.1, read as the reverse complement.
ACTCAGCGATCGCTTACCTACTCCATAAACTACGTTTTAGTAGAGAATAAGCTATGACTGAGCCACGATCGTAAACGCCCTTTAAAGGCAATTAATTAACTCAAGAGGATGAAATCATGAACATTAAAATTAGATACTGGTTAACCTTAGGAATTGTATCTGTCGCCGTGATCAGTTGTACCCGCGTAAAAACTGTGTCAAGCCCACAAGCACAAGAAACTCCTACTGTTCAAGCTAGTGCTATTCCAAATTCACAAGCGCAAGAAGCTCCCGCCGTTCAAGCTAGCGCTATTTCAGGACAAACTATTAGATCTGGCACTTTTGTTTCAGCAGAACACCCCACGGAGGGAACGGTTCGTCTGATTACTCAAAACAACCAGTCCTCCCTAGAACTAGATCAGAACTTTAAAACCTCTGAGAATGGTCCTGATCTCGTACTGATCTTACATCGATCGGCTGATGTCATCGGTTCTACCCAACCTCCAACCTATCCTCTGGCAGCAGAAGACTATGTAGTTCTTGCGCCGCTACAAAAGTTTGAAGGGGCTCAAAGCTATCCTATTCCTGATAACGTTAACTTGACTGATTATCAATCTGCCGTTATCTGGTGTCGTCAATTCAATGCAACCTTTGGCGCTGCTGTTCTCAGATAAGTTAGCTCTGACGTTTAGAGATTAGAGAATCAGTCGTTATTCAGCCGTCATTTTTCTGCCGTACAAGCGTTACATAACTTGTTCCAGAAGAGGACATTTTATGAGTACTGAGCCAGTCAAAACTTTAAAGGAGAAAAATAACATGACTCATGAAGAGCAAAGGCTAGAAGCCGATCAGCTTCGCCAAGCACCGTGGAAGAAATGGGGACCCTACCTCAGTGAACGGCAATGGGGAACCGTGCGCGAGGATTATAGCTCCTCTGGAGAAGCTTGGGATTACTTCTCCCATGATCAAGCGCGATCGCGGGCTTACCGCTGGGGAGAGGATGGCATTGCCGGAATTTCCGATGATCGTCAGTTACTTTGTTTTGCGATCGCGCTCTGGAACGGGGAAGATCCCATTCTTAAAGAACGGTTATTTGGATTAACAGGCAGCGAGGGAAACCACGGAGAAGATGTTAAAGAATATTACTTCTACCTGGATAATACTCCGACCCATTCCTATATGAAATATCTTTATAAGTATCCTCAGCAGGCATTTCCCTACGCACCATTAGTCCAAGAAAATCAACGGCGATCGCGGCACGAACCTGAATTTGAATTGCTTAATACTGGAATTTTTGACGATAACCGCTATTTCGATGTTGTTGTGGAATACGCTAAAGCAGAAGCAGAAGATGTGCATATTCGGATTGGGGTCACTAATCGGGGCACAGAAATCAAAACCCTTCATCTTCTGCCTACGCTTTGGTTCCGCAATACCTGGTCTTGGAATGGCAGCTCAGAAAGACCCTCATTGGCTGCCTGTAACCCAGATTCTGTATCGTTAGAAGGTCTTTCTAAGAATTCAGAACAGAGCTCAGATGCACACTCGAATATACGCATCATTGCAGCCCACCATCCTAGTTTGGGCAAATACTGGTTATACTGCCAACCTCAAGATCAGCCTCAAGGGCAACAATCGCCAACACTTTTATTTACCGAAAACGAAACAAATTATAAACGGCTATTTGGAACTGAAAATTCATCATCTTATGTTAAAGATGGGATTAATAATTACGTCATTCACGCTCAGTCTGACACGGTGAATCCTGAACAAACAGGGACTAAAGCCGTCGCCCATTATGTTTTGAGTATTGAACCTCAAACAACTCAAACGATTCAGCTCCGCTTGTGTAAAAATACGATCTGTGAAGACATTTCCTGGAACGCAGATACGAACGATCTCATCTTCGGTTCCAGCGATCGCCTTTTCCAAGCTCGGCAACAGGAAGCAGACCAATTTTATCAACGCATTTCACCCTTTGCCATGAGCGCAGATGCCCGCAATATCCAGCGACAGGCATTTGCTGGAATGTTGTGGAGCAAACAGTATTATTCCTACTCGGTTGACCAATGGCTGAAAGGCGATTCGGCTGCTCCTGCTCCATCAGGCGATCGCCAAAAAGGGCGTAATCATCAGTGGCTGCACCTCGAAACTGAAGAGGTTCTGTCCATGCCCGACAAATGGGAGTATCCTTGGTTTGCCGCTTGGGATCTAGCGTTTCACACGATTCCTTTGGCAATGGTTGATCCAGCTTTTGCTAAGCACCAACTCGATTTAATGACACGAGAATGGTACATGCATCCCAATGGTCAAATTCCAGCTTACGAATGGGCATTTGGCGATGTTAATCCACCTGTTCATGCCTGGGCAACTTGGCGAGTTTATAAGATTGAACAAAAAATTTATGGCAGGAGCGATCGCCTTTTCCTAGAGCGAGTTTTTCAAAAGTTATTGCTCAATTTCACTTGGTGGGTGAATCGCAAAGACACAGAAGGCAGTAATGTATTTGAAGGCGGATTCTTAGGGTTAGACAACATTGGGGTGTTCGATCGCAGTTCTGCCCTTCCCACGGGCGGATACATTGAACAATCTGACGGCACCAGTTGGATGGGTATGTACTGTTTAAATATGCTGACCATTGCTCTAGAATTAGCGCAGGAAAATCCAGTCTATGAAGACATGGCAACCAAGTTCTTTGAACATTTTCTCTACATTGCAGACGCGATGAACCACATTGGCGGCAATGGTGCGCAACTGTGGGATGATGAAGATGGATTTTACTACGATGTGCTTCATCTCCCAAATCATGAACGGCTCAGATTAAAGGTGCGATCGATGGTGGGATTAATTCCTTTATTTGCTGTTACCACCTTAGAACCCGATATTTTAACTAAAGTGCCTGGCTTTAAAGAACGACTAGAATGGTTTATTGCTAACCGTCCTGATCTCTGCAAAAATGTGGCTTGTATTGAAACTGAAGGCGTAGGAGCCAGACGGCTATTGGCGATCGCCACTCCCGAAAAACTGCGGCGGATCCTAGAAAAAATGTTAGATGAACAAGAATTTTTTGGGAACTACGGTATCCGTTCTGTTTCTAGCTATCACGCTACCCATCCCTATGTCTTTGATGCAGGCAACCAGCAGCATCGGGTAGATTATGAACCCGCTGAGTCTAGCAGTGGTTTATTTGGAGGAAATTCCAATTGGCGAGGTCCCATCTGGTTCCCAGTCAATTTTTTGCTAATCGAATCGCTTCAGAAGTTTCATCACTATTTGGGGGATGACTTCCAGATTGAATGTCCTACAGGGTCTGGGCAAATGATGACCCTGTGGGCGATCGCCGCCGAGCTTTCTCAGCGGTTGACCTGCATCTTTGCGAAGAATGAGTCGGGCGATCGTCCCGTATATGGTGGCACCGAGAAGTTTCAAACTGATCCGCACTGGCGAGATCTGGTTCTATTCTACGAATATTTTCATGGCGATAATGGAGCAGGCATTGGCGCTAGCCACCAAACGGGCTGGACAGGCTTAGTCGCAAAACTGATCCAGCAAGGTCATGAGTATTCGTCTGTTAACGAACCAAGATTATTTCTCGGATGCAGCGCATCGATGATAGCGTCACCGTCCTCACAGAAGCACTCCCCATTCTCATCTTCTGGTTGACTATAACGATTTCTCAAATCCTAGAGGCTCTGTTCAAACTCCGACGAAATCATAGCGCTATTCAGCCACACTTTTAGTCCTTTCTCTCTCGTGCCTTCCTTCCCCTCGTCCCTGGTGCGACCCTCTTAACAGACCGATCTCTCCCGAGCTATCCCAGTTGCCCTGAAGCCAAACAATCTGGGACTTGACAACAACAAAAAGTGCGGAGATCGACACAGAGTAAGTTCCATTATCTTGAGAATGATTATGAAAGAATAAAAGATATTTCTTTTTAGGCGCTAAAGACTTACATTATTCCTGTAAAAATGCTTAATTGAATACGGAACTAATCGATGGGCTGGTGTACAAATGAGCCAGGAACAAAGAATTGACTTAGGGAGGCTGAACGCTTTCCTAAGTAAGAATGCGGCGATCGACCTTCTCAAAGAGGATTTGCGTGATGTTTCCAACATCGATCAGTATGCGTGGGCTGGGTTTGAAGATGAAAAAGAAAACTTGATCAAACAACTGAAACTGTACCAGCGCCTGCTCTGGGTTGTGCCCGAGAATAGAGATGATCTGGCCACAAAACTTTTGGAAAACGGTATTACATCTCCCCTGCAGATCGTTAATACACCTGAAAAAGTTTTTATCCAAAGTAATCTAAGGTTGTTTGGTGATGATAGCGGACTTGCCGAACAGGTTTATCGGCGGGCTACTGCCCTGCTACGCAAAGTCACGAGACTGCAACAGGTTCATGCAGCGCAGTCGGATGAGCCCACCGATACAATAGGCAACGCTACAAGCAACGCCATAAGCATTGACTTAGGAAAACTGAATGCCTTTTTGAGCAAAAACAAGGAAATTGACTTTCGTACAGCGGATTTGCTTCATGCTCCCAATATTGATCAACTTGAATGGGCTGGATTTGAACACGAAAAAGAAAGTTTGATCAATCAACTCAAAGCCTATCAGCGAGTGTTGCGGGTTGTTCCGCCGGATAGAGAGGATCTCGCCAAAAAACTATTGCAAAATGGCATTCAATCTTCCTTGCAGATTGCCAGCATCCCTAGGAAGGCTTTTATCCAAAGTAACCTCAGTCTTTTTGATCAGGATGGCGCGATCGCAGAACAGATTTATCTGCGTGCCCTTGCCCTGCGCAAAGCTGTGGCGTTGCAATATATTGCTGCGGTGCAGCAGTCAGAACCCCACATCCACACGACTAACTTTGTCCGGTAGCAGCAACGTTGACACTTCTAAAAATTTTTGCCTTTGCGGTTCTTGTGCCCATTGCTTCCACGTCACTTCATTTAAGAGATCGTAAGTATTGTGAGTATGCAAACAAATCTTCCCAACTATGCCGATCTGTTCGGCAATATTGACTTCAAAGCGGGTGATGATGCCCGAACGGTTTACTCCCCCGCAGCCTATCTGACTGACTTGTTGCAAATGCTGGATGATGAGTTTGGCTCGATCGATTTTGATACCCGTCGAGGTGACATCAAAGCGATCGATCTCAATGCCGAAAACACCACAACGCTGATTCCCTACCTTGATATCGCCAACGAGATCTTAGAAGGGCGGGTAACCACGACCAGCGAAGCCTATGCCGCCCTAGAAAGTGCGGTGTATCCCTTCAATATGCCGTTTTCATTGGAAAACGAGAAAATTAAAAATCACCTGCATCATTTGGGCATTTCCGCTCACGAATTGCGGCGTTTGTTTGCCACATCAACCGATTACCAGACCGTGGCTCGGGACTACTTAGGGCTGTCTCCAGCGGAGTTGAGCGGGTTGATAATAGCGGATTCTGCTCCCGTGGCGGCGGTTGCCCAGTCCTATGGCTATAGCGGCACCAGTTTTATCAGCGAGATGTCTGCCGTTGCTACCTTTATGGAGGCTACGGCGCTTTCCCCTGCTGAGATGCGGGAAGTGTTGTATCAAACCCTTTATGTCGAACCGACGGATCATGCGATCGTGGAAGCGGGTCGCGAAACGTTTTACATCAACCAAGTGGGCAGCGCTGGTTATGTCACTCTGAATGCCGACGAAACCACTCTAGAGTGGCGTGCGGTGGACGCTACTAGCGATCCTTCTGTGCCGTTGGTCTGGTTTGTCCGCACCAGTCGTTTTGTCCGATTGGCGAAAAAATCGGTCTCAGCTTTACCGAATTAGATCAGATTTTGCGCACTTGCTGTCAGGTTAATGGCACTCCGACCCTCAATGCAGATACCCTCGTCTATCTGGCTCAGGTTGTTTACATCCACAAGACTCTAGAGCAACCGATCGACACCGTCGTTACCCTGCTCAGTCAGATCTCCTGGATGGGCAAGACCAACGAAATGCTGCCCCAAGACCAGTTCAACCGAATTTTTAACCTGCCCTGCGTCTCAGTCACGGGTCAATATCTACACCTGGACCAGGTAATGGGGATTCTCCCTAACCAATATACGGATACCACTTATCACACTTACACGCCCCTCCCGTCTCATCCGGACTTGTTTAGCCCCCAGAATATCCAGTACCGTCAACGGCTGCGGCACGCTCTAGGGTTTACCGACACCGACCTGATCAACATTACCAATCGGCTCAAGTTTAAAGCTGTTGCGGATAGCAGTTTGTGGCAAAACTTGGACAATCAAGAGACTCAATGGCAACTGCTCAACGTGCTTTACCGGATTCACGCCCTCTGCGAGATGCTAGGTGTCCATTTCCTAGAGCTATTTACTCTATTTGACCTTTTAGAGCAAGATCCCTTTATAGGTCAGCGAGATCCGCAGACTTACTTTATATACAGCGCTCCCAGCACCCAGAAATGCTTTGATATTTTCATTGCGCTCAATCATCACACTGCGCCCCACACCATCGGCGATCGGCTCTGGTTATTGGAATCCTTAATGGCGCTGAACCAATGGATGAAGGAATTTGGATACTCAGCAGAGACGCTGTGGAAAATCGTCAATGGTGCACCGCTGACCGATCGGGAGCAAGCGGAGCAAAAGTCTCAGGATCTGGCACTATATAACACGCTGCTGCAAAGCTTCAAAGCATCAGAAATTGGTCCGGATACCCTCAAGGAGGCGCTTGGCGATGAACGAGCCTCTCGTTTTGCGTTTAGTCTGATCAAAGGTCGCTGTGGCACTCAGAGCGGCAAGTTCTCACATCACAAGCCCTATACTTCTGACTATTCTTCTAAAGAACCTCAGCATCTGCTGCTGGACTATAATCCGCGTCAGATTGCTGAACTCACCGACGACTTTATCCTGCAACTGAACACAATTGGCGAGTATGAATTTGTCAGCTTGCAGCTCGGAACTAAATTACAGGAAAAGATTTTTAATCATCTGGTGAATCATCAGATGATTGATGGCAGCGGCAAGATCTTAACGGAAAATCTAGTCGATCGCCAGTTGCCCCCCTTCCCCATGTTCAAGCTAGAGCATGATTTTAGCGACATCCAGCAAAGCGTCTTTGAGCTGTTTTATCAAATCTACCAAGAAGATTCTGCCACCCAGCTTGAGGCAGAGGACTCGATCGAAATTCAGGTCTTTAAGTCAGACTTAAAAGAACTGGGATTGACTGAAGCCGAAGCGCGTGAGCTATACGATACGCTGATTTACAATGGCTACATCGACGAGCAGGGTTTTGCGCAGGATGTGGAGTTATTTAGTGATACCAGTGGTGCCAATCGGTTCACGCTGGAAACGGGACTAGCACAGCTTACTCATTCGGTATACCAACAGTTCCAGCAACAGCTCGACAAGTTTGAAGATAGCCCGATCAAAATCAGCGAACAATTGTTTACCGATCTAGGGTTACTGCCGATCGCTCTGCAAGACCTGATCAAAAATCTTCAGGTGAATCGTTATATCAACGAACAGATGATCATCCAGGACAAGATGCGCCTGTTGACCGAAACCCCCAAAACGATGGCGCTGGCATTACAGTTTTACCCCCATCGTGAAGCGATTTATACCGCCTTAAAGAATGCGATCGCGCAGATCAAGACACCTGGTTACGCATCGACCTAAGCGAACTGGGTAAACTGGCGGCTGTCACCGTGTCGCGCTGGGTGATTGCAGACCTGCAAGGTGATTATCTCAACGACCAACAGTTTTCTCCCCAAGCTAGTGCGTTCTTCCAAGACGAAGCCAACCGCGATCGCTTGAGTCTCCGTTCTTACTTTGAACCCGCGCAGGTCGCGATCGTTTTTGACCATATCGCAAGTATCATTCACTACGCGAACGCTTATCGTTTGCAAGAGGACAAGCTCACCGCTCTTGCGTTTGATGCGAACGAAATCCAAGGATTGCACCAGAGTCTGAAGACGATCGGCGTTCTAGATGACAGTGGATTATTGCAGGCTAGCCAACTTGCTTTCTTCCTGATCCCGGAAAATGCAGCAGTCTTCGATGTCCCCGGTTTTAGTGACTATGACACTGAAGTTTTCTTCCAGTTATACGACATTGCTAAAGCGATCGAACAGACTATTAAAGCGGTGGATCAGGCGCTGAAAGATTATAGCGATGGACAGCAGACTGCCATTCTAGAACAGGTGCAAAGTGTCCTCGGCATTGATCTGGATGCAGTTAAAGCCGTGTCTGCGGCGCTGTTTAAGACGGAAACTAACCTGCATTTTGCCTGGTTGCAACCGTTGCTACAAGATGCAAATGCCTTAGGTCATTTGGATGAACTGCCTAATGATATGCACTATACGCAGGCGGTTAAACGGATTCGACAGTTGGCGTTATTGATTAGTCAGCAGCAGCTTGATATTAACGAGATTTCTCTATTCCTAGAGGATCAGAATCTAGTTGCCAAATTCCCAGAGGATCTGATTTTGCCGGATGGTCTGACCTCGGTGGATGCTGTATTAGCCAGCGAGGCATTTATTTATGTCTTTAAGGACGATTACTACTGGATTTATGAGGTGGACGATTACACCTTGATCGACAAAAAGACGGTGGTGCTCGGCATTAAGGCAGATGAGAAGCTGATCGATCGCCAGAAAAGGATAAAGATCTGCAAAGCGGCTGAAGGAAGACCCCATCCGCCAATTGTTTGCTCGCCATGCTCTAGAACGAGTCGATGCGGCGTTGATCGATCGCTATGGCACCTGGGTGGTGGTGAGTGGTGGGTTTCACTATGTCAGATATGTGGATGCGGACGTGTGGGATAAACGCGAGAACCATTTTGGACAGGTCGATAACGACTTTAGCAACCTGGAAATGATCGACGCGACCTATGTCGATGCGGAAGGGCGGCTGTTTTTGTGCGCCAATGACCAGTATGTGCGGTACTCCACCGTGAATTTTATCCTGGGTTCGCAGCCTGCTGGAGCAGTGCAACCTACGGTAGATCAGGGCTATCCTAAATCGATCGCTGCGGACTGGAATGACGAAAATCTGCCAATTCAATTACCCTCAAGCTTTGACCGCGACCTAGGACCGATGTTTAATGGTCTAGATGGTCATAGCTACGCCTTTATCGAAAATCGCTACCTCTCATCTGAGGATGGTCTGCTCCGATCGGTGGCGGAGCAGTGGGGGCACAGCGAATATGACTTTGGTGCAACCGATCACATTGATGCGGCGCTGACTCACCAGGGATATTGCCTCTTGTTTTTAAAGAACAAGGTGGTCAAATATGCGGGCAGTTTGGAGTTAGCCAATCTCCATCCGGAGGCGGGTTATCCCAAGTCTCTGCATCAGGAGTTTCCCATGCTGCCCGATGAATTTAATTCAGGGATTGATGCAGCTTTTGGGGGAGAGGACGATCGCCTCTACCTATTCCGGGATGATGATTTTGTGGCGATCGATCCAGCCACAGGCACCGTAACTCCCGCAGAAACGCGAACCGTCTGGGGAGTCGTCTCAAATGATATTGCCAATCTGGGTCAGGTTGATGCGGCGTTTGTCGGTCTGGATGGCTACACCTATCTGTTTTCGGGTGATCACTATGTGCGCTATTCCGGCAACCACTACACGCAGGTAGACGATGGCTTTCCACGTCGGATTGCGCCAGATTGGCAGGGGGTAACTCGTGTCACGGCAGCGGTGGTGTTGGGAAATCAAACCTATTTGTTTGGCACCAATGCTGAAGGGCAACCTATCTACGTGCGCTACTCGACGCTGCGTCGGCATGAGCAGGATGCCTTCGAGGTAGATGCCCTAGACCCGAATGCCAGGGTGATTGAAACTGTGCTGGCGCACCGTCCGGATGTGGACGAGATCGAAGTGTTTCCCGCGACGGTGAACAACGATTTTTGGAGTCTACCGCTCAGTCTGACTCAGGGCGCAACTGATTTTCAACTGGATGCGATCATGAATGGCCCTGAGGGCAAGGTCTATTTGTTTGCGGGCGATTACTATATCGAACATGACCACGCCAGCCGCTGGTGGTCGGAACCAAAGGTGCTGGCAGAGCAAGTCGATCGCCCCCTAATGGGTCTGAACGATGGCGATCGGGTTCAGGCTGCGTTCACCGGCACCGATGGCAAACCTATTTGTTCTACCGCAACAAGTACCTGCGCTTTTCCGACTCCAAATTGCGACATCTCGACAATGGCTATCCGCGCTTGACGAATAAGGTTTGGGGAAAGGTGCGCAACAATATCGACAAGACCGGGAAAGTCGATGCGGCGCTGGTGGTGGAATCTCGTTGGGAAGAACAAAACGAACAGGGTCAACTGATCGATCGAACGGTCATGCATACGTATCTGTTTTCTGGCGACCAACTGTTCCGCTACGAGGGCAGCAACTACAGCGCCGTTGAGCCGGGTTATCCTCGATCGATCGATCGTCTTGCTCAAGAACCTCGCTTTCGAGGATTGCCGATCGGCTTTTTTGATGGCATGAAGGAGGGTATGAAGAGTGGCATTGATGCAGCCTTTGCCGATCAGCGGCAGGTCTATTTATTCCAAGGCGATCGCTTCCATGCCGTGATTGGCGATGAGCACAATTACAAACAGTACACCAATCCCCACTTTGCTCAGATCCAGGCTGTCACCCAGGAACAAGGCATCAATTACGTCTTGAGTGGCGGCAGTTGGCGTAAGTTCAATCATCTAGACGATCGCACCCTCACCGCCACCCCGGCTATTCCCCGCGCAGCCCAAAAGGCTGAGGGCAAGCTAGAGGCTGCGATTAGTGCCATTTTGCGGGGAACCGATGGCAAGAGCTATATTTTTGCGGGAAATCAGTACTACGATGTTGATTTGGGGCGGAACTTTGCCATTACTGAGGTGTGGGGTCGATCGTATAACCCGATTTACGAAGAGGAAACGATCGACGCGGTCTTTGTCGGACGGGATGGCATCACCTATGTGTTTTCGGGTGAATGGTTTGTGCAATATAACTCGGATATTTATGTGAATCAGACGGTCACCTATCCGCCGCGCCGGATCAGCGATCAATGGCGAGGGCTGCGTCATGTGGCGCTGGCTTACGTCTGGGAAGAAGACACCTACCTGTTTGAACGCCCGGATGCCAACGGCACCTTCCGCTATCTGCGTTATACCCAAGACACTTACGATCGCCCGGAACCTGGCTATCCTCGTGAAGCAGATTACAGTCTCTGGAGCATTCCAGATGCCTATCAGCAAGAGGGATTTGATGTCATTGATGCGATTTTTGTGCAGGATGACACCCTAATTTTTATCAGCGATCAGTCCTTTATCAGCTTTAATCTCAATACCAAAAACTGGGGTCATCCCCAGCCCCTGGTGTTACTCTACAGCGGCATTCCCTTTAATCGGACAGACTTTAAGGACTTGAAGTCAGGTTTTGTCGGAGCAGATGGGACGGTCTATTTGTTTAGCCAGCAATGCTATGTCGCCTACGACAGCCGTACCGAAAACTGGACTGCCGTCACGGCTATCAAAGACGATTGGGGGCGGCAAACCAATATCCTGAGGGAGGGAGTAGATGCCGCCTGGGTCAGTAGTGAGGGGATCACCTATTTGTTTGCCAGAGATTCCTATGTCCGGTATAACGATCGCGGCTACCGCTTTATAGACGAAGGTTATCCCAAAGCGATCGCCACCTATCTGCGTCAGGAACCCGCCTTTGCCTTCATGCCCCAAGAGTTCCAGGAACATCTAGATGCCCTGGAAGCGACCTATGCGCAAAGCGAACCTTTTGCTTTCTTTAACGGTCTGCTCGACAATGGGCGCTGTCTCTATTTCTTCACCCGCGATACCCTCTTCACCAGCAGCCCCAACCCGTATGGGGTGTACAACATTGATGGTCTAGGTCATGTCGATAATCATTTCACCGCAGGTGGCTATGTCGATGCGGCTTTTGTCGATCCGGAAGCCGAACAGACCTACCTATTTTCGGGAGAACAGTATATTCGCTACAGTGGCGATCGCTATCGGTATATCGATGATGGTTATCCCAAAATTATCGGCGAAAGTCTGGCAGAAGAACTGGGGTTAGACCATCTGGATGAAATCTATCGTGACGGAGTTGATGCTGCGCTATACCTGTCAAATCTTGGGTTAGTCCTGTTTAATGAACGTCAGTATCTCAACGTGATGACCGCTGACGATCGCACCCATAGCCGTAGTGTTGCCGGTGATATTAACGAGGTTTGGGGACATCTGGATAATGTTTTTGATACCGCTAACCCCGCGATCGATGGAGCCTATGTCGATCGAGAGGGGGCGCTATATGTCTTTAAGGAACAACAGTTGGTTCGGTATAGCGACACCGCTGACCTGTTTGACCTCAATCCCTACGATGAAGCCCGCTATATTGATGCAGACTATCCCCGGTCTATTAACGAAATCTGGCCTCATCTAGAGTCCACGATCTTAACAGCAACGGGGGTCGATACCGTCTTTCAGTTTGAAGACGAAATTTACTTCCATACCAACGGCAATTTTGTCACCTACAATCTGAACCTCAGTGACCTCGATCAGCAGAAACCCGTGCAGGTTTTGAATTACCGCTGGGGAGAATGGTCAGATTATCTCCTGAGTGATATCCATGCGATTAGCAAGTTTAAGGCATTGGGACAGAGTTATACCGGCGGTGAACTAACGTTGACGGAACTGGTGAGCGGTGCCAAAGGAACCGTGGCAGAACCCTATCTGCAATTTGCGACCCTCTTTGATTTTGAGAAGCAAGCGGTGCGCTGGGTCAAACAGCGGAATGCGTTCTTACCGGAAGCAGTGAACGGGGTAGAGAAAGAGTTTCACCTAGAGCTGGTGCTGCGGCTCTATGACATTCTGGCTGCGTCGCGTCGCCTGCGGGTGGATGTGTCTGCTCTCTATCAAAAGGTTTGGTGGCCGCTCTATGGCACCGATTCCCCCAATCTCCAAGAAGCTGCGACAGGAGCTTACGATATTCTGGTGGCGATCGACTGCGATAACAATTACGCTATGCTGATCAAACAGATCGTCAACGAACTCAACACGCTCAAGCGCAATGCGCTGGTGCCCTACGTGATCGCGCACGATCGTAACGGTGCTGAGGTGAGCACCTCCCGGCAGCTCTATCAAAAACTGCTGATCGATATTCTCATGTCGAGTGAGGCAGAAACGTCGCGGATTGAAGAGGCGATCGGGGCTGTTCAGCTTTATCTGCATCGTTACTTTATTAACCTGGAAGATATTGCCCCGGAAGCCAGCGACCCAGAGGCGACCCGATCCCTCCTGAAGGAGCGCTGGCAATGGCTGCGCAATTATCGGTTGTGGGAAGCAAACCGCAAAGTTTTTTTGTATCCAGAAAACTATCTGCGTCCAGAACTGCGCGATGCCAAAACGGCGAGTTTTCAGGCATTGGAAGATAGCCTAACGCAAGGGGATCTAACGGAAACCGCTGTTGAAGAAGCATATCTGAACTATTTGGATAGCTTTACTGAGGTCTCGGAACTGACGATCGCCGGAGGCTATGTCTATGACGATAATAGTTCGGGGGCAAACGATAAACGGCTGGTGTTGTTTGGTCGGACTCGCACTGACCCGATGCGCTATTTCTATCGGTTTGGGACATTTATCAATGGCGACAGTGCCGCCGCTACCTGGGAACCCTGGGAAGCGCTAAACATCAGCATTGAGGCGACGCGGGTGGAGCCTGTCTTTGCCTTTAATCGAGTGTTTGTTTTCTGGGCGGTGGTGAGCGAAACGTCCGACGATCCGTCGGGGGCGATCGTCACAACCCAGGATCTGCCGGATGGGAAAAAGGCGGTGTCGAGTTCGGGCAATACAGTTCGGGAAATCAAGGTCTACTATTCTTTCTACAACCTCAACAAACGCTGGACGCAACCGCAACGGTTGCAAACGACGTTTACGAACACGACCAAAGAGGGGATGGCTTTGAAATTCTCGAACTATGTCTCTGATGTAGACATTTTTGTTGAGAATTCTACGAAGTTAACGCAGGGCTTGACCGAGCACAATTATGAGAACATTTACATCAATGTGCGCTTCAATCTGAGCCAAAGCTTCGCTGTGGGTCCGTTTGAGTTGCATAATCGAGCCTTTAACCTCACCCCTGAACTGTACTCGCAACCCGCAGATGCACAATTGATTAGCAACCGGGGTCAGACACTGTTCCAAGAGCTATTTCCCCAAGAGTTTAGCGGCACGGCTCAGATCGAAGCCGCCAATGTCGTCAAGCTCAACTACAGTGCCAACTCAATGGATGGTCCCTGGTTTGCCTATAACCATAATGGCTGCGGATTTTTGGTCAAACCAGATGCGATCGCGCTGCCCAGTAACACCCAACTCACGCCGCTGCGTCAACTCGTGAATTTGCCAGAGGGTCGCCAGATCACGGCGGCGGTTCAAGTGTTTGCAGGGGGAGATATTTACTATTTCCTCGACAATCAAACCTACGTTACGGTCTCTCTAACGGGTCAAATTAAGTCCACTGCTGCGATCAATAGTCGCTGGGGCATTGCAGCTACCAGCACGTTGCAAACCACTGGCACGGTAGATTCTGCCTTTGTGGTCAATGGGCGGAGCTATCTGACGCTGAATGCGCAAATCTATGAATATGATGGCGATTCCTTTAGTACTTTAGTCCGCGATCCCTATCCCTTATCCCAACTGATCAACGGGTTGCCCGGCAGTTGGACTTCGATCGATGCCGGGTTTACCGATGCCAATGGAGTCAGCTTCTGGTTCAATAGCCCGTTCGGCAGCATCCTGCGTAGTGACAATGGTCAGATTGTGCCGATTCGGACTCGGTTTGGTCTCCCCAATGATGGGGTGGAATTGGGGGATGAAATTGGGGTGGCGGCGGTCTTTGGCGGTATTTTACATGTGATTCGCGATCGCACCTACACCCGTTACACCGTCGAAGCCAATCGCGTGCAGCAAGACGTTCAACCCAATAGCGTTAGTGTGAAAGCCGTTCTGGATCGCATCTTTGGGCGATCGGTTGAAAATATCCCCGATCGAGACAATCCCTTGACCGCCCTGATGGTGATTGATGGCGGCATCTGGGCGGTCAGCGCGGGAAATCTGCACACCTATGTTAAGGATGGCGTGGTGCAGACAGTCGTCCCTGCTCCGTTTGACCAAAGCAGCTATGACCAAGATTGGACTTCTGGTCTCACCTACACCGACGATCGGGGCAGGGTGCATCACCTCGCCTTCTACGATCAGTACCGCAACATCCGCAACGATAACCGCAGCCTAGCCAGAGCTTGGAGTAACGATCGATCGATCGATTTTGGGAGCCAGACTGGGCTAGAGCCGGTGTTACAAGTGCAAGCCAACCCGTGGCTCATCCCTAATATCGCCAGAGCAATCCCGTCGGGTGCCCTAGATGGCGTTTACGGCTTTGATGTTTCCACACTTTACAACACTAGGGTCAATGTCACGGGAGCCTTTACCCTGGGCGACGGCAGCTATCTGGTGATCATCACTGATACCAATAGGTATCATCTGTTCGATCGCAACCAAACCCCCACCGAAATTCTGACCCAATTGACGGCGGGTATGCGTCGCGGCAATGTCGCGGATCTGCGAGCCTCTTTCTGTCTGAATGCTGCCCCTATGAATGCAATCTGGCGCGACAACCGGGTGGATGCTACCTTCATCGGCACGGGTCGCCTGGGCGACCACAATGCTCTCTACCTATTCCGGGGCGATCAATATCTGCGGTTTACTCCCAATGTGCGGGGCGAGTTTGCCACCATCGCCGATAGCGGCTATCCCAAAATGCTTTCGACCAATGAGGAAGGCTTCCCGCGCTGGTCGCAACTCGATGCCGCCTTTACCGCAGCGGATGCGGATGCCAACGGTAACTACATCTCCTACTGGTTTAACAACCGCACCCAGGAATATTACCGCAGCGACACAGGTGCCACCGGCTCGATCGTTGATGTGTGGGGCGTAGTCTCGCGGACGACCTTGCAGATGAATCAGCAGGTGGATGCAGCCTATGTATCGGGTCGGGCACTTTATCTAATTAGCGGTTCCAACTATTACCGCTACACCCTGCAAAGCCGGGACAATAACGGCACATTGGACACCCTCCCCCGCTACATCGACCAGGGCTACCCGATCGCCTATCGCAATTTTACGGATCGAATCGATGCAACTTTTGTCTTGAATCGTCACCTCTATCTGTTCTCAGGTGCGAATTACTACCGCCTCGACACCGATGTGAATGAGTCCAATGATCTAGGAACTGCCTCGCCCATCCTGGGCAGTTGGGGTAATATCCCGGCGGCAATTCGCTCGTCTGGCATGGATGCAGCGTTTTTACAGGTCGATAGCGGCAACCTCACACTCTATTTTATTAAAGGGAATGGGTTCATTGCCTATAGTTTGAACGCTTCCAGCTTGGCTCAGCCCTACGAAATCAACACTGTCCTGTATGAGGTGATTCGTCTCACCTCCAGTACGGCAGAACAGCTCAATCAAAGCCTGTTTGTGGGCGGCATTCAGAGGCTGTTGCAACTGTCTACGCAGGCAATCAACGAATCACCCACCATTAGTTTTGGCGCGTCAACACCGGAAAATATTCAAATGAACCCGGATCGGTTCAAGCTGGGCAAGGAACCGACCAACAGCCATCTAGACTTTAATAGCGCCAACGGACTCTACTACTGGGAAGTTTTCTTCCACGCTCCCTTTCTAATTGCCCAGACGCTCAATACCGACCAGCAATTTGAGGCTGCCAAACGCTGGTACGAATATATTTTCGACCCGACCGAAGTCTCCGAGTATTGGAAGTTTCTGCCCTTCCTGGCGGCTGACCCCAACGCGCTGATGGTCAGCCTTGGCAACAATCTAGATGCCTTTGAGGCGTTGACCCCTCCCGCCAACGTGACCACCGCCCGTCTGGCTCTGGCGGCTCTGGCAGCAGCCCTGGTTCCCTATCAGAACGTCTTTTTGGGGAAAATCAATATCACTCTCTATGAAGCGGAGGTTCCAGCGACGGCAAAACTTGCCAATATCGACCAGTGGTCTAGCTTTATAGCCCTGGAGCAGGCGATCGCCAATTTGGCTATTCCGGCAACCCTCACCCGTAGCGATCAAGACCTCTTGGCGACCTGGAAGAACGAGATGCAGGAAGTGATGGCGATCGTGCAACAGCTTGATCAGCGGATTGACCTGATGAGCAATTACAGCGCCCAACTGGCGGTTTATCTAGAAGATCCGTTTGATCCCCACGCGATCGCCGGATTGCGGCCCCTGGCCTATCGGAAGGCGATCGTCATGCGCTATATCGATAACCTGCTGGATTGGGGCGATATGTTGTTCCGCCAATACACGCGGGAAAGCATCCAAGAAGCACGGATGCTCTACGTCCTCGCCTATGACCTGCTGGGTGAAAAACCTAAGAATATGGGTCAGGTGGTGTTGAAACCCACGAAAGCCTACGCAGCCTTGACAGACTACACCAGCAACCTCTACGAGGACTATGACTTTTTGGTTGATCTGGAAAATACTGCCTCGTCCAGCCTCGTCAGCGCCGACCAGAACCTTAGCTTTGCGGCGACTCAGTTCGATACCATTACCAACCCTTACTTTTTTATCCAGGAAAACGAGCTGTTTACAGACTATTGGATCCGGGTAGAAGACCGTCTTGCTAAGATTCGCGCCTGTCTCAATATTGAGGGCATTGCCCAACCGCTGCCGCTATTCCAGCCGCCGATCGACCCGATGGCGCTGGTCAACGCGGTGGCAAGTGGCGCAGGCATGGCGGCAGCAGCACTCCTGGCAGGAGGGGCGATCGTTCCTGATTATCGCTTTGATACGCTGCTGGCGAGAGCCCGCGACTTGGTGGGCAAGCTGAAAAACTTGAGCGACTTGTTACTGTCTGCCCTAGAGAAAAAAGACTCCGAAGAACTCAGCCTGTTGCAACACAAACAAGACGAGATGATGCTGGAATTGGTGACTTTGCTTAAAGAACAGCAAATTAAAGAGGCGGAGGAAAGCCTGCTCAACTTGCAGGAGACTAGACAGCGGGCAGTAGAGCAAGAACTCCACTACACCAACTTGATCGCAGGGGGATACCTGCCGGAGGAGATCGCCCAACTCGCCTTGATGGGAGCAGGGGCAGCGCTCCAGGGTCTGATTGCCCTGAGCCGAATTGCCAGTGGTCTATCCTACGTTGTGCCCCAATTCACCGCAGGTGTCTTTAGCTTTGGGGTGACGGCGGGCGGGCAAAACGTCGGGGCGATGCTGGCTCAGTTTGGGGAGGCGGCTCAAGTCGGGGCTGAGGGGCTGAGTATGGCGGGGGAGACGGCGGGGGTGGCAGCCCAGTTCAAACGATCGGCTCAGGAATGGGGGTTGCAAAAGCGGATGGCTACGAGCGAAATCAAACAGATTGACTATCAGATCAGTGCCCAAAACTGTCGCCTCCAGATGGTTCAGCAGGAGTTGCTGATGCACCATAAGGATATTGAGAATAACAAGTCGATCGCTCAGTTTATGAAGAATAAGTTTTCGAGTCTGGAACTCTATAGCTGGATGAGTGGCAAACTCTCGGGATTGTTCTTCCAGACCTATAAGCTGGCGCATGATTATGCTAAACAAGCGGAGCAGGCGTTCATTTTCGAGAAAGGGTTGCAGGCGGGCAAGGTCAACTACATCACTGGGATGCACTGGGATAGTCAGCGGAAAGGGCTGATGTCTGGGGTATCTCTGGATTTGGATCTAGACCGCATGGAAAAAGCCTATGCCGAAACCGATAGCCGTCGGTTGGAAATCACGAAGAATATCTCCTTGCTAGAACTGGATCCGCTGGCGCTGCTAGCCCTTAAGACGCAAGGAGTTTGCACGTTCCGCCTCAGCGAAGAGTTATTTGATTATGACTTCCCCGGTCATTACAATCGCCAAATCAAAGCAGTGTCGATCGCCTTTGACATCGGGGAAGGTAAGAGTGTGAATGCCACCTTGACGCAACTCAGCAGCAAATTGGTGATGGATACTGACATCAAAGCAGTCAAACATCTGATCGATCCTGCCAATGAGGCAACAATCAATGTCCGAACTAATTGGCGCGCGAATCAGCAGGTGGCATTGTCCCATGTTGACCAGTACACCGAGAACAGCGGCATGTTTGAGCTGAACTTTGGCGATGAACGGTATTTGCCGTTTGAAGGAACGGGGGCTGTCTCCAACTGGCGGTTGGAACTCAATGGCAAGAAAGGCTCGTATAATCCGGCAGATTTGCTTGATGTGACGGTTAAGTTACGCTATACCGCCAAACAGGGCGGCAGTCGCTTCGCCAACGAAGTTAAGGGCATCCTCAAACCCTATAACGCCACCAGTTTCTTTGATTTAGCCTATAACTTCCCCGACCAGTGGGCGGCGCTGACGGCGGGTGATACGGACAATTTCACCATTACCTTGACGCGCGATATGTTCCCCAATCTGAGCAGTAGCAAGATCATTGGGTTGCTGATCCGCTATCAGTATGCTGGCAGCAATGGCAGCAATGGGTCTATTTTCACAATTAACACTGATCTGACCGTGCCCAACAATACCTATCTGCAACCCAATACGTTGAACATTGGGCAGAACGGCAGCGAGTGGACGTTTGCCCTAAAGGGCGATCGAACCACGTTGCAAAATGCGGAGATGGTGTTGGTGTATAAAGCCAAAGTTTGACACTCTCCACCCCAGGGCGAATAGGAATTCTGGGCTCACCGAAACCCCATAACCCAAAAGAGACAGGACCATGAGTACAGCCAAAACCAAAAAAATCATGCGTCGCCGCCAAAAGGGTCCGTTGCATCGCCGCAGTGCCCGCCCTGATGTCCCGATCGGCGCTCAACGCAGCCGATCGCTCGCTGACTCGATCGCCGATCGCTCGGTCAACCCCGCCTCATCCCCTCCCCCACAGAGCAGCCGTCGTCTGTCTGCACCCGCCACCTTAACCCGCCGTCTAGGTGCTAGCGACCCAGGCAGAGGGCGATCGGAGGCTCGGCGTGCCCGTGCTGATGCCAGAGCCAGCAAGCCTCCCGCTGCGTCGCCCCAGGTTAATAAACCCGCGACTTTAAAACGGCAAAATGCTAGCCGTGATCTGGTTCAATCAAAGGCTCAATCTAATGCCCCATCAAACAATGCCCCATCAAACAATGCCCCATCAAAATCCCCGACCCATGGCAAACGAGCCCGCGCTGCTGGTCAACCCAAGGTTGACTTTGCCACCGGACGCACCCTGTTTCCGGTCGAAAGCGGCGGTAAAACCGAATATCTGCCGATCGCCAGCGAAGCCACCCCCCATGAGCAGAAACTGGGGCTATTTGTCGAGACTGACTCAGTCAAACGAGATGCAGTCAACAAACCGTTAGACCCAGCCACAGCAAAACCGGCATCGCTGCAAGACTATGGCACCGATCGCACCTTGTTTGCCACCGAAAATACAAATGGAAACCGCGAATATCTGCCCAAGGAAAGCGAGGCGACTGCCCTGGAACTGAGCCAGGGCAAGTATGTCCCCGATGACCAGGTAGAGCTGCCGTCCGTGGGCAATTCGGTCTTGGACAAACCGCCCCGGTTTGACTGGAACGGGCAGCGAACTTTGTTTGCCACCCAGGCGGCAAATGGCAAGATCGAATATTTGCCCAAACGCAGCGAGGCAACCGCGTTGGAGTTGAGCCAGGGTCGCTATGTCAAGGATGACCAGATCAGTGCCAAAGCGCCGATCGGGGCTGAGAATGCAATGAGTCCTCTCAAACCTCGTTACGATCTCGGCAAAGGCGCGAACTCTACGCCGTCAAAACCCCAGCAGGAGAGACGCTCTATTTACCCCGCGAAAGCGAGGCTGATGGGCTAGAACGGATGCGGGGCTGGTTTATCCCCGATGATACGGTCGATCGCCATGAGCAACAGCGGCAGCGGACTGCCCTGCGGGACGATGATGCTCAGCAAGCCAAACGGCGATCGCAACAAGCGGCTAAACTACCGGCGGGGGTCAATCGGGTCGATCGCCCCTCTCCTCCTAAACCTGTGCATCAAGCTCGCGATGGTACGATCCTTTGGGATGGATTAACACCGCCGATCGTCAGTGAGGCAAAACAACGAGAGACGCTCACTAAACTACGACCTAGATATGAACTGGGTAAAGGTCGTATGCTTTATCCGACCGAAACGGCTCAGGGCAAAATCGAATATTTGCCGCTCTGGGAAGATGCCCAGTACAGTGAACGAATTCGCGGGCTGTACGCCGCGTTTGTGCCACCGGACTCGTTGCCAGACTTTTTGGCGAATGCGGAAACTCAAGATCAGATTGCGCGGCAGAATTTTGAAAGCGATCGCGGTAATGTCCAGGCTTATGCTCAAGAGGATATCAGTCGCTTATTGGAACAAGCTCCGAGGTTGGTGTTGCGATCGGCTCAGTTAGTGAGCGAGAGTGCCCGTCAAATCCCGGAATTGCAGCAGCAGTTTAGTCATCTGGCAGCGGGCAGCCACCGAAAGCCGCAGCCCTAACCATAGGTTCACCCAACGCAGATCAAGGCGCAGATCCCGCAAACACAACCTAGCCTACCCAACATTTGGAGCCATCGATTATGCAATCAGCACGCACCTCCAGTAAAACGAAAAAGCGGCGCAGCGCCAGTACAGGAGATCTGGGCACGGCATCAGACTCTACCCTCAATGGGCGGCAGTCTAGCGTGTCACGCCGTCAGAGCGCCCCGGCTGACTTGCTTGCCACCCCGCCGGATCAGGATTCACCCCCCAGCGGTCCGGATACAACCCCGAACACGGCTCCCGATACGGGCAATCTTCCCGATACGGATATACTGAGGAGCCGCAGTGCCAGCGAGGGTGATTTGGTGCGCCAACGCCGCATTGACCTACAGCGGAGCCAAAGCACAAGCGATCTTAACCCTGTTGTTCGCCGAGACTCCGAGCTGCGCCGCGATGGAGATCCTAACAGCGCGATCGACCCGCCCCGTAACGCCCCCCGACCGATCCAACGACGGCGATCCCTATCCGACTTGTCCACCGCGATCGACCCAGACACCACCATCCCCGATCTGCGCCCTGCTCGCTTTCGCAGTCGGTCTGTGGGAGCAGATAGCAGCGCCTTTTCGCAAAAGCGGTTTGACGAAACCAGTCTGACCGCCCTGCTAGATAGCCTTGAGCAAACCGATGTGGACGCATTGCCCTGGGTCAGAACCTTATCGCTCAACGATTCTAGCAAAGACGCTGATGATGCTGAATTTGTTGCAGATACCGCCAAGGATGTGGGTTTGGAGATTGCGGTTCGGCGCTCGTCCTACAGTTTGGAGGAAGGGAATGCGATCCCGCTGTCGCCAGAGGTTGACCAAACCTTAACCACACTGCAAGCAGAATTGACCCGTGCCGACGATCTCTCTGGCTCAGAGCCTTATCTGACGGACTTACTGCCTAACCTGCGAACCCAAGACAAGCAAGCCGTCTCGTCGGAACTTCTGAACGATGTCTACTATTTAGCTAGGGAAAAATTGTCCAAACCATTGATAACCCGTTCCTTGACGATGATTCATTGTCTGATCAGCAAGCCTCACGGCTCGAAAGATTGACCGAAGTGGTAGAGGCGATCGACCAAATTGATGGTCGCCAAGCCTTTCTGGTGCCGGAAGATGCACAGTCGTACAATGCCTACAAGCTGTCAAGCACCAATCTAGGAGCAACCCGCCTAAGCACCCATGATCGGGAAATGGTTGAGACCTATGGGACTGACCTAACGGACATTTCGTTTAACCGCGTCCAAGACAATCCTGAAGTTCACAACGCCATCAGCGATTATCGTCGAGCCGTGATGAAGCGTCTGCGAACAGATCTGCAAGCCTTGGAGGCTGTGTTTCAGGCCAAACTCGTTAAAAAAGACCATCACAAAAATGTGCTTAGGGCGCAGGCGGCATTGCAGAGTGCAGTCGATAACGCTGAACCCCTCCTGGATAACCTCAGCGATTCTAATATCGAAGCTGCGATCGCACAGTTAAACTTGGCGATTAATGCCATGCAGAAGATTGCGCAAAACTACATCAGTGGCTCTGATCGTCAAAACCGGATACAAGCTCGGATCGATGCTTGCCAAAACGTTCTCGATCGCCTTGATCAATTAACGGTCACAGACGACAAAATTATTAACGGTCGCCTCGATGAAAGCTTTCGCGCCTTTGAAAACGCCCGCAGCGCTTTGTTCACCATTAAACCAGAAGCCGCCCGCACGTTTGGCGATGCGATGGAAACAATGTTCTTTAATGCCTCCCCTGAGGCAACAGCCCAGACAGCGATCCTAGACTCCCTCGGTGTCGCCTTGGGGCTGGCTAAGCTGGATAGCAGTGTAACCAGTAGCTCAGACCTAGGCACGGCTGACGCGATCGCACCGGACTGGGCATCGACAGCGTCGCCACTGCTCTGATGATGGATGTTTACAAAGCCTATAGCTTTATCAAAGCGGTTAAGGAAGCCGGCATTGTGACCAAACGAGATGCATTGCGGGGTGGTCTGATAACGGCCAATATGACCAAAAATACCGGCGTTGCCATTAAAACTGGCATTGATATTGCCAAGACCGCGACTAACGTTGGTGATGCGGCTCTCACTGCCGCAACCACAGCAGGCACAATCTCGGGTGTTGCCAGTACGGTGATCGGGGTTGGGTTTACGGTGCATGGGGGATTGATAGCCTACAAAACCAATATTCGGGTTGGGTCAGCGACAGGGATTGATGACCCTAAGATCCAGGCTCAGGTGATGGCTCGCATCCAGAAAAAACGCCGTCGGGCTTTATTAGAAGCGGTGGGTGGCACTATTGCGGTTGTCGGTGGAGTGCTGGTGATTGTCGGGACGGCGGGGATAGCCGCGCCGATCGTGGCGGGAATTGGTGCAGCGATCGCCTTGACGCTAGCGGGCGAGCGGGGTATTCGCGCCGCTGTTAAAACAGCCCAGGGTACTAAAGGTCGCGAGCGGCAGTCTTTAGCGACGGCAGTTTTTGACCATATGAATGACCTGCTGGCCTCCGGCGACTACAACAAAGCAAAGGAACTAGCTCAGGCTCTCACCAATAACAAGTTGAAGCAGAGTTTAATGCTGCGCGGTGCAGATGCAGGGGCTAGTCTGCAAAACCAGCAGGCTGCCTTGGTGATTATGCGCGATAAGTTAAAAACCTGGTAGTAGTTCAAATCGCAATTTTAGCAGTTCAAATCGCAATTTTAGTGGGGCGATCGGCTGACTGGGTGAGCGAGAGTGTCTGTCAGATTCCGGAGTTGCAGCAGCAGGTTATCAGACAGCAATGGGTAATCATTGCCAAAATCAGCCCTAAACATAGCCAACCTGGCACAGTTCACCCACAAATTTTCCATCTATTCAACATTCGGAGGCGTTCGTTATGGCATTCTCATCTAGCAAAAGGAAAAAGCGTCGCAGTATTGACAACAGTGACATCACAGCAATGGCTCTCAATCACAGTCGTCAGTCCAGCCGTCTGCGTCTTTCTGGCGAGCTGGAAGATGGGACAGATTTGGACAAAGCAAGCGTTCCAGAAGACTTTGAAAACCCGGATTTAACAACACCTCCCCGGGGCAGAAGAACCCGGAAAACCCTAGACGATGATTCAATGGATGGCAGTTCTTTAGGCATTGAGCGGCGACCCACGCCAGATTCGCCTCTAAGGGATATCAGGCGTGAAATCGATAAACGACTCGATCAACCGAGGAGAGCGTCTTTTTCTGGGGGAAGAACCAGAACTGGTCGTGACTATCCCATCGCTGATCGGGTGAATGCCTTGCTGAGGGAAGTTCCTCGTCCTACTAGCAAGCATTTTTTAACTACGGTTCTGGCAGCTCCGATAGACCTTAGTCAAAGCACAAGAATCCCTCAGGAAATTCATCGCTTCTGGTCTGGGGGAAAAATGAGCGATGCTGCGATGCAGGTGCTGCGGGAAAGTGCTGAAAAAACAAAGGGTACTGGTTGGTCTCATACCTTGTGGTATTCTGCAAGGCTTGAGGAGACGATAGATGCAGAAGATCCAGAGGGAACTTACATTGGTTTTGAGAATCGAGGCACCCGTGAAAAACAACGCTTGGAACTGCTCAAGCTAGGGTACAAAATTCGTCCTATTGAAATGATGGCATTACCCGATCCCGTCGAACAAACGAGTGTGACATCGGCGCTTAAGAAGATTCCTGGGTTGGGAAAGCTGTTCGCAGAGAAAGCTGCCCCGCCACCGCCCCCTGGAAGTTTTTATAGGAAAGATTTCCAGATCATGGCCAAAAAAGCGGTGAGACAAATCAAATCGGGAAAATCAGACCGATGGGACGGGATCAAGCACCTCTCAGACATTGCCCGGTTACTCTACCTGCATCAGGTGGGAGGGCACCATTTTGATGTTGATATGGGGCTGGGAACAATGGACTTTAGCCGAGGCTATTTTCATAACGATGAGCAGGGATTGGTGCCCCTCATGGGTTCTGTGACGCCGGAATCTAGAGACCCGATCGCCAAAGATCTCCAGAAAATTATGCTAAAAGAGGGAGAATTAAGAGATTTTCAAGATCCTGAACAACGAGAGGCTGCGATCGCCGTCGGCATCAGAGCCAGTGAAATGACAGGGTTTCTCAACGGGATGATCGCTACGGCACCTGGCAACCCCCGCTTCGCCACGGCACTGGACAAGGTGAAAGTGGATGCAGTTAGCCCAAGAGGCGAAATACCTAGTGGCATGATAGTGAGTGCAGAATTGCTCTATGGGGGTGACGCAGCCAAAAGACAGATGTCGGCAGAAATTCAAGAACGCACGCGCGGACTAGGGGTTCCTGTTTATCTGCTGGATTTGCAACATCTGACAGCAGACTCGGATCAGCGATAGCCCTCCTCCTCAATCCGATCGCCCTTCCCCTACTGCTTCACCTTTTTGATCGAGTATGAAGCTGCGATCGCTCCCCATTCACCTCTTTGACAAAGCGATCGATTCCCCCTTTCCATCATCTGAGTGAAGCCTTGTTAAATTTTACAAGCTTGGTGGATTTGGAACAGTTGTTGGCGGTGCAGGGATAGCCCACGCTGCCTCGCAGATATCGCAAGGGTCGCATTGAATAAAGTCATCTCGATCGCTCAAAACAATTGTAGCTAACGAATTTGAACGGTAGCTATGGTAAGTTCCGTCACCTCTACCAGTTGCGCATCATTTGTCAACAGCACTGCATCACTTAATAAAGCAGTGGCACAAACAATGACATCTGGCAACTTCAACCGATACTGTTTACGAAGAGCGATCGCAGCATTCTTTAACGCTTCATCCAGCCCAATAACTGTAACTTGTGATAAAAACTGTCGAATCCTTAATTCCTCATTTTTAGCAAGTGCTGGATAGGAAAGCATTTCTATTTCGCTAATCACAGAGAGATAGAATTCGCCGACAGGCAGGGGGTTTAGAAGCCGCCCTCCTCAAAGATACAAAGCAACATTGGTATCAGGAACGTATTTGCTGATTGTTACGCCCATTCATCCCGTATTTGATGCTGAAACTCAAGGGGGTCTTGTTTTAGTTGGATGGTGCCACTGAATGAATTAAGATCGACGACCTGAGAAGGGGTAAGGTTGATTGCTTGATCAAGCTGCGCTTTCAACCAGCCCTGCTCTTCTGGCGGCAATGTCAAAATTAATTGTTTGATGGATTCCACCAGTTGAATATTCATTGCGATCGCCTGTTCGGGATGAATGCATTGATTATATCTGAGGAGCGAAGTTTCTAGGGTTGACTGGTGCGATCGCTCAAATGAGAAATAAAGCATGGTAGGGGGAGCGATCGCCCTCGTCACACGCCTCATAAGACGACGACTGGGACAGGAACTCCCTGAAGAGATAAAATCGCGTCTCTCCCAGCTTCCTCTCCCTGTGCTAGAAGACCTGAGTGAAGCCTTGTTAGATTTTAGGAGTTTGGGTAATTTGGAGCAGTGGTTAGCGTCGCACGGGAATGCTTCTTGATAAGATGAGAGTAGCCTATGAGTTGTGAGTAAGTGATATAGCGATGTCTCCCAAAGAGGAATTGATTAACGCGATCGAGCATTCTCCCGATGAGTGGGTACGGGCACTTTTGGAGTTGATCAGAGGATTGCAGCAACAACATGAGCTAACCCCAGGCAGATCAATCTCTGGAACGCTTCAATCAGCGCTGCTAGAACCGGAAGCTGCAACAGTGGAGCAAGTACCGGGTCGCTTGTACCGCAAACAGGGAATTTTAGTTATCAAAACTGGGGCTTTAGATGGGTTGGACGTGAATGCATTGATTGATGAAGTAAGAGAGGATCGAATCCAGAATCAGATCGGGCAAGTTTATTCATGAAGGTTTTGTATGATACCTCTGTTTTAATTGCGGCTTTTCTGGTTGAACATAACAGTCATCATTTAGCTTTTCCTAAACTGGAATTGGCACAACGAGGAGAGATAAAGGGGTATATTTCAACACATAGCTTGGCAGAAATTTATGCAGTCATCACTCGTTTACCGCAACCGTTAAGCGTTTTGCCTGATGAAGCAGAAGCAGCGATCGCAGATCTTTTACAGTATTTAGAACCTGTACCCTTGTTAGCAGAAGAGTATCAGAACGCAATTGGGTTGATGAGATTATTCAAGTTAGTCGGTGGAGGCATCTTTGATGTACTCATTGCTCAGGCTGCTTTGAAGGTTAAAGTCGATCGCCTCTTGACATTGAATCCTAAAGATTTTACCCGTTTGAGTGATGAGATTGCAGGGTTAGTACAGACACCTGAGTAAAGGGTATTAGCAGTACAGGATATTAGCGATCGCCCCCTCTGCCATATTTTCGATCGCTCACTTCTCACAATGCGATCGCCCAGCCCATATAAAAGATTATGAAGCTGCGATCGCCATTAGCAAGTTAGTTTTTGGGTCGTTCTGTGGAGGAGGCACAATTAGGATTTGTAGACAAATAGAATGGGTTTAAGCATGATGAATTATTCCTGGCTCCCTTTTTTCACTAAATATTTAGACAAATCATCAATGATTCGATTCGCTCCAATGACTCCTCCGACAGTCCAATTTACCTTGTAAACCTGGTTGTTTTGAACAGCTTTAAGTTGTGACCAAATAGGGCGTTTTAGAAAAGACAACGACTCAGGATTTGATGCCTTAAAGTCTGCTGTTAAGTGCTCTGTCATCAGGAATAAAACATCGGCATCATATTCAGGCAACATTTCAATACTTACAGCCTTTCCCTAGAATAGTCAGTACAGTAAAAAAGATGTTGCGCCCGACAAGCTAGTTTTCATTGATGAGACAGGCTTCTGGGTGGGTATGAGTCGCAGCGTCGCCAGAGCGTTGAAAGGCAAGAAGGCTTATTACCTACGAGAATTTTATCGAGGTCAGAAATTAACCAGGATGGGCGCGATTAAGCAGGGGGAGATACTAGCGACTAAAACGATAGAGCGATCCATGAGAAGTGATGATTTTTTAACATTCATTCAAGTCAACCTGGCACCCCAACTCAAAGCAGGAGATGTGGTCGTGATGGACAATCTGAACTCTCATTATCGTGTTGAGGTCAGAGACATCATCGAGTCTGTTGGCGCCAGCATTGAATATCTACCGACCTATTCTCCAGAGTTTAACCCCATAGAAATGATGGGGTCTCAGATCAAAAGCTTTGTGCGTAAATTTAGAACAAAGACCATAGAATCCTTAAACAAAATCATAGAGAGTGCTGTCAGGCTTGTTCATTTTCGGTGCTTGAATCACTGGTTTACCAAGTGTTGCTATTGTACCTAGTAATAGCGGGAAAAGCTGTATCAAAGATTCTTACGCTCGCCCCCAACCCCCCATCTGGGGAGCTTCCAAACCACTTCTCCTTCAAAGTCCCCAGATGGGGGATTTAGGGGGCGGATCGGATAGCAATCTAGACTTCTCATGA
>JAAUPA010000235.1 GCA_012034615.1 Leptolyngbyaceae cyanobacterium CSU_1_4 | reverse complement strand
CGAGTCTTCTTGCTTCACTCTCCTCTCGTCGCCTCGATTACAATTATTCGTCGAGGTAAAGCTCGGCGGGCGAAGCTTTACTACCTGCGCGATCGCGTCGGCAAGTCGGCTCGTCTGAAACAGCGGTTCGATCGTCCTATCTAGACAAGCCGCTTGCTCAAAGTTTATTAAAGCAAATGGCAAGCAACCTGTTACACTAGGAAAGGCATTCTAGGAGAGCTGTCTCTTCAGATTGTGCGCTCTTAGTTCAGTTGGTAGAACGTCGGTCTCCAAAACCGGATGTCGGGGGTTCAAGTCCTCCAGGGCGCGCTGATTGTTTTCGTGGCTTATGTTAAGTGACTGACAAGTTAAGCAGATTGCACCAGTTGTATCAAACCAGGGCGATCGAAGGATCATCTAAAGTTACGCGGCGAGGGGACTGTGGCAAAAAAAGACGAAATTGAAGCAAAAGAACAAGAGCCAAAAGATCTGAAAGGTTCTAAAGACTCCAAAGAAGCCAGCAAGTCAACCACTTCTGGCGGAAATCAGGTCGTCGGCTTTCTTCAAGGAAGCAAGGAAGAGCTAGATAAAGTGGTTTGGCCGAGTCGCCAACAGCTTATTAGTGAATCTATTGCGGTGGTTCTTATGGTGACCCTCTCTGCCACGTTAATCTACTTGGTTGACAATCTCTTTAGGTGGGCTGCTACACAGGTGTTCTAATGGTTTTTGCATCAGATGAATCTGAGAATAGTTTGATGTTGTCCGACGAGGAAGTTGCAGAACTGACCTCTAAAGGCGCACGTTGGTATGCAGTCCAGGTTGCCTCTGGCTGCGAAAATCGGGTCAAGATGAATTTGGAACAGCGAATTGAAACTCTAGATGTAGCAAATCGCATTTTCCAAATTGAAATTCCCCAAACCCCCATCCTCAAGCCCACGAAGGCGGGTAAACCCAAGGAAAGCAATGAAAAAGTTTTCCCTGGCTACGTCCTCGTTCGGATGATTATGGACGATGAATCTTGGCAAGTTGTCAAGAATACGCCCAACGTCATTAACTTTGTTGGAGCCGAGCAAAAGCGACGCTATGGCAGAGGTCGAGGGCACGTTACACCCGTTCCCCTAGGTGCGGGTGAGGTCGATCGCATCTTCAAGCAAGCATTAGAACAGAAGCCCCTCGTCAAATTTGATATGGCTGCGGGTGACAAAGTCATAGTGCTCAATGGTCCCTTTAAGGACTTTGAAGGCGAGGTGATTGAGGTCACTCCTGAGCGCGGCAAGCTCAAGGCGCTTCTCTCCATTTTTGGTAGAGACACGCCCGTAGAGTTGGAATTTAACCAGGTTCAGAAACAGAGCTAAATCGGTAATGGCAAAAAAAGTTGTAGCAATTATTAAACTAGCAATCACTGCTGGTAAAGCAAACCCTGCTCCTCCCATTGGTCCTGCCTTGGGTCAGCACGGGGTCAACATCATGATGTTTTGCAAAGAATACAATGCCCGCACCATGGATCAAGCGGGTCTAGTCATTCCAGTAGAAATCTCGGTGTTTGAAGACCGTAGTTTCACGTTCATTCTTAAAACTCCCCCTGCGTCTGTGCTGATTTGTAAAGCAGCAGGCATTGAACGCGGTTCGGGCGAACCCAACAAAACGAAAGTGGGTTCTATTACCCAGGCTCAGCTTCAAGAGATCGCTCAAACCAAGCTGCCTGACCTCAATGCAAACGATATTGAAGCCGCAATGAAAATTGTTGCTGGAACCGCCCGTAACATGGGTGTCTCGATCGTTTAATTCAAAATTCAAAATGTTTGATACTCAGTACGAGCAATTTTGAATTTCTAATTTTGAACTGTTCACCCATTGGGGGAGAGGCAGCGTCTCGTTATCACCCCAGGAGATTAAAAAATGGCTAAGAAAGTATCGCGTCGATTGCAGGAACTGCAAAAAAAAGTTGAGGAGAGAGCCTATCAGCCCCTAGAAGCCTTGACGCTGTTGAAAGAAACTGCAACGGCAAAGTTTGTGGAGTCGGCTGAGGCACATATTCGGTTGGGCATTGACCCCAAGTACAGCGATCAACAGATCAGAACCACTGTGGCGTTGCCGAAGGGCACTGGTCAGGTGATCCGGGTGGCTGTCATTGCCAGAGGTGAGAAAGTTACAGAGGCGACGAACGCTGGAGCAGATCTCTCTGGGTCGGAAGAGTTGATCGAGGATATTTCCAAGGGCATGATGGAGTTTGATGTGCTGATTGCCACGCCCGACATGATGCCTCAAGTCGCAAAGTTGGGTCGTCAATTGGGTCCCCGGGGCTTAATGCCTTCTCCAAAAGGCGGCACGGTTACCTTTGATGTGGCGCAAGCTATTTCCGAGTTCAAAGCTGGTAAGCTAGAGTTCCGAGCCGATCGCACAGGCATTGTTCACGTTTTGTTTGGCAAAGCTTCCTTTTCAGAAGAGGATTTGCTGACCAACTTGAAGGCGTTGCAGGAAACGATCGATCGCAACCGTCCTTCAGGAGCCAAAGGGCGTTTTTGGCGAACGATGTATATTTCGTCCACCATGGGTCCTTCCATTGAACTAGATATTAATGCTCTACGAGACCTTAAGACTGACGCTAATTGACGCTAATTAAGGAGCGACTAGAATTGCAGATTTTGTCCAAACTGAATCAGTAGAACTCAAGACAGCAGGTGCATTGTGCTTAATTGCCTGCCGAGGTTTGAATTTCAGCTTGTCGGGTGCGACAGGCTTAAAGAAATTTGAAAACCTCGGAGTCTAATCCGAGGTTTTTTATTGAGAGTCGCTTTTGTTTAAAAAGACAATTGGAAAAGACTAGCAAAAGTTTGGACGACAGAGAGTTTATCCCGGTTTTTCAAGGAGGTGAGATACGTATGGGTAGAACGCTAGAAGAGAAGAAAGGAACTGTGTCCGATCTCAAGGTTTCCTTGAGTCAGGCTCAGTTGGCAGTGGTGATTGACTATAAAGGTCTAACCGTTGCTGAAATGACCGATTTGCGCAATCGTCTGCGCCCCAAAGGTGGACAGTGCAAGATCGCGAAGAACACGCTGATGAAAATTGCGATCGCGGGTGACGAAAAATGGGAAACCATGTCGCCCCTTTGCAAAGATTCTGCTGCATTTTTACTCATTGGCGAAGACATTGGCGGTGCCCTCAAGGCTTACCAAGAGTTCCAAAAAGCCT
Source organism: Leptolyngbyaceae cyanobacterium CSU_1_4 (assembly GCA_012034615.1). Classification (GTDB taxonomy): domain Bacteria; phylum Cyanobacteriota; class Cyanobacteriia; order Elainellales; family Elainellaceae; genus Timaviella. Next base: position 4,055 of record JAAUPA010000235.1, on the reverse strand, counting down.
CCAAAAAATCCACCATTATGGGTGGCGCAATGGAAGGCAAGATTCTTAGCGAAGACCAGGTTAAGGCGATCGCGACCTACCTTCTAAAGAGCAACTCATGGCACAAATTGCAGGTGCCCTCAATGCCGTCACCGCCAAGATTGCTATTGGTATCAACCAGGTGCCTTCTGGCTTGGCAAGAGCGCTTCAAGCGGTTGCTGACAAAGAGCAGTAACGCTCGTTTCACTCACCCTTCATCGTTCCAATCTTATTCATTAAGGAGTTTCGTCCATGTCTGCTAAAACTGATTCCATTCTCGAAGAACTAAAGACTTTAACCCTACTCGAAGCCTCTGAACTGGTCAAAGGCATTGAGGAAGCATTCGGCGTGAGCGCTGCTGCACCTGTTGGCGGCATGATGATGGCGGCGGGTGCTGCTGCTCCGGTTGAAGAAGTTGAAGAACAAACTGAATTTAATGTTGTCCTCGAAGAAGTTCCTGCGGACAAGAAGATTTCGGTTCTGAAAGCAGTTCGTGAATTGACTGGTCTAGGTTTGAAAGAAGCCAAAGATTTGGTGGAATCTACACCTAAGTCTGTTAAAGAAGGCATTGCTAAAGAAGCGGCTGAAGAAGCTAAGAAAGCTCTTGAAACCGCAGGCGGCAAAGTCTCTATTAAGTAGGACTTTTCCTGCTAGCTGAACGTAGAGACAGCTCAATGAGTCGTTCCTACGTTCTATAAAGAGTATGAAAACCCTCGCTTTTTTAGAAAGTCGGGGGTTTTTTCAATTAGCTTGTAGGCATTGCTGAATTACGGTATGAATTTGCCCCCTAAATCTCCCCTTCTGAGGCAGGGCTTCCGAACCTCAAAATCCCTGCCCCGGAAGGGGGATTTAGGGGGGCGATCGGAGCAATAGCATCTCAAGGATTCATACTTCCATTCAGCAATGCCGTTTTTACTTCAAATTGAGCAATCCTTCTTCCTTCAACTTTGGATCAAATCGAATTGCCATTTTTACGCCCCGCGCTTCCAAATCTGCTAAGACCTCAGCCTCTATCCGACGGGCAACCTGTTTCAAAGTTTTGATTTTACCCATTTCATCTGTTGCTGCATACGCCGCTTGCTCTGCTGCGGTCATTTTTAATTTGGCATCAATGGGCTGATTCCAGAGGGCTTCATCGGTGTCATTACCGACCGGAGTTGAGCCGTTTTCGGTGATCCAAGCGCCTCGGATTTCTTCTAAGATGGTGCGGCTGGGGCGATCGATCGTTTGAACTTTCAGCCAATAGCATTGTTCAGGTTGGCGCACCAAATGCTGCTTCAGGCTGAGGGAAACGTCACGGGAATAGCCAATAAACTGTAGGGTTTTCGCGTGATCAAAAATGGCGTACACTCCAACCTTTCCAGAAAACTGTTCGGTGGTTTCCCCCACTTCGTTCAAGTAAGGGATGTATTCTAAAGACTCAAGGGTCGAAGTCATATCAGGATTCATGGATAAGGGCGCTTACGACTTTAGAAAATAAGGTCAGGAAAAGCCAGTTGCTAATCATTGGGTCTTTCGATAGATCGCGCATAGGCGACTGGGCTGAAAAACTTTTGCCTGAAACATAAAGTTCGGCGGTACGTTAATAATCACGTAGTCTTCAGAATCATGGTATGGCTCGTATTCTATGGGCATTCCTTTGGTGGCGTTAGGGGCATAGGGAACAGGTTGAAAGAGTAGCTCGGTAAACTCAACTGTTGTGCAGGCTGCCTGATGGGCGATTTGTTGTAAAAAAGCTTCATCTTTGAGCAGGCTGAACAGCAATTCTTTGGCTGCAACTTCGAGGGTAAAGTTGCTGTCATATTGCTGAACAATTTTAAGATTCATTGGGGTTTAGGCATTCGTTAAGAGGGTGGGCGGCGGCTGGGTAGAGACTGACCTAGGGTCATTGCGCCGATCTCAAGCCTATGGGATTGTGGAGCGCCTGTCAGTAGGTCGAAACGTTTCGAGCAATTAAGAATTGTGATTATCTTGATTATCTTTAGAGGGCGGGCATTCTGAGGGGGTGAGCATTCTTTATTTATCCAAACGGCAAGACAGATGCGTAGCCTCTCCAAGTTAAGCCTCATCGGTATGACTGCGATCGCCCTTACTGTTCTCAATCCGCTGCCCTTCGATTGGCAAACCGGATTATCCAACCCAGGCTGGGTTCAGGGCGATCGCGCTGAAGCTAAATCGAGTTCGGGCGGGCGATCGCGGGGCGGTTCTTTTAGCGGTGGGTCTTCTGGCAGTCCCTCCTCTGGCAGTCGCTCCTCTGGCAGTCGATCTTCTGGCGGCAGCTCTTCAGGGGGTTCATCCTCGGATGGAAGTGGTTTTTCGGCTCCCTCTAGAAGCAGTGGTTCTTCGAGTCGCGATCGCTCTAGAAGCGCTGACCCCGTTCCCTATAGCCGTCCTGCCTACGGATACTCGTCAGGTGGATATTCTTCTGGATATTCCTCTGGTTATAGCGGTGGCTCTAGCGCTGGGATTGGGGTCTGGATTACCTTGATTGTGGTGGGTGGTGGGGTGGCGGCGATCGCTTACCTCCTTTGGAAAGCCCTAAACTCTGGCAGCACCGATGAAAAAAGCAATGATATTGTCACTGTGACGCAGCTTCAGGTGGCTCTGTTGGCTCAGGAACGAGAGATTCAAGATCGGTTGAGTGAGCTGACCCTGAGCGCCGACATGGAAACTCCAGAAGGACGTTGTGAAATGCTGAAAGAGTCGGTGCTGGCGTTGTTGCGATCGCTGAAAACTGGAGCCACGTTTACAGCCAGACCCAAATCGTTAAAGACCGAGAAGCCGCGGCTCAGGTTTTCGAGCAGATTTCCATAACAGAACGCAGCAAAGTAGAATCCGAAACCTTAGTGAACGTGGGCGGTAAAGTCCGTCGTCAGGCACTCAAAATTTCTGAGGATGTTGATCCCGGGTCTTACATTATTGTGACGCTGATAATCGGCACTGAACACGACCAGCCGTTGTTCGACACGGTGCAAACTGGCGAAGGTCTAAAAACTGCCCTACAAAATTTGGGAGCAGTGTCTACAGAAGATTTGTTAATTTTAGAGCTACTTTGGAACCCCCAGGACTCTAAAGAAAGTTTGACCTATGACGAAATGCTGGTGGCTTACCCCGAGTTAGGGGCGATCGCTTAGCATAGCCATACTCAGGGCTAGGAGAAGGAGCTTAAGCCCCTTGTTCATCACGGCGTTTAATTTGTCCACATTCGAGTGCTTACTGCTATGAAAACTGAGAATCGGAGTGCTTGAAGAATCAGGGTAATTGATTAGTTACTACGGCACTATTTCTAGCCATAGCGAATTGCAGAAGCATTGAGTGTTTTTTGGGAGAAACTGCAAGCTCTAGGTCAGCCTACCCTTACACTAACAATGTAGAACGCATTGGGGTAGTCAAACTTTGCTAGACGAACAAGCTAAAAAAACAATGCTGCGCAAAATTCCGCACGGGCTTTTTGTGTGCGGTGTTAAAGACGGCGAAGAAGTCAATGGCTTTACGGCAAGCTGGGTGATGCAGGCATCTTTTCAGCCGCCTTTGGTGGTGAACTGCGTTAATAAAACGTCTGGCTCCCATGCCATGATTCAGTCCAGCCAAGTCTTTGCCCTCAGCGTGTTAGGTGCTGAACAAAAAGACTTGGCTCAAACATTTTTTTAAGCCCCAGCGTCGAGTGGGCAACAAGTTTGAAGAGGTAGAATTTTATCTAGGCGAGACCGGCTGCCCCATTATTTCCGATTCGTTGGGCTATGTGGAATGTCGGGTCGTTGGCGCTGTAGAGCATGGCGACCACACGGTGTTTGTGGGCGAAGTGATTGCGGCGGGCATTCACCGTGAGGGTGATCCGTTGCTGCTGGAAAACACGGGCTGGAACTATGGCGGCTAGAATCTAGGGGGTTATCAATTTTTATTTGATGGGTAAAGACGAAAGAATTCAAAATTCAAAATTAAAGGCTGTTCATTTTGAATTTTGAATTGATCATTTTGAATTTCTTCATCCCCCCATCATTTATTTTTTAACAGACCCCTAGGCGCACTATGCAGTG
>JAAUPA010000234.1 GCA_012034615.1 Leptolyngbyaceae cyanobacterium CSU_1_4 | reverse complement strand
CGTAATGATCTCCCGCCACGGGAATCAGGGCTACGGGATGCTGACCTTCTTGGGTAAAAGCGACTATCGGTCCCCCGTCCTTCTGCCACCATTTATCCCGCAATACAATCCGCCGCAACCGTAACTGCGATGCATAGGCGATCGCCTCCAAAGGATTTTTCATCCGAGTCGGATCTTCTGCTTCTAGGGGTGGTTTCATGGCAACACCCATCGTTCTTCCCACGGCTCCCGCCACCCTCAGTAGATGATCGCCATTGGCAAATTGATCTGCGGGGTGCGGAAGTAGGAGCGAGACGAGATCTTGTAAGGCGGTTTGGGTGACTAGGCGGCTAATTTTTTGGCGGGCTTGGAAGCGAGAAAAGTCAGTTTGGATTTCTTGGGCTGCAATGTGTTCAATGCTGCGAAGGAAAAAATGATGAACCTGATTTAATCCTTTCAGTAAGCGATCGGTAGATTGAAATTGATCGAGGGAATGAGTTTCAAACTGCGTGGGATGGGTCGCAGAGATCCACATCCCCGTTGCAAGGGGCAATAAATCTGACTCTGCGGTGAGGGTAATGCGATCCGCTCCATACCATTGCACCCCGCCTGCCTGACCTTGCAGCCAAAGCACGGTTGCGGCAGGAGGCTGAAAAATTTGATGGGGATCTAAGGAGATAAAGCGATCGATAGCAATTGCTGAAGTAAAGTCTGGTTTAGGTAATCCCTCTACCTGCGCCAGTCGATGTAGCCAAGGTTCTACCAGCAGAATCAGATCAGGAACTGTCAGGTCGGAAACTGCCCGTTCGATCAGTTCGCTGGGTTCGACGGCAATGGCGATGACGCTCAAAGATTCGGATCGATCGTTAAGGGCGGGATAGTTAGACGTGATGGAAAATACGGCTTCTCCAGGATTTATGTCAAAAAGATAGCGCCGCTCTCCCTCCGGAGTACCCTTCACTATCGTGACTGCGAACAGAGCGATCGCTCCCCGTTGAACAATCCAGATCACGCTTGGATCATTCAGCCTTAATGGTAAATTCCCTTGTAGCTTTTTCGTACTCGGCTCTGTACTGGTCATAGTGCTTGGCTTTGTACCGGTCATAGTTTATGTTTCCTACGAGCATCATACAAATAAAAAATATTGCAAAAGTGAAAACACCCTCGCTTACTCATCTAAAGAACCCACAAGTTTTACATATAAAGTAGATGTAAAAACTGAGAATTTGCTGAGAATTTGCTGAGTTTATAGAGATCATCATTTTTTCTTTTGCTGGTTGCAGAACTGATCTCATCCTAGTGTCTTTTCTGATACAAAGCTCAATACTTTATGAGGTTTCTTAAAGTAATCAATAACGGTCTCAACACTAGACATAATGCGATCATAAGATCGAACTTGAAAATAAATTTAAGAATGAATTTAAAGCATTAAAAAATAAATTTAATGGATAGACAGTTCCACAAAATTGACATAGACTAACAACAGGTGAAGTAATATTTACTTGGAGTAACTCACAAGAAATTACTTCTGGACAACCTTCCAAACTACTGAGTCTGCAATATTGCTGTTTTTCCAACCCGATCGCTTTGCGAGACAGCAACGCCGCGAAACAGCGAAAGCCAGGGAGCGCAATGCAGTTCAGCACAGGGCGAATGGCGATGACGAAATGTCTCCGAAAAGAGGCTGACAACAGCAGGCAAGCCAGTAGAAACAAGATTAAAGAACGCAAAAACCAACCATATTTTCTGGAGGTATCCTCACATGTCTACACAACCTAATGAAGAACTGAACGCTGAACAACTCGCCGAGGTTTCAGGCGGAGAAGACGGCGGTTTCCGTAATCAAAATCCTGACATTGAACCTCGGAAGGGCTTACTCAGTGAGCCTGGTTTGTCCGATGATGAACTGTCTACCGTTTCAGGCGGAGAAGATGGTGGTTTCCGCAATCAAAACCCTGACATTGGTACAACTGAAGGGTTGATTAAGTAAGCTTGATTTAGTTCTACATCATTCAATTAAAAGGAGCGCATTACTGGGTTGCGCTCCTTTTTGGTTCTTGGTTTCGATCAGAAGAAATCAGCCTTCTTCACTTTGAATCAACTGAGCGTAATAACCTCCTTCTTGCCAAAGCGTTTCATGGGTGCCCCGCTGAACAACCTTGCCGCGCTCTAACACAATAATCTCATCGCAGTCTCGAATTGTACTTAGTCGATGCGCCACATCAAACAAGTGCCAGCCCCTGCGCCGTAGACTCTGATCGATGATTTTTTCTGTTTCAGAGTCGAGAGCACTCGTCGCTTCATCCATGATTAAAATCGAGGGATTATTCACCAGTGCCCTAGCAATCTCTAACCGCTGCCGTTGCCCACCGCTGAGATTAGCGGCTCCCTCAATTAACATCGCATCATAGCCTCCCGGAATCGAGAGAATCACCTCATGGATCGCCGCATCTTGACAGGCTTTTTCTAACGAGCGATCGGGAATAGTGGAGTCCCAAAGAGAGAGGTTGGCACGAATTGTATCGGCAAACAGCAAGATCTCTTGATCCACGACTGAGATGGAATCAGTTAAGACGGGGCGCGGAATTTTGGAACGCGGCACACCGTCGAATTGCACCTCTCCGGTCCACGGTTCATACAAACCAGAAACAAGTTTGGCTAAGGTAGATTTGCCTGAACCGCTGCCGCCAATCAGAGCCACTCGTTGACCGGGTTTCAGGGTGAGATTAAAGCGATCGATCAGCGGAGAGGTTGCTCGGCTATATCCAAAGGTGACATCCTTCAGTTCAATATAGCCCTTGAGCCGAAAGGGAGTTTCCGTCGGCGCATTAGGAACGGCGGCATAAACGACAGCAGCTTCAGTCGAGGAAATTTGAACCGGATCAAGGGCAAGATCGATCGGATTATCCAGGACATCATCAAGCCGTAACAGATTCCCTTCTAGCTCCTGAAGGATGCTGCCAAACCGGACTAAGTTATTCACAGGATTGAGAAAACTGGTCGTCAAGAGTTGGAACGCCAACAACATCCCAATCGTGATTTCCCCCTTGATAATCAGCCAGCCCCCAACCGTCAACAAAAACACATTGCTTAGAGCCGTGAGCAGTGAAGGCAAGAGACTGAGCTTTTGGTTGCCCAAGTTTAGCTCCTGCTGGGCATTGCTGGCTTTGGTATAGTAGCCTGCCCAACGAGAAAAGAAATCGGACTCTAACCCAGAAGCTTTCAACGTTTCAATGCTTTGAAGTCCAGCGATCGCCACGCCACTCACTTTCCCAAAGTTCTGAGAAACCTTGATATTGGCATCGGTGCGGTTGCGAGAAACCCATTGCAGAACGGCGACATTGGCGATCGCAAAGCAAATTACCACCGCCGCTAGCATCATGTTGTACCTAAGCATCACCGCAGCATAAAAGACAACCAACACGACACTAATAATCGTCGTTGTCAGTTGCCCGGTTAAAAGTGTGGAGACTCGATCGTTCAAACGGATACGACTACTTACTTCACCGGGATAACGTTGCGCGTAATAGCTGACGGGCAATCGTAAAACATGCCAGATAAACTGACTGGATAGTGTTATGGATAGCTTGATTTTTAACTTACGGAGATACTGTAACTGTAACCCTGTTAACCATCCTTGTACCGCAACGGTTAGCACCAACGCTACCAACAAATAGGGCAGCCACTCTAATCGATTTTGAATCAAAACGCGATCGACAAAAACCTGACTAAAAATGGGTACTGCCAAGTTTGGTAAGACCAATAGAAACCCAGCAGCGACGCTGTAAAGAACTGCCAAACCTGAACCTCGAAGCCTACTCTGAAGCGACTTTACAACACTTTTCTTCTTTCCTCCCCTCTGAAAATCTGCCCCCGGCTCCATGACCAAAACAACGCCGGTATAGCCTTGATTAAATTCCTCTACAGAAACCATCCGTGACCCAGATGCCGGGTCATTTAAATACACATGGTTCTTGTGAAACCCTTCGACCACCAGAAAGTGATTGAACTGCCAAAACACAATATAGGGCGGCGGCAATTGCATCAGCCCCTGCAAGTCTTTCTTAAACCCCTTCGCTGTCAATCCATAATTCCGAGCAGCCATCACCATATTGGCGGCGGAACTGCCATCGCGCGAAATTCCACAGGCTTGTCGCAATTCTGCCAACGGGACAATTCGCTTGTAATACCCCAACATGATCCCGAGCGCCGCTGCTCCACACTCGACCGCCTCCATTTGTAGAACAGTAGGAGTTCGCACCCGGACTTTTATCTTGTTACGCAGCGTTTGCCAGTGTGCTTTTAGATCTTTAAATGGGGTTGGTAGCGTCGCTTGCATAGTCGCTTAGGGTTAAGAGCAGGACGGGAAAGATCAACAGAACACTACTGGAGGAAAGGAAAAATAAACTGAATGGGCGATCGCTCACTCAGGATTACCCGTCCTTGGGTTGGCACCTCGCCCGCCAGTTTCATGTTGGGACCTTTCGACATCGACCATTGATACCCTGTTGCGGTGGCAGTATCCGGCTTAAGCTGCGCGATCACTGCAATTGAGGCAGGGACATAGACTAAATCAAGCAATTCTGCGTTATTCTGAACTTGCTGAAGCGCCGAGTTCCGCATCACAGGTTGGTTAGAGACCTCCGTGACCGTAGCTTCAATTCCTCCATATTCTTGAAAATTTGCAGTGACAGGGGTAATCAGCATTCTGTCTCCTAAATGAATCTGCCGCCCATCCTCAATGGGAAAATAACTGATGCTGATCAATTGATTGGGATCAGTCGGGTTTTGCAGCAGCAGCCCTTTGGCTTCAGCCGTTAAAGGCACCTTTCCAAAAATACTCCAGATTAGAGCGATCGCCACCACAAAACCCAACGATGCTAGCGGCAACCAATCCTTAAGACTCACGACTTGAAGCAACTGATCAAGTTGCTCAGGAGAAGAAATTCGATCGAGCGCTTCCTGTCGAAACAGGCTCGGCTTCTCTTGTTCATCCGCCATATTCCACCCCCTTAACGTCTTAACTTCAAACCCCTATCCCCAACTGCTGAAGCATCCAATTAAACCTAGCTCGGGCGACCGAAATTTGCTGGAGTGTTCTAACGTCCATTTCTTCTTCATAACTCGATGCTTCGCATAAGCTGTTCCCCGGTTGATAATTCTTTGCACCACTACAGCCCACTCGGCATAATATTTGGAATAATTGCTCTGCGGATAAATTCGCTAAAGCCTGGTAAAAACGGGCTGCAAATCCTGCGTCTTGCTGGAGCTTCGGCGCTAAAACCGTTAACGGTAACGACAACAACAGCGTATCCTGCTGCGCCTGAAGCGTATAAATATTCGGGGTCATGTCTAAGAAAGCAGTGACTCCAAGAAGCTCTCCGGGCATAATCTGGGCGATCGTCTGTTGGGGCGACGTTTTTGTAGCGCCAAACACAACCGAGAGGAGATGATGCTGTTCCATATCAACCATGAGCGATAACTGCCCTTGCAGAACAATTTCAATGGCATCCAGAGGCTGTCCTTCCCGGAGATGCGTTTTGCCGCTTGCAACCTGCCTAAGGCTGCCTTTACTAATCATCCAGCACATGTCACTGTCGTTTAGACAGCTAAAGACCAAGAGAATCCCCTTAGTGGTAGTTTGGTGAGATTGAAGCATCGCCGATTTAAGTTGGAGAATCTCCTGGGAGGCTTGAGCGGTCATCTGCCATTGTTTTTGGGAAAGCATCATGGCGATCGCTCGGTAGAACCGTCCCCCAAACAGAATATCTTGCCTGAGCTTCTCCTCTAGAAGCTTTAAGGGAATAGCAAAGAGAAGCGCTTCGGTTTGCGCTTTTACCGAGTAGAGCATCGAACGTTTATCAAGCAGAAAGAACGCATCTATCACGTCACCCGCCCCGAAATGATAGACGGCTTGCTCCGTCTGATCTGAATCTAGCTGGATTGCCGTTAGCTCACCTTCTAAGACCAGATAAAAGTGCTTAATTTTCTCTCTAGCTTGCAGAAAAACCTCACCCGCAACGATTTTGATCTGCTGTCCCGCTGAAACCATCCAATCGATATCACCGCTTGCCAATTCTCTGAGTAAAATAGTTGTCATGTCATCACTAAAAGTTTTTAGAGAACTGGATCACACAAAATAAACTTAATCAAAAACCGTAGAGAAAAGCTCGATTCTACATAGATTACTTTCTACATAGCTTACTTGAGAGGGCGGGCAATTTTTGCTCTCCACTATACGATTTCACCCGAATTATATAACAGAGGATGAGTATCCTGTTAGTTGAATTCAGGATATGAATTGAAAAGAGCGAGCTGGCTGACTGACAGGGGTTGTGAAGTCTCCAACTGTATTAATAGTTGGGAGATTTCGGTAAATTAAATAGAAGATTTCGGTAAACTAAAATATTTTCGTAGGGCAGACATCGCGCCTGCATTGAAATCTGCATTGAAAACAGTATGCAGGCACGATGTCTGTCCATACGGGTATGTTCTGATTTTGAAATCGTCTTAAGCCATATTTAAGTGATGATTAAGTGTTGAATCTGTTGCTGAAACTGATTCAACCAGCTACAAGACTATTACATGTTGCTAGAACCTCTGTGGGAAAGGTTCTATGCCGGGACGGTTGAGATCATTAGCAGCAGTTTGACTCTTATGGAAACATTGGTTGTGTCAATGCGCGATCGCAATCATTCTCTAGTTAATACCCATGTACAACTGCTTCTGACATCCAATTTACACCTGATTCCCATCGGCGAACAATCTTACGGGAAGCGGCTCGACTGCGGGCAACCACAAAATCGGCGATTGCACATTGTACACGCTAGGCGATCGCACTTTGTTATTAAGTTAAAACTTATTAGGTTAAAACTGTGATAAAAAGATGAGCCTTGACTGAGCACGTTCAAAGAAGCGGTAGCAACACCTTGTCTTGACTTCTTGAGGGTGAACCGAGATTATTGATACTAATTCTCACTAAAGCTGGAATTTCGTTGTCTCCATGAGCCCTGACCTGACTGCCCAAGAAGTTGATGAAATCTGGACGGAAGCCGAACAATGCTGCCCCCCTGCCCCCTCGATCGATCGCCTGGAAACCATTCGCACTGTACCGTCAGAGTTGGGCTATGGCTATTATCGGGAGATGGAACTATGTCCAGGAGTTGAGTTATACTCTACTCGGCTAAGAACTGGACTTTCTTGAACGACTGAAACTTCCAGTTCATCAGGCTTTTAAGCTGTTCGTATTTGTTGATGTGCGCTGTATCAATTAAGCTTGAAATTGCACTCTTAAAG
>JAAUPA010000233.1 GCA_012034615.1 Leptolyngbyaceae cyanobacterium CSU_1_4 | reverse complement strand
TACCTCCGATCGCTCGTCGTTCTATCTCCTGAGCAATTTCCGTTGCTTGTTGAAGAAATTGCGGGGTTGATGAGGATACAATATCTATGTTTACTGGTGTCATCAAGGTTAGTTTATCTGTCGCTGATGCAGTTAACGAAGCATCCGATTGATTGACGGTTGACTCGTACCAGTAATCATCCTGAATAGCTTTAGTGTTTGTTGAAGAGCGAATTAATTCAGTTTGTAGCGTTAAATCTACCTCATTCAGGTTTTGTATCCGCTCGATAACGCTGGCATAACCCGACTCGTCAAAAATGAAGCGATCGCGTCCCCCATCCTCTAACATCAGATCGCAACCACTAGAATTCAGCATGAAGTGCGGGAGATCCATACATTCCAGCGATCGTCGTTCTGCCGCCATTAGTTTCCCGGCATCGGCAGTCCAGCCCATCGTCACACCCGCACGACTGCATACTTCTAATTCAATGCTAAAGTCTGCCCCGTTGCCCATAAAGGTAGGATGGAAAGCACGGTACAAAATGGAGTAGTAGGTGCTGGTATTGCGATGAATGTAGCGCCCACCCGGTTGATTAGCAAATACTGCTAAGGGACTATCAGCAGCAAGCAGGTCGGTTTTGTAGTGCATCAATAAGTGATACATCTGGACAAACCCATCGACCACTTCATCAGCATAGTCAGCCAGAGAACCAGCGACACCCAGAGCGAAGGGAGAGTTGGTCAATGTGGGCAGCGTTGACGCTTCCTCTACCCAAGCCATGCTGTCGGTATTGACGTGGTTAAATTTTTGAGCTTTGAATTCTTGTTGGGTCGTATCGCCTAGCGCACTGACTTCCACCAATTGCCCGCTCAATAAAAACGTGCGGGGCAAAAACATCGTTTTCAAAACTGAATCATCTATCTTCAGGATTGCCAGTTGCTGAGATTGCGGCAGGGCGGCAAACGATTGCATTTTTATGGAAGGTGGGTGGAGTAACATTTCCAGATCCACCACGACGGGTTGATTGGCAGAAACGATCAGGTTGTCGTAGTGAAAATCGGTGCCTCTTAGGGCATAGATGATACACAGAAGCTTGCCCGCCCGCCGATAATATTGCTGCACTGCTGGAGCGGTTTCACAGCTTCGTAGGGCACATATTCAACCCAGCCATGGTCGCGCGATCGAGCGTTTTGAGAACTTTGAAGGATAAATTCGCGTCAGGAATACGGTTATTGAACCAGTCTAGCAACCGAAAATAGGCAGACTCCAACCCGATATTTCTCGGTTTGTAAATGAGCCGTACTCCCGATGCAAACTGCAACCCAATCACGGTACGCCCTTGATGGTGCGGATCAGAAAGAGAGGGATGCAGTGCCTCCACCGCGCCCCACTCAGCATCTGTAGAATCAGCATCCGTAGAAAAGGTGGATTGAATGGCTGGCAGATCGGTTGCTAATCTTTGAAGAAATTCGCCTGTAGTCTCTAACCAAAACTCTAGGGCGATCGCCATCAATCGCGCTAGAACCGGATATTTTTGCAGAAAAGAGCGTAGTCTCCCTGCTGTCAGACTTTGAATAAAGGCTTGATATTGGGCATTGGACGGGGTGCCACGCAATCGACCGAGCAACCGATCGAGATCAGATTGTCCTTTGGTGCGAAACAGTGAAAATTCAAGTTCTAACGATTGACTACAGGGATATACTAGCCGCGCCAGTAAAATCCGTTCTAAGCTGGTATGAGCTGCGGGGGTGAGATGGTAATAAGCATCTCCCACTTGCGTTCTTAAAGTGGTCTGAGCAACGGCTAGAAAGGGCAAAAACACTGCCTCAAATGCCACAGGTTCTTCGGCAAAAAGCGATCGCTGCACCTCAGGATTTTCTGTTGCTATAGCGCTTACGTCCATTACCTCATTCAGCAGGTGTGCCCAACTTGGCAAGGGTTGTGTCAGCAAAACTCCGGTCAAAATTTGCCGTGCCGTCTCTGGATTTAGCCCCTCCAGCCCCAATCGTTGCTCAAATGTTTCCTGATCTCCCTTCGCTACGATTTGACACCATCGCTGCATTTGAGCTTCAACAGTGCTTGCATGGTTAGGGAATGAGGGTTTTCGATCGATCTGGAGTGAGAGGCGATCGCCTAGATAGTCCAACCGCTCAGACAGGGTACTGGCTCGTTCAACCAGGTCGATCAATTCCTCTGATGTAAATTTCATAATTAATGACGGGGAAGCGGGTAGAAATTTGCAACGATTGAAACCTGGTGATCTGGTTATGAGTAGCGGTAGACTACCTTGCCAAGGCGATCGCTCGCATTGTAGGTGCGCTCAAAAAATGCGCCGACTTGGTTGCCACTAAATACTGAATCAAGAGTCATTTTAAGTTTGCCATCTGCATAGTCCTGTAGCGCATTTTTTAAGTCGCCAGTTTGTCCTAAGCAATTGCCAATGATATGCAGATTTTTGAGCATCACCGTTGCCATAATTGCACCCATCGATTGTCCTCGATATTCAAACAGCTTGCCTGTGAAGTTAGAATATTGATCATAAAAGCCACAGGTAATGTACCGAGCATTAAGTGCCATTAGATCCACCACGCGACCCAAGTGTAGATCGAAGAAGGGATCGATTACTGCATTAAATCCTTCAATTTGATGGGCGATCGCCGCAAGAGTTGGATCATCCTTCAAGTTCTGCAAATTCGGATCGATGGGAATCACGGTCTTAACGCCCATCTGCTCTAGCTTTGTGACAAATGCAGGTGAAGTCGTGGTGGCATAAATCTCAACGTCGTACTGCTGCAACGCCTGAATGATAAACAAGGAGGTGTTTGACCGAGCCGCTGTTACTAAAATGCGTGCTCCATTGGTTAAATCAAGCTTCCGAATCATGCTGTAACTGGTCTGGGCACCTAGCCCAAAAGCGGCAGCAACTTCATCTGGCATCTCAGGCGGTATCTTAATCAGTTTAGCTGGATGAAAGATTTGATACTCCCGCGAACTGTTGTTGCTAGGAATGCCCGGCGCAACTCCGCCTATCTCAAAATCGGCATAATGATTGTCAGCCATGACGCGATCGCCGACCCGAAAATCGGTAACTGCCGCCCCTACTGCCACCACCGTTCCCGCAAACTCTGAACCTATAGCATAGAACGAAGAGGCAAGCCCCGCTGTCGCCATTTTTAGAATCAAATTTTTGTCACGATAGTTACAAGAAAATGCATACTTTTTAACTAGCACCTGCTCTCGATGAATCGGATCATTAGGAATGAAGTTAGGTTCCTGCGTATGCACTAATCCACAATGAACTAGAACGTCTTCGATCTTGATTGTTTCAACGAAACTTTCAGGGGTTGTTAACCCAGCAAGACTAGAACCACAAATTGCAATATTCTTCATGGAAACAGCAGTGTTTAACTAATAGAGACGCAGCATTGGCATTGAAAACAGCAGTTTTGTGATTTGCTAAAACTTAGCCAATGCTGCACTCTAGGAAATTAACTACCAGAATTTCTTGACCATAGCATTCGCTCCAGCAGCAGCACCAGCAGCTGATGCTGCAACACTCACGCCGATACCGACGCCAGTAGCGACGGTCGCCGCCGTTGCAGCTGATGCTGCTGCTGGGGTAGCAAAAGCGAATGGGAAGATCAGCATCGCCAAGGGAGTAATTCCTCCAGATACGGCTTCCAATTCTGCATCAGATAGCTCTACAGCAGTATCTGGTTTTACAGGCAGCACCAGCACCAGGTTTTGATCGTCTTCAGAGATGACCTGTACGCTCAAGCTGTCGGGCAGAGGGGTACTGAACTCTTGCGCCAATGTTGCTTTGGGGTTGCTCAAGAAGGCTTGCTTAAAGGCATCGTCTTTCCAAGTTTTGGCAATCAACTGGGCGATCGCGGGCCCTTCTGAGTCAGCTAGAGAAGCGGTCAGGCTCTCTAATGAGGCTGAGTCGGCGGAGTCAGGTTTTTCGGGCAGGCGAACATAGAGAACATCTGGCTTTGCTTCCACCACTTGAAGATTTATATCTGCGGGTAATGGACTGCCTAATTCTTTTTCAATCGTTCCCTTTGGGTCTGCTAGTAGAGATTGTTTAAAGGCATCATCTTTCCAAGCTTTTGCAATAATTGCAACCTCTCCTTGAAGACGAGGATTGAGAGCTGTAGATTCAGTCATAGTTTAACCTGAGTTATAGAACTAGAAATTTAATCCTTAAACCGTATTCTTTTAATGAAATAGCGGAGTTAAGGAAAGGCGATCGCGCTAGGTTTAAAGTGGTTCAAGTCAGGCTGAAAAACCAGTATGATTTTTTCTTAAGAAGCCTTGAAATAAACCTATCTTTAGAAAATCCTTGCGGTTGATTCATTCAAGAGCATAGGGAAAAAGTGAATTCTCAGCAAGCAGAAAAAGTATGGATTTTCAGCTTATCAAAGTATGCTTCTCTACAAGCTCTATCGATTTCTTAAGATATAAGTGATGAAAAAGTATCATTTAGTAGGAAAACGTTCCAGACCAGGTTCCATCTCAACAGTTCTTTATGGAAATTATTAAATTTCGTGGCGTATTTTAAGGAAACATAATGCCGTTCAATTTAATATAAATTTCAGAATACGGAAACTTTTACTTGAGCATCCTCCCTATGAAACGGCTTCCGTACCAAGTGGGTGGCAGTCTTGCGCTTCACAACCCAACTTACGTGATTAGGCAGGCAGATAATGATTTGTATCAGGCGTTGTTGGCAGGAGAGTTTTGCTATGTCTTTAATGCTCGCCAGATGGGAAAGTCTAGTCTGCGGCTACGGGTCAAACACCGTCTTCAGAGCCATGGCTGGCGTTGTGCTGGAATTGATGTAACTGCGATTGGCAGCCGATCGATTACGCCACAGCAGTGGTATATCAGCCTTGCTGCTCAGGTGCTAGAAGGCTTAGATTTACTCGATCGCGTCGATCTCAAAAAATGGTGGCACGAGTATGACGATCGCTCTCTCGTCGATCGTCTGCGGTATTTGCTCAAAGATATCTTGCTCAACCATCTGCCTAACCAACACTTGTGTATTTTAATTGATGAAATTGATAGTGTTCTTAGCCTCAATTTTCCCATCGACGATTTCTTTGCACTAATTCGATTTTGCTACAATCAACGGTCTGAAGAACCTGTATATCAGCGTCTTACCTTTGCTTTGTTTGGCATGGCAACTCCCTCAGACCTCATTCATAGCTTCACCCGCACTCCTTTTAATGTGGGTCAGGCGATCGTCTTGAAGGGGTTTCAACTCCATGAGGCACTTCCCTTGCTTCAGGGGTTTGAAGGGCTGTTTGCTAATCCGGATGCGCTTTTGGCAGAGGTTTTGAACTGGACAGGAGGGCAGCCGTTTTTGACGCAGAAGGTGTGTCAATTGGTGGCAGAAGAAGGACTGATGCGGCAAGCTCAGTCTATTGTTTTGTCGCCGCAATCCATCGTTGAAAACTTGGTGCGATCGCACATTCTGAATGATTGGGAAACTCATGATGAACCCGAACACTTGAGAACCATCCGCGATCGCCTGCTACGAGATGAGCAATCTATCGGGCGGCTGTTGGGCTTATATCAACAAATTTTGAATCCTAATCATCATAGCTCCCAGGCTCAGGTTTCTGCGATCGCACCGGATACTCAACCCAATGCTTCTATCTTACCCGCCGCCCACATTGTTGCTGATAATTCACCCGAACAGCTTAAGCTTTTGCTGACGGGGCTGATTGTTAAACATCAAGGGTATTTAAGAGTACAAAATCCCATTTATGCCAGCGTATTTAATCGATGTTGGGTGGAGCAACAGCTTGAGAATCTGCGTCCTTATAGTCAGCTTTTAAGGGAGTGGCTAACCTCCAATCAGCGCGATCCCTCTCGATTGCTGCGAGGACAGGCTTTAAAGAATGCTCAAGTTTGGTCGCAGGGGAAAAGCCTCAGCAGTTTGGATTACCGATTTCTAGGGGTCAGCGAGAAGTGCGATCGCCAGGAAGCTCAGCAAACTTTGGAAGCAGAACGCACCAGAGCTATTGAAGCACAGCTTAGAGCCGAACGAAACACAGCCAGACGGCAGCAATTTCTCTTGATGGTGGCTAGTATGGCGTTGGTGATTGCGGCTGGCTGGGGCAACACGATTTTTTGGCAATACCGTCAAGCCACCAAACAACAAATTGAGGCGCTGGTCACTTCATCTGAGGCGTTGTTTATTGCTGGGCAAACGTTTGATGCTTTGCAGGTCGCAATTCAGGCGATCGGGCGTGCCCAAGCGTTCGGAGATACTGATCCGCATCTCAAACAACGTATTGAAGATGCTCTGCGCCAAGCAAACTACAACGTGCGGGAATCAAATCGGCTATTGGGGCACACGGCACCCGTGCGATCGGTGCAATTCAGCCCCGATGGTCAAACCCTAGTTTCTAGCGGTTGGGATAGCACTATCAAGCTCTGGAAGCGGGATGGAACACTAGTAAACACCCTCAAAGGTCACCGTTCAGGTATTTATGAGGTCGTCTTCAGCCCTAATGGACAACAGCTTGCTTCTGCCTCGACCGATGGCACCATTCGTCTTTGGAACCGAGGAGGTAATCCTTTAAGAACCATTAGGGTTGGTACCACCACTGTCTCAGGATTAGCCTTTAGCCCCAATGGAGAAATGTTAGCGTCTGCTAATGGTGATGGCTCAGTCAAACTTTGGAATCCAGGCGGCACTTTGCTGAAAACGCTTTCAGGAAACCAGGTTGCCGTTTGGAGGGTGGCATTTGCTCCTTCCTCTAAAATTAACCGTTTGGCAGAACTGCTCCTCGCATCGGCGGGTGCTAACGGTACCGTAAAGATTTGGCGATCGGACGGTACCTTGTTGCAAACACTGAAAGGACATAGAGGTGCCGTCTGGGCGATCGCTTTTAGCCCTGATGGTCGGACGTTGGCATCGGCAGGGGTGGACAGAACTATTAGACTGTGGCAACAAGACGAGGCGGGAAGGTTTGGCGATCGCCCTCAGCAATTTTAGAAGAGCATGAAGCGGGAGTTTACGGCATTGCTTTTAGTCCTGATGGTCGGATGCTTGCCTCAGGAAGCCTGGATGGCTCTGTTAAGCTTTGGCAGCGCAATGGCAATGTCCTGAAACTTTGCGGGGGCACAGTGCGGGGGTTTGGGGAATCGCCTTTAGCCCCGATGGAGCCTTGGTGGCTTCTAGCAGTGATGACGGCACCCTCAAACTGTGGCAGCAAACCCAACCCTTGATGACTGTTTTAACAGGTCACAGTGCGCGGGTGAATAGCATTGCTGTTTCGCCCATGGTAAAACCTGGCTTCGGCATC
>JAAUPA010000232.1 GCA_012034615.1 Leptolyngbyaceae cyanobacterium CSU_1_4 | reverse complement strand
TCTGCGAAAATCTACTGAGTAGCAAGTCATCAGTTGGTTTAGTTTGTTTTGTGAGGTCTTCCTCTCTATTTTACTGTGCTGACTATTCTAGGGAAAGGCTGTAATGATGCCTACCAATAATATACTATTGCCAAAAATATAATTTGATTCTTGTCAGCTTTGATAGTGATTTTGACCTAACAGAGTAGGGTCGTCAGACTCCCTCCCAAGTTTTATTGTCTTTAGGGAGTGAGCCCTAAACCGGACTCTGACCGTAGAACGGCAACACATCTGCCCAATGCGATCGCCCGCCTTTGCTCCACTCCAGCTCAGCCAACTCCAACACACTCATTGCTGTTTTCCCTAATCCAGCGTCTGCTTCGACGAGATGATAGGGATTTTCCCAATTTTCTAAAGTTTGCTGCCATTGCTCTTGGGGCAAAACGATATCGGCAAGGGTTGGCACGATCGCCTCCGTTGTAGAGGCGGAACCCGTGGGAAAAGCATAGATGGCAGCATGAACTTCGCCGCGTTGTGCCGCCATTTGCACCGCAATATCTTTTCCTGCCGCCTGTGCCCGAATCGACCAAGCGATCGCTGCCAACGACGAAATTCCAAATAACGGAATCTTCAACTGCTGCGCCAATGTCCGCGCCATCACGACTCCAATTCTTGTGCCCGTAAAACCACCGGGTCCTTTGGCAACGGCAATACACGATAGATCTGCCCAGGTCTGCGGCTGGATAAATTCCATCAAATGAACGTGCAGGTGGGTGGATAAATCGCGCCCTAAGGGAAGGGTTTGGGTGCGGCTATCGGCAGCCCGATCGGTCGCGGCAGGGCTGTTAGCCGCAAAATTGCGGATGGCTAAACCCAGGTCGGGGCTGGCGGTGTGAATGGCGAGAGCATAGGTCATGAATTTATTTGTATCATTAAATCTACTGTTCTCTTGCACCGGTTTCTCCCATGTCAGATACTCCTTCGTTGCGCGCTCGCTATCTTTCGTTAATTGACGAAATTGTAAAAATGACTCTGAAAGGAGAAATTCGTGCCAAAGAGCAGGTTTATCAGCTTTTGGTGGATGGAGTGAGCGGCGGAACCGGGGAAATTTTTGAACGCTGTTTGGGCGATCGCCTCACCGAAGCGCAGCAGCAACTCGACACCCAAACGGACGAGCTGAAGCAGGCGAAGGCGGGGCGCAGTCTGCGGGCAATGCGAACCATTCAAGGCGAGTGGCTGCGGTGGCAAGAAAAGAATCAATCGACAGAAGTGCTGGATAAGGCGGTGCAGCAAATTATTGTGGCGATCGGGCAGGAAGAACATCTGAGCGTGTTTCTCACCGTGACGGATCCCAACCGCCCTAAGCCGCTAAATTTGGCGCAATGGCAGCAGTTAGGCAAAAAACTTCAGCAGCAAGCAGAGAGCGACGGACTTTCAGACGAGACGGTTGGGCAGGTGCGTCAGATGGCTCAAGGCATTTTGCGCAGTTTGGAAGGGTGGAGCCGCCTAGAAAACTATTTGGTGAGCTGGATTTATGATCAAAGCCGTAGTCAGCTAGGGTTTGAGGGCGTTCCGGGTGAAAAAGGTCCTTGGCTGGCTTGGGCAAAACAGGTCAACAGCCCCATTCCCCAATCGCTGTTTCAAACCTTAACGATGGGCGGCTCGGTGGTGGATTGGGTGGGGCAGCAAAATCTGAGCATTGGAGATTTTGTAGAAATTGCGGGGATTTTGCGCTGCCTTCAGCAAGGTTTGATCAACTGGTTTGACAAGTTGGTGTACGACTCGAAGGTAGGAGCCAAGCTGTCGATTTCTACGTTTTTGGGTTTCTCAATTGTGTGGTCGCAGTTGGCAAGGGGTTTTGCTCAGGCAACGGCGCAACCGCAGCGGGAGAGTTTAACCAATGGGTGTTTTCAAATGACGTTGCAAATTTTGCGAACGTTTGCTCAGTGCAGTTATTTTCCGTTGTATGGTGGCATTTTTGCTTCGTTTTCTGGCGAGTATTTGCGGGATGCTTTGAGCTATTTGGATGAGCCGTTGCGCCGAGCGGAAGGAACCCAGGAAAAAGCGCGAATTCTGACTTTATTGGGATCTTCGACGCGGGCATTGGGTCAGCCGGAGCGGGCATTGGCGTTCCATCAGCAGGCATTGGAAATTGCGCGGGAGGCGGGTGATAGTGTTTGTGAGGTGGCGAATCTGAATCATTTGAGCCGAACGGGGGTGGCGCAGGGTACTTTTGCGGAGGCAATTAATTATGCGCAGCGGGCGGTAATTTTGAGTCGGCAGAAGGGCGATCGCCTGGGTGAAGCCAACGCGCTAGCCAATTTGGGATATAGCGAGGTATTTCAAGCGCAGGCATTAGAGCAAGCTGACCCCGATCTGTACGAAATGGCGGTGGATCGGTTGCAGCAGGGCTTGGATTTGTCGGAGAAGGTGGCGATCGCCAGAGTCAGGCGCTGTGCTTGAGCAGTTTGGGCATTGCCTATGTGGTGCTGAATCAAGCGGCAGGGGCGATCGGTTATTTGGAAAAGGGCGTTCAGATTGCGCAGTTTACAGGGGATTTGTATCTCCAAGGCATTAACTTGTCGTACTTGGCAGAAGCGCATTATCGATTACATGATTTTGGCAAAACGGTTCAAGCCGGATGTTTAGCCATGTATTTGCTAGAACAAATTGCCTCGACCAGTTGGCGACAATCCGCAGGTTTGTTGACAGTTTTGCGAGGAAAAGTGGGCGATGAAGCGTTTCAAGCTTTGCTGGTGCAGCAGCGATCGACAATCATTCCAGTGATTGGGGTCGATGGGTATGATCATTTACCAAGCTTATTAGAAATGTATCAAGGCAGTTGATGGAACGCGAACGTATGGACAATGTAAATACATCCTTCTACACTGCGACCTCTGGATGTGTTTTTTGTATTTAACGGTATTACCCTCGTTTGGAATAACGAAAAAGCTCAGATTAATCCAATTAATCACGATGGCGTGATATTTCAGTAAGCTGCAGAAGTTTTCTTTGATCCGCTGCTCGTTGTCGTTGATGCAAGTCGCAACAATGAAGCGCGAGGAAGCGCGAGATGCTGTCATTGGATTTGACAAACGTTGGCATCTTCTATTCGTCGGTTACATTGAGCGCGAAAACGACATGATTCGGATCATTTCTGCTCGTAAAGCAACTCGTAAGCAACGCTAATATCAAGGGTATTTACAATTGCTCTAGTCGTTGCGCCAGTCGAGTGTAGCGGTGTTGGTCTTTGACTTGGCTCACGGCAAGGGCGATCGCCTTCTCTGGACCCACGACTACCGCTAGTTGCTTAGCGCGGGTGAGCCCGGTGTAAATCAGATTGCGCGACAACATGAGGTAATGCTGCATGTATAGGGGAAGAATGACCACTGGATATTCGCTGCCCTGGGATTTGTGAATGGTAACGGCAAAAGCGAGGGCGATTTCGTTAAGGTCGGCGGCATCGTAGACCACAGGGCGATCGCTAAATGAAACCATCGCTGAACGTTCTTCAATATCAATATCGGTAATGACTCCTAGATCGCCATTGAACACATCGCGGTTGTAGTCGTTTACTTTTTGAATAATGCGATCGCCCACTCGCAGGGTAACGCTGCCGCGAACGAGTTCAGGCTTGGTAGGATGAGGTGGATTAATTAAATGTTGTAACACTTGGTTCAGGTTGCGTGTACCCACGTCACCGCGCGTCATCGGACAAAGAACTTGAACATCGCGCGCAGGATTAAACCCTAATTTGGGAATTAATACGCTAATTAAATCTTGAATGGCTTGTATACCGTATTGCGCCTCTGGTGCCGTCAGCCATAAGCAATCGGACTTGGGATGATCAGAAACAGGTTCTAAATCAGGAAATTCACCGTGATTAATCCGGTGAGCATTACGGACAATTTGACTGGCTTGTGCTTGCCGAAATACCTCTGTGAGGCGTACCACCGGAACTTTTCCAGACTTAATCAAATCTGCTAAAACGCTGCCGGAGCCCACACTAGGCAATTGATCAATATCTCCCACCAACAACAGTTGAGCATCTAGGGGAACAGCTTTGAGCAGGGAATGCGCCAGGAATAAATCTAACATTGAGGCTTCATCCACAATGATGGATTGGGCTGCAATGGGATGATCGGCGTTGCGTTTGAATTGAAGTTGAGACGGATCAAATTCTAATAATCGATGGACGGTTTTGGCTTCTTGCTGGGTCATTTCGCTGAGGCGCTGTGCGGCTCGTCCGGTGGGAGATGCGAGGGCGACAGATTTACCCATGGCTTTCCACAGTGCCACAATGACGCGAGTGGAGGCGGTTTTTCCGGTTCCGGGTCCGCCTGTTAAAATGAGAACGCGCTGACTGGCGGCAATTTCTATGGCTTGGCGTTGGTGTGTTGAGAGTTGCAGCCCAGTTTTTTCAACATAGCGACTAATCCACTTTTGCACGCGGGGCATATCTACCGTGAGAGGTTCGGCGAGTAATAAAAGCATTCGTTCGGCAAGCTTGTATTCTGCGCCGTAAAAAGTGGGCGCGTAGCAAAGAATTTGGTCAGGCGCTATTTTTTCTAGCACCAATTGTCCATCTGCTGCCATTTGCAGGGTGAGGGCTTGAATTAAATCGGGATTAGGCTGATGATCGCTCAGGAACAAGCATTTGGCGGCGAGCTTGACTAATTCGGGTTGGGGCAGAAAACAATGTCCTTCGTCGGCAGCTTCGCCTAATACGTGCAAAATACCGCTGCGATAACGAAATTCGGAACTGGGATGGATGCCGAGGGTGCGGGCGATCGCATCGGCAGTTATAAACCCAATTCCATAGATATCGGTGGCTAATTGATAAGGATTTTGGGTAACGGTTTCAATGGATTCATCGCCGTATTGCTTGTAAATTTTGACGGCGTAGGTGGTGGAAACGCCGTGCCCTTGCAAAAATAGCATGACTTCTTTGATCGATTTTTGTGATTCCCAGGCTGCTTGAATCGCTAGAATTCGCTTAGGGGAAATGCCCGGAACTTCGGCAAGGCGATCGCTGTGGTTCTCAATAATATCTAATGTTTCTAACCCAAAGTGCATCACGATCCGTTTTGCAGTTGCCGTCCCGACTCCTTTAATTAATCCGCTGCCTAAGTACTTTTCTATTCCCGTCAACGTTGCAGGCTTGGTTTCTCGATATTGGCTGACTTGGAACTGAGAACCATATTTAGGATGATCTCGCCACGTTCCTTCCAGTTGCAACGTTTGTCCGGGCTGAATGTTGGGGAAGGTGCCAACAATGGTAATGAGTTCGCTAGTGCGAGGAGCTTTGAATCGCGCCACGGTGTAGCCCGACTCGGCTGAATGATAGGTGAGCCGCTCGACCACGCCTTCGACCATGCCAGAGGGCAGCGTTGCAGAAATGGGTAAATTAGGACGGGCGGCTTTGCCGTTACCGCGAGGGTCGCCTTCAGACATAAATAATGCGAAATATGAGAACTACACCTAACACAGCCAGTTTACGTAAACACGCTTCTATTTTCCACCAGTTTTTCAATCCCCACAGCCTGACCTATCATTCACCTTTTGTCATGAAAACTTCCCTAATCTAGCTGGAACCTTTTGTAGCCCTGCCTTGTCTATCCCTTTAGTTCACCTCACTGATTCTTCCCCGCTGCTCCTCACCAGTAGTCAGGGCACGAAGCTGCACAATCTGAAACCTTTTGCTTGAACGGAGCCGATACATTAAATGGCATGAGCTGAAGAAAACAGCCGGAAACAATTTCGCTTCCTGCCGCATCTGTTCCATTACAAAACTATTGCATTACCTCCTGAGAGCCTAATTATGAAATCCAATATTCGTTTATTTGCTACCTTCGCTGCGATCGCTGCTGCTACCACCCTCACCGCAGGTTCTAGTTTTTCGGCAAGCCAATTTGGTCAAAAAGAAGTAGACCAAAGCCAGTTTGAAGCGATCGCCTCTCCTTATCAAGGAGGTAAAGCGCACCAGCTTTTAGTCGTTGAACAAGTCACCGATGCTCGTCCTTGTTGGAGCGAATCGGGTGCGGCTCCAGTCTTAATTGAGCCTTTACTCTTGCAATTCGACTTCACGGGTATTTGCGGACGCAGCACTGATGCCAACGGGTATTCCATTCGCATGAATGGCGAAGACCTGGGATTAAAGTACAGCCTGCGAGTATTGCGTCGCGATAACGACTTAGTGTTAGTGGGTGCGCCTCGCGATCGCGGCGGTCAAGAAATTGTAGTGGGACGCACCAATGGAATGACCACTGGCTTCGCAAAAATCACGCTCGATCCAGGCTGGCGCTTCACCAAACGGACGTTGGGCGATCGCACTCTCGGTCACGTTTATTTAACCTATGATGGCAACGCTCCTGACAGCGGAACAACAGGTGGAACAACAGGTGGAACAACAGGTGGAACCACTCCGCCAACCGCTCGATTCCGCGATACGGCAAGCGATATCTACCTGGCAGAAATTAACCAAGCGGTTGATGCTGGATTCATCGCTGGATTCTCTGATGACAATACTTTCCGTCCCCAATCTTCTCTCACCCGTGAACAATTAGTGTCCATGGTGTTGGGTGCGATCGACAGCTTACCGAATGTTAATTTGACGGTTCCCGCAGCAACGGGCAATCCTTACGCTGATGTTGCCTCTGACCGCTGGAGCGCTGCCAAAATTCAATTCGCTAAAGCCAACAACATTGTCAGCGGCTACCAAGACGGCAACTTCCGCCCCGAACAGCCCGTTACTCGCGCTGAACTGATGGCAGTCATGCGTCGCGGGGCTGAGTATGCCAAGACTGTGCAAGGGCAGCCTGTCACGCTCCAAGCTAACCGTCCATCGGTGAGCTTTGTAGACACCACTAGCCATTGGTCTAATGCGTTGGTGGGTCAAATGTCTAGCTACTGCGGTGTGGCTTCGCCGCTGAACGAACGAGGCAGCAACTTTGCCCCAGATAGCGCTGCGCAACGCAACTATGCGGCGGCGGCAACCCTGCGAATGCTGAATTGCGTTAAAGGTGGTCAGCCTACGGTGCAGTAAGCGTTTTGTGCAGTAAATGTTTATTTCCTGAGTTGTGAATGGCGGGATGAGGCGACTCATCCCGCTTTTTTCAGGATCATTTCCTTTGAAGAAGCATTGGGTACCCTTTGACTTTAAAGACTCTAAAAGAATTTGCACCAACTGCTAGCGATCGCTAGTCGATAACTGTAGTGCTTGTTTTACATCTCTTGAATGTCATTGATCTAAACCTATACGAGGCTCTAAGCTTTCCTTACTTAAAATGAATTTAGTCAGGGTAGAAGTAAGCAATTACTGAGGACTCAGCAGCATAATATTTCGATCGATCGCCAC
>JAAUPA010000231.1 GCA_012034615.1 Leptolyngbyaceae cyanobacterium CSU_1_4 | reverse complement strand
CTACTCTCCTACTCTCCTACTCTCCTACTCTCCCCTCCCCTACTCTCCTACTCTCCCCCTCTCCCCCACAGCCCTATATCTTGTCTCGTTTCCAACAGAGCGCGCTATGGGGCAGCACTCGCCGCACTTCTTCCACAGTCGTGACGCCGCTTTGTACTTTTTCGATCGCCGCCACCAAAAATGAATCGAACTGAATTTTGCGCAAATAATGCCGCAGATCGATTACGGTTCCGTCGTAGATAATAGAACGCATCGTATCATCAATATTTAACAGCTCAATGACTGCTTCTCGTCCCAGATAACCAGAGTTAAAGCAGTAGCTACAGCCCTTTCCCCGTTGCCAGCTATGCGCCTCGGTTTCTGCCAGGTTTAGCCCCAATAGATCGCAGTCTGCTTGCGTGGGTTGATAGGGTTCTGCACAATGAGAGCAAACTTTTCGCACCAGTCGCTGTGCCACAATTCCCAGCACCGCATCGCTAATCAAGCCAGGGTCAGGTCCAATATCTTTCAGGCGAGGAATTGCGCCAATCGCATCGTTAGTATGGAGTGTGGTTAGGACTAAGTGTCCTGTCAGCGCGGCGCGGACTGCCGTTTCTGCTGTTTCGTGATCCCGAATTTCGCCCACCATAATGATATCCGGATCTTGTCGCAAAATTGCCCGCAGACCCGCAGCAAAAGTCATGCCCGCAGGTTCGTGAACTTGGGTTTGGGTGATGCCAGGGAGGACATACTCGACCGGATCTTCGACCGTGACAATGTTGACCGATTCGGTGGCGATCGCCTGCAAACTTGTGTAGAGTGTGCTGGTTTTTCCAGAGCCAGTCGGACCTGTAAAAATGATCATGCCTTGGGGTTCTCTTAACCAACCCTCATAAATTTTGCGAGTGCGATCGACAAATCCCAACTCTTCAATAGTGCTAAAGGAGTTTTTTTGTCGGAGCAGTCGCACCACAGCTTTTTCTCCAGGTTCTCGCTTTTTACCGCTCATGCAGGGCAGGACGCTCACCCGCAGGTCTAAGCCTTGCTCTTGTTGATCATGCATATACCGTTCGCTGACTCTGCCATCCTGCGGGCGGCGGCTTTCGGCAATGTCCATGTCGCTCATCACCTTAGCGACACGATCACCTTGCGGCTGATGGCAGGTGGCAGCGTGGTGATATGTCGCAAAATGCCATCAATCCGAAACCGAATTCGTAGCCCATCGGGGGCGGGGGCAAGGTGAATATCGCTGGCACGGTTGCGCAGGGCGCTGGAAATGAGGGCGCGAATTCGTTCTACTTGGTTGTCGGCTTGAGACAGGTGAAGCTCAGCCATTTCGACAATATCTTCGTCGTGCTCGGCTTGCCCAGTAAGGGGATTGAAGGAATTACCGCTAATGCGATCGGTTTCTAAAATTTGCAACCGATACCAGTAGCGATAGCTTTTTTCGGTTACTGAAATAATTTTTAATCGTGTTGTTGAGGCGATCGCGCAATTGCTGCAACGTTTCGTCAGAAATAACCCCAGGACTGCCCAAATAAAAACAGTTTTGCCACAGCAACAGAGGAATTAAGGGCGGTAATTGATCCTTGTCAGGAAAGTTCCGCCAAAAGCGATTATTTAATTCCCAATCTAATAATTCAATCTGTACCTTTCCCTGTTCATCTACTAGAGATTTTAGGGCTTGTCCACAGGTTGTTTGTTGTTGCCGAAGCTGTTGCCAAATTGATAAATTTGAGGGCGGATCAATTTGCTGAACCATAAAGTTTATTCCTGTGTGGTGACGGGTGAGAATGGGCAAGCCCGACCCTGAGCATCGACTCCGAAGCAGAGGGGCGATCCGTCCTGTCCGCCAACGTTCAGCCCCCCTAAGTTTGTCTCGGGACTGAGGACTGAGGATGCTCTTCCTTGGGAGGGGGAGGGCGTGCCTACAGCGCTGGGGGCGGCTGGGGCGCTAGGCGTAGTGACTCGGCTTGCCCCACAGACGCTCGTCAAATTAATCACTTGCCCACTGGAAGTTTCCATATAACAAACTAAATCGATCGGCTCAGGTGAAAATTGGGTGACTTCTTGAGCGCGCGACGGCGTACTGGCAGCCCCAGCGACCAGCATAGAAATACACAAAACCGATCCTAAATATTTCAGCATATTAACCTCCATTGATTCCTAAAACTTGGATGAATGCTTGGGTTGATATTCCGGTTCCAATTAATGTAATGCCGATCGCGCTTAATGCGGGCAGGGCTTTCACAAAGCGCGGCGAAATCTTGATCAAGCGCGGCGAAGCAGGCACCCGCTTAAACCAGCTTTTGGCATAGACTAAGAGCAAGCCTAATCCGGTTAAGACTGCTGACAACCCTAGGCTAAAGCAGATGACTAGGATTAATCCTAGCGCAGTTTTATTAACGGCGATCGCGCCCAACAGGAGCACCAGTGCTGCCGGACAAGGCAAAAGCCCCCCAGAAATTCCTAAAGCCAAGAGAGAGGAGATGCTGACCCCTTTGTCGGGGTGGAGGTGCTGCTGCTGGTGATGGGGATGAGAATGGTGATGATCATCCGTGTGAGAATGGTGATCATGAACATGAGAACGGTGATGATCAGGTTGGTGAGCGTGAGGGGGATGGGAATGAGAATGCTTGTGAGGGTGAGGATGAACGTGAGCAGGATGAGTGTGAAAATGCTCAGAGGAAGGCATGCGATTTTTAAAAAGATTGAGCCCGATCGCCACCACCATCACCCCAGACGTTAAACTAAACCATGGATAAAGCTGCTCAGGCAAAATATATTGGGCGGCAAATAGCGCCACCAACCCCAGCGCAAATACTCCTAGCGTGTGAGTAATCGTCGTCGTCATCGCCAAAAGGAGTGCGTGCTTCGGTGTTGCTCGTTCGCCCATTAGGTAAGCTCCCACCAAAGTTTTTCCGTGTCCTGGTGTCAGCGAATGCATGGCTCCCCATAGAAAAGCCCCGGCGATCGCCAGCACTAATTCTCCACTAAAAGCATCCCCTGGAAGGAGCGAAAAGGTTCTGTTGTGGGGTGTAAACATAAAAGTTTTCAACTGCCCTGCCTGCAAAATAGTTGCAAGGCAATGAGCCGTCTGAACCCCAGGAAGAAACAGTCCGTAATGGATCGTTATGCCTTCGATCGGTTGAGTCCAGGCGTAGCTCAGTTGTACGGTTGAGTGAGTGGTCGGAGCTACTTGTACACTGGTCGGCAATGTTCCTGCATCCAGTGCCTTAATAGATAATTGACCGTTAACATTTTCGGTATTGGTCAGATGTATTTGTTGATCAAAAAACCGTCTTAAATCAGTGTTGTGGATATTAACTTCATCGGTTGAAAGCTGTTGATTGCGATCGCCGTCTGCAAAGGGTACTAACCCTGTTGGAAACGTCAGCATCATTTCTACAGATGCGTCTTTCACCGTCACTTCAGCCGCCGACATATCTGACCAATGGGCTTGACTCGGCGCTGCGGTTAATAGCCAAATCACCCCTGCACCTAAACAGGCAAGAGTTCCCATTAGCCATCCTGTCCAGCGTTTTGCTCTCCTGGGGCTGGGGAAGCAGCGAGCCATCCTGCGTTTGTGCTGTCTCATGTTTATCCTCCTAATCCCGCATTCAACCCGATCGCCTGACGCGCTTGCTCATTAAATTGTGGATCGCTCTTGATCACCTGTTGTCGATATTCATTTGCTTTGGGTGAGTTACCCAAGGCTTGTTCAATCTCTCTGGCTCGATCGAGAATGCCAGGGTTGCGCGTGCCAGAAGCGATCGCTTTCTGAATCGCTGTTTGAGCCTGTAAAGGTTGTCCTGTCTGCATCAATGCCCAGGCGTAAATATCCAGCGTCTCAGCATCCCGACGATTTTTGATTTCGGCTCGCATCAGCGATACGGCTTCGGGCAAATCTTCAGCGCGTCCTCGTTCTAGCAGCAGCCGCGCTAAGTCGCGCCGATGCCCAAAGTCGCCTGCGCCCACAAAGCTTTGCCGAAGCAGAGTTTCGCTTTGTGCCCAAAGGGTTGCAGCGGCTTGGCGATCGCCCTGCAACCCTCGGACTCGTGCCTTGCCTCTCAAGATCAAGGGATTGTAAACCGTGGGCACCCCGGATGAAATTTGGTCGTAGCGCCGAAGGGCGGCCTCATAGCGTCCTTGCCGAATCTCTAGCTGGGCAAGATTGATCAAGGCAAGGGGATATTCTGGCAAAATGGTCAGCGCCTCCTCGTAAAGATCCCGCGCCATTTTCAACTGTCCGCGCTCATAATAAAAGCGACCGAGTAAGGTTCGGACTCTCGCTGAAGTGCTGATTTCGCCTGCTTCTTCAACCTCCAATGCATAGTTAAAACTCTCAAGTGCCTGCTCTTTTCCTTGGGCATTGCGAACTAGCGCTTGCAATAAAAAAGCATGGGTATTCAAGCTTAAATCAACCAGTTGATCTGCCGCTTGGCTGGCTTCAGACAGGTTGCCAGTTGCCAAGTTAGAGGTGGTCTTAATGGACAAAACATCCCGTTCATCGGTAATTTGTTGGGTTAGCCGAAGTGCAACTGCAAAATCATGTCTGGCTTCAGCAACTCTGGCTAGGGTGGAAATGGCGCTAGGATTATCTACCGACAATCTTGCCAAAGACTCCTTTGCCGTTTGTTCTGCCAGTAAATACCAGCTTCCTTCCCCGGTGGTTCTTGCCATTCCCAAATATGTTGATGCTAAATACGCGCGATCGAGTCCACCTTGAGGATTTTTACGAATCTTGTCTTGGTAAAATCCAATCTCTCGTTCCCTCAACGAGGCCGGATTACGATAATCTGACAGGTCATAGGAATAGCGATAGGGCGGTTTTAAGGTGCTAAATGCCTGATGTTGAAATCGCTCAAACCGAGCAGGCAAATCGGACTGAGTGAGCCATACAGTAGCGCTTGTCAGCGGCAATCCCACTAGCAGTAAAATCCATAGCCATCGTTGTGAATCGGCTTGAGGCTGCTGGGGCTGCTCAGATTTTGAGAAATGGTGATGTTCACGAGTCTGTTCCATAGAAGAATAATTAAGTGAATGACATAATAAACTCGTATTTCCTATCTTTTTCATTCCCAAGCTCTCGCCTGGGAACGAAAAGATTAATTTGCAGGAGCAAGATATGGGAACGATGCCGATAATGGATTATGACCCTGTGCTGGATTTCCTGGCACACCGTCATAAGACACATTGTCAGTCGTGACTGCGCCATTGCTCAGAACGCTCAGAGCAATATCAATCACATCATCTTTAAGCATTCGTCCGCGCACGGGAGCGCCCAAGCTGTTCAAGGCGTTGGCAAATCCACTCGGTCCGGTTGTATCAATCCGCATGACATCGGGAACAAACGCCCCAATCAATGCCGTGGTTCGGGCAGGGCTGTTACCCAAAGATGTCAACACTTGCGTCACTTCTCTAGCTACCGCAGGTGGCACGCTACGACTGGGCTGACTGCGGTTGAAAGCCGCCAAGTTGCCTTGGCTGAACAGCAACGCTTCGTTAATTCCGGGTCGCGCGATTTGCTCGGTTTGGACAAACTGCCTCGTTCGAGGATCTAGAACTGAAATGGTTAACCAAGTATCAAAGGTGGTTGCTTGGGTTCCAGATTGCAATAGCTTTCGAGGAACGCGCAACGCCACTGTGTTGACGTTGTAACCTTTGGCAAAGTCCAGCGCATCGTCAGGCGATCGAAACCCGACCGAAGGACCTCGCCCCAAAAGCCCCGATCGCACTCTGAAAAATTGCTCTACATCAAAGTAAAACGGGTCTTCCCGCAGCCCCGCAAACACTGAGACAGTCCGCCCCTTAATGGCGACTTGATTAATCGCCGGAGTATCTGCACTTGCCAGAGGAGTCGTGACAATGGGACGATTGCCTTGAGTCCGGTTGATGACCACGGGCTGCTTCCCTCTTTCTAGAAGGGTTAGGGTCATCCGTTGCTGTCTGCCAGCCCCTTGCGCTGGGCTAAAGGTGACCCGCAGCGTCATATCGGGGTTTCCTGTGGGCACGCCGTTGAGGTTGGCAGTTCTGGAAATTTTGAACTCGTAGCGGGCTTCGGTGCTGAAGAAATATTGTTGTCGAGCTAGCGATCGCGGGTTGGTATTCATTACAAAAATCAGATCCTCGTCTGCCGCCGCAGGATTTTGATCTTTTTCACGAAACACATATAAATCGGTCAAACTTAG
This sequence comes from Leptolyngbyaceae cyanobacterium CSU_1_4, assembly GCA_012034615.1. Taxonomy (GTDB): domain Bacteria; phylum Cyanobacteriota; class Cyanobacteriia; order Elainellales; family Elainellaceae; genus Timaviella. The sequence goes on along the minus strand of JAAUPA010000231.1, from coordinate 1,171 downwards.
CGCCCGACTTCTGACATCAATATCGCCATCGTCGTGATCCGAAGCTTGAATTTTGCTTGGACTAACCGCAGTCGTTAAGCCCAAAGCCATGAACGCAACACTACAGGCAAATGCTGTTTTTGTGAGGATAGACCTCAGCCGAGTCACCATGAGCAGGTCTCCTTAATCGGATTGCAGAATTAACTTCCATTGATGAGGTATCCCCCATGCAGGGATATACGTCAATCTTTGGAAACTGGATTGCGGCTCAAGATCACCCGATTTAAAGCACTCTTTCTTCCATTAAGCGCCTCAGTAGTGACAAGCCCTTTTTGAGTCTGCGAGATACGGTGATAATGCTAATTCCTAACTTTTCCGCCGTTTCTCGCTGAGTTAAGTCCTGCACAAAAACGAACTCTAAAACGTTCCGTGTTTGCGTCTCAATTTGTGATAAAACGTGATGTAAACAGAGTCGTTCTTCTTGTACCCATTGATTCTCTAAGCTGTTAGGCAATGAATCTTGCAAAGAACCCTCGCCCTCTTCCATCGGTCGATCCAAACTTAGGGGCTGGCGATTCTGTTTTGCGAGTTTGACCGATCGCCATTCGCTTAGAGAAATCTGTAAGGCTGTCGAAATTTCGGTGTCTGTGGGGAGGCGATGCTGCTGAATTTGGAACTGCTGAACCATTTGATTAGATTGAAATTGCAGAGTTTGCCAGCGGCGAGGAATTTTCACTAGGCTGTGGCGATCGCGCAAATGATGCCGAATGTCTCCTTGAATATAAGGAACGGCAAACGTTGTCAGGGCATAGCCTTGGGATAAATCAAATCGCTCGATCGCCCGAATTAACCCCAAGCTTCCGACCTGCACCAAGTCCTCATAGCTTTCTGTCGATCGCCCTGCCCAGCGGTACGCCTCTTGACGAACACAGCCCAAATTCAGCATGACTAATTGATTGCGAATTTCAATAGAGCGGCTCTGCTGATAGTCCTTAAACAACTGCAAATTGGTATCTTTTAGCTCTGAAGAAAAAGTAACCATATCCCGATGGAACGCAACACTCAGATATACGATGCTGCGCCCCAAATGGACGTAAAGCTAAGAGGGTGTTTAAAGAGTCACAATTTTGATCCGAACCGCCCCCTAAATCCCCCAAAATGGGGGACTTTTAAGACAATTTTTGTTCAAAGT
>JAAUPA010000230.1 GCA_012034615.1 Leptolyngbyaceae cyanobacterium CSU_1_4 | reverse complement strand
GTCCCCCAGAATGGGGGGATTTAGGGGGCCAAAATTCATACGTGATTCAGCAACGCCGAAGGATTTTACAAGATACTGTTGAATTTGCCGTGCCCATAGCATCTAGGTCATACCGGATCAATAACACATCATAATCGCCCTATGAGCGCTTGTGGTTTGTCCTGCTGAGCGAAATGGCGGCGCTTACGGAACGGGAAAATTTAGTGCGGATGACGATGTAGGAGATGAGTCTGGTGTTGAAAATGGGCGGACAAAAGGGAAAAGAAGGGGGCGATCGCGCCTTTGCTACCCAAATTATGCCTATTTGTTTCGTCCCAAGGAGGATGAGTAAAGGATCAATGACGGGGATGCTTGGCGTTAGTCCGTCGCACCAGCCAGTAGCACACCGAAAGCGCCAGAATCGCAGCAGCGAGTGCCAGCAGCTCAGTGTCAGAAATTTTGGCAAAGTCCAGAATAATAATCTTACGAGCGACCGCAATTAAAGAAGTAATGATCACCATTTCAATCTGAATAATATGATCGCTGAGGTAGGAAGTAATATTTTGGGTAATTTCTAGGGCGATTAAGATGTTGAGGAACAAGCCAAATATTTTCAGCAAACTGGTGGAGAAATCTCCAGAGAACGGAGAAACTAACTCTTTACTCAACACGATTACCAGATCGATAATCGAAAAAAGAACGACTCCCACCATGATTAAAGACAAGATCTTAGCAAAAAAATCCTCAACATCATCCACAACAGAAAGAAAGGTCTCGTTATGGCGGTTGCTGAATAGAGAACCCAACAGTTTACGTAATAATTGCATAGAACTTTACTCAGAAGGAACATCGGAATAGGGGATCAGAGCAGCTTGAGATTGGGTTTTGCTCAACTCTCGAACGAGGCGGAGCGCCTGATGTCGATAGAGCGGCAAGGGTAGAACCGATGGTACCTGTTCCATAAGTTGCGTGGCGATGCTGAGGCTACATCCAGTAATTCGAGTTACAGTTCTAGCGCTTTCAAATGCCATACTCGCCGTCCTAGACTGGATAGAAACCTGCCACTTTCGGGGCAGCGGCTCTCCGCGATCGATTTGTTGTAAACTCTCCACCGTTGCCAGCACGATCAAGCGATCGCCCGTCTGTAGTTTTGTGTTGTCGGGCGGTAAGGGAAGCACTTGGGCAGCATTTTGGTAAAAAATTGGCAGCACGCCATAGCCATAGGCGACTTCATCCAAAAACAAACCCTGTAAATGATCGTCGGGTTGCACCTGATATTCCACCACCAGCATAGTTTGATTCTGGAGGCGCAATAAATCCAGGATATGATCACCAAACACAGCGGCGGCAAAGGCTTCGGCGGCGAGAGAATAGCTACACAATACCCTAGCGTAGGGCAACAGGTGGTCGATGTTTTGGCTAAAGTCTGGATCAAAGGTCTGAATGACCAGTGCCGCATCAGGATTGATAGCATGAGCCATCAGCCCAATTTCCAAATTTGCCATTTCATTATCGGTCGCGACTACTACACTTTTAGCGGCGGCAAGATTAACATTTGCCAAAGCATCATGAAAGTCTCGAACTACGAGCGGCATATGAGGCAATACACTGGGCTCTAGGGCAGAGTCGCTGACTCCAACCATGGATTGATTTAGCGTTTGTAAGACCCTAGCCACTTGTCGCCCCACCCGTTCCAAGCCAATCAATACGACATGATTTTGCTGTGGAATTGGGGGGCGTTTATGGAGTAACTGAAATTTTGCGGCGAGTAGACTTTCGGTTAATAAAGCATACAAAATAGCGATCGAAGCCGTTCCTGTTAGCATGTAACCTAGGTTGAGGAATCGCATCCAAAGCGGAATTGGATCATCGGTGCTGAGGGCACCAAACACCGTATCGTAGGAGCCGAGCAGCATGACGCTTGCCACATAAAGCGACTGAAGCCAACTCTGCTGAAAATGAGTGGCCTTTAACAGCATCGTACCGATCATTACTAATATCAGCACCGTCAAGCCTACCAGCAGCGCCAAACGCCGAGTGGAGTGTTGGGTGAATAGTTGCTGAATGCCGATCGGAATTTGGTTGCGATCGAATTGGGATAACTGTCGTTGCCAATTGCGCCAGTGTTGTCCTAGAGATTTCTGCCGTTTCGGCACTGAGGTTTGACCGATGGATTCCTGAGTTATTTCGATGTAGGTGATCCAGTCTCCGGCTTGGATGGGAGCATTGGGGTTCCACTGATAAAATTGCGTCGATAATTCTGTGGTTTGCGATCGATGATTCAAAACTCGGCGAGTACGGCTGTTGAGTTCGTAGAGCAACCGCCGATCACACCAGCGATGGTTAGAATCAATGGCACAATGAACAACGCGCAATAGCTGCTGCCCCACCGAAATTAAACCCTGGGTTTCATCCGCTAGGGCAGCGATCGCCAAGGCAGAAGCGGGAAGATCAGTAATTTCCAGGGCGGCAAAATTGCCCAACTGCTGATCTAAGAGTTGATTCAGGTTTTGTTCACTGGAACGAACAATCAGACGAACCTGGGGATGAATCAGCCGTACTGCAAAAGCGGCTTCGATATTAATCCGTTCATTATCGGTCACCATCAGCACGGCTCGACAGCGATCGACCTGAGCTTGCTGAAGGACTCTAGGCTGGCGACAGTCGCCAATCACCAGGTCTTCCAATAGCTCCGGTAAGTTTTGAACCTCCCAACTTTTGGGCGGGGAAAGGTCAACGGCACTAATCTGCATCCCAAAGGATTTAAGGACAGCAACGCAACGTTGACCTAGACTTCCCAGCCCACACACCAAACAATAGGAACTTACGCGGGGTTCCACTTGAATTCAATCTCTAGTTCATGCTCCTCTTCATTTTCTTCATATTCAAATTCCACCGTGACATCTGGCGGAACTTGGATTTGCGTTCCATCTAGCATCATTTCAAAGGGTTGTCCCTGCTCCAGCGCATCCGCCAAGCGGCGTAACTCGGAAATGATTTCTTCCTTAGAGTAGGATTGCTCAAGCTCCAGTGCTTCACTCATGATTAACCTCCTAGTTTGTGTTTTAAACCTAGCGAATCAAATTCGCCGCCATCCGAATCCAGTCCACAGGTTTTACCTGGGTGGAATCAATTCACGCCCTACAGACCTTCCTGCCCCACACCCACGATCGCGCCTTGTCCCCCAAACTTGCTTCCTGTTTCCCCGCGATCGAAGCGGCTTCTGGCAGCCTGGAGGATAATATTCGGCAGCGGTACATCCCCCACCTGAATCACTAGCCCTGCGTTTTCTGGATCAAGGTAGAAGCGGGTAAACGCCTTAATTTCAGGACGCTCTGCCGCTGCTTTTTTGACATAGATAAACACCGGACGCGCCAAAGGCTGGTAGCGAGAATCGGCGATCGTCTGGGGACTTGGCTCTACGCAGCCTGCGCCACTGTCTACTGCCAGCAGTTTTAGCTTGTCGCGGTTCGCCAGATAGTAGGCATAGCCGAAATAACCTAAGCCATTCGGGTTGCCCGCAACCCCCTCCACCAAAGCACCATCAGTCTTACTAGGAGCATAATCACTGCGGCTTTTCCCTTCTTCCCCAACAACTGCCAGGGTGAAATAATCGTAGGTTCCTGAATCGGTATCGGGACCATAGAGACTCAGCGCCTGATTAGGGAAACTGCCGCGCACCTGGTTCCAATTGTTAATCTGATTTTGGGCAGCAGGCTCCCACATTCTTTTCAGTTCATCGAGTTTGAGACAGGAGGCAAACGTGTTTTGCGGATTTACCACCACCGCCAACCCATCAAAGGCGATCGGTAACTCGATAAACTCCACGTTGTTCTGTTGACACTGCTGCATCTCTTCAGCATTAATCGGACGAGATGCGCCAGTAATATCGGTTTCGTTGGCACAAAACTTTTTGAAACCACCGCCCGTTCCCGATATGCCTGAAGTAACTTTTACATTGGCGTTCGTTTTTTGAAAGGCTTCGACCATGGCTTTAGAAATCGGATGAACCGTGCTAGAACCATCAATAACGATCGTGCCTGATACCGTTTCAGATGTGCTGACATTACCCGCTTGGGTAACTGCTTGAGGAAAAGAAACCGTTGCATCTTCTGAGGTTTGACTGGTACTACAAGCAGTGAGCCCCAGCAACACCAAACTAGACAATAAACGCCAAGGGTGAGAAATCATCGTTGTACCTCCTTATACTTCTGCGCCAACTTGCACCGCCAACGCCTGCTTTTCTTCTTGGCGTTGTCGCCGCTCCATGTCAGCCTTCGTATCGGGGATGAACTGCGTCAAAACTTTCGCAATCACAGGCAAGAATCCGATCGCCAAAACCACACCCAGGATATTAAAAAGCATTTGGGCATTTGCCACCTGTCGCCCCACGCCTGCTCCACCCGAAATCGCCTCCGCCAACTGTACCAGTTGGGGCGTAAACAGGATACCTAGCCCAGCACTCAGTAGATTAAAACCAAAGTGAAATACCCCGGTTCGCAGCGCCGCACTGCCTCGTCCAATGGTAGACAGCAACGTATCGGCACAGGTCCCCACCTCAGCTCCCAGCATGATGGCAATCCCCGCAGGAAGGGCAATCAGTCCTGAACTGGCTAACGTAATGACGATCGCCACCGTCGCCGACGAGGATTGAATAATAATTGTGAAGATGGCACCGACGACCGCCCCCAGAAGGGGATTAGTACCTAACTGCGCCATCAGATCGATGAATGGCTGGTAGTCTCGGAACGGCTTCATGGCTTCGTCGATCGCCTCCAAGCCATAGAACATCAAGCCAAATCCCAAGACAATAATACCCAAGGTTTTCTGGAGGTGGGTTCTACCCAAGAACAGCGCCAGCAAACCAGCGAACATCAAAATAGGGACATAATTTTTAATATCCAGGGAGATAATCTGGGCACCGACTGCTGTACCGATGTTAGAACCGAGTACTACACCCAAAGATTGCACAAACGTTAACACTCCTGCACTCACCATTGCAATCACCATAATAATCGTCACTGAGGAAGACTCTAGTAACGTGGTGGCAACGGCTCCAGTTAAAATTGCGGCAAAGCGATTAGTTGTGCATTTGCCCAGAAAATTTTTCATCCGATCGGTGCCCAACTCTTCCAAACCCTCGGACAGGCGAGTCACCCCAAAGATAAACAGCACTAGACCCGCCAGTGCCCCCATCGCCATTTTAAAAAAGTTGATTACTTTCTTTTTCCCTTCTTTTGCCTCCGAGCCTTCCGAACTTCCAGAAGCATAGGCGGGGGGCATTAGGTCGAAGGTTGCCTGGGCGATCGGCTCAGGCAGAGCATGGGGAACTGTCGCCATGGTCTGAGTCAAGCTAGAGGTGGAGGGTCGGTCGAGCGACTCCCCTCCAAAAAGAGCAGGGTAGAAAATCAAGGTCAGAACAAAGAGCGCAATACTCAAATATTTCGCTACTACTGGATTGAGGCTTTTCAGAAAAAACACGGTTACTCCTTGAGGTTTCTCACTCTATCCTTCTAGGAATTCGCCAGTATGAACTGTGAACTAGACTCCCCCATTAAGCGTCAGCATTCCCGTCACCATGCTGTCTCGTTTATAATGGGTGCCTATATAAATATTTAACTGAAGACAATTAAATTCTGATTAATCGCAAACTAATAGCAAGTTATCAGCCAATAATAGACCTGTTGAGAAATAGTGACAAAAACTGCTGAAACCTTTACATAGACTGAGCTTGAAGGATTTTGCAAGAAATTGCTAAAAGGCTTGCCAGAGGCGGATTTCAAGGATTTTTAAGCTTATTGTCCTACCACTCTCACCAATTAACAAACTTTGAATTTCTCATGCTACCGTCGCCGCAACATGAGTCAAGCCCCGATGGCAACAAGCCGCCAAAATGCTGAGCTAGCACCCCACAGCGCCATCCCCGAAGCTGTCGCAAGAGGGGTAATCAAAGCAGGCTTCCGTTTAATGCCTGGGCAAGGGTATTGGGTAACCGATTCCCTAAACGGTATCAAGGTGCAGCAGTTCCTAATCCTTGAAATGAACGTTAGAAGGGTTCGAGGAGAAGTGTCTATTTGCCTTCCAGAGTATCAAAATTAAGTATCTGAAAGATCTTTAATAATTGCCTCGGTTGACACTGGAAAACTTGTGAATCGCTAAGATAAAGAGTAAGTGAGCGATATACCTCAATCAACCTCTTCCTGATTCTTTTGCCTAAAGGAAAGAAGTTTTGAGCAGATTTTTATATAAGAACAGGTTTTGAACCCATTGATACTTTCGTTTATCAGCATTAAAAGGATGGGCGATCGAAAGCTGTTCATTGTCTAATCATTATCTGAGGAGCATTCTTATGAAACCGGATTATCTGATTGTTGGCAGTGGTTTATCTGCACTCGTCTTCGGGGCGTTGATGGCAAACTCTGGCAAGACTGTGCAAATCCTCGAAGCCCACGAGCACCCAGGAGGCTTTGGTCACACGTTTACAATGGCTAAAAAGTATACGTTCAATGCCCAGTTTCACTACGTTTGGGATTGTGGAGAAGGGCAGCTTGTGAATCGGGTGCTGAAGAAGCTGGGATTAGAAAAGGAAGTCACTTTTGAACGGTACGATCCTAACGGCTTTGACCATATGCGAATGCCAGGTTATGCGTTAGATATTCCTTCAGACCCAGAAGAACTAATCCGGCGATTGTCTAGGCTTTTTCCAGCAGCAAGCGATCGCATTCGCCAATTTATTAACGATGTTGAAAAAACAGGTGCAGGGTTGAAAAGACTTGCGCCCCCAGTTAAGCCGATGGAACTGCTGAAACATACCAGGGAAGTGGCTTGTGCCGTCCAATATCTTAATAGTACCCTTCAGGATGTATTCGACAAGTTCCAGTTACCGCAAGCCGCTCAAACCCTACTCGCATTGCAATGGCTCGATTTTTTTGCTGCCCCCCAATCAACTTTCATTCTATGCTTGGGTTGCATTATTTAGAGGCTATCAAGCCGGAGCATTTTACCCAAGTCAGCATTTTGAACAAGTGATTAACTCCCTGGTTCAGGTCATTGAATCTAAGGGAGGGCAGGTATTGCTTAACCAAGAAGTTACCAATTTTAGGGTTACAGACCGAACGGTTACAGGCGTTGAGGCAATGGATTTAACGACACATCAAACCCATGAATTTGTAGGCAACACCGTAATTTGCAACATTGATCCTCAGAAAGCTGCCAAAATGATTGGGGAGGAAAAATTCTCCAAAACCGTGCGCCGAAAACTCAACTACGAATATTCTGCCTCTAACTACATGGTGTACTGTGTGGTCAAAGATCTTGATCTTCGGGATTATGGATTTGGTCGATGGAATCTCTCCCATACAGGGCATCAAGATCTAAATGAAGCCTTTGCCCAAATGTACGATCGCCATGATTTTTCTAATCCTAGTTTTGCTATTACAACTCCT
>JAAUPA010000229.1 GCA_012034615.1 Leptolyngbyaceae cyanobacterium CSU_1_4 | reverse complement strand
ATTGGGGGACTTCCGATCCAGTTCTGTGCTTCAAAGTCCCCCAATTTGGGGGATTTAGGGGGCGAAAAAGCTTGGAACGAAGCCAGTCTAGACTTATGTATACACCGTAGCCCGCCTTGGGGGAAGGGTTGAGGATGAGGGCGCAAAACTGTGATGCACCCATATGGTTTATGTCCTAACTAGAACTGCTGTAGTCAATCAAAATCTTCCGATCGCAAGAAGCAATACAGCAACACCTAAGATATTTCCCCAGACTGAGTGTGATTAGAACAGATTGTGATAATTTATCACCCAAGATTTCACTCAGTTTTGTTACACAAGGTATTATCAACACAAGTGGTTAAAAACTCGCTGCCGCTGAAAAAATTTAATTACTCGCTCGACTTCAAAGCGATCGACTTCCGACAGCACCCAGAACTCTATTGCATCGGCAAAGGTGAACAAGGTGTATTACTGGTCGAACCTTATAAAAGTGAAATATTGCCCTATTGGAAATTTAGAACGCCAGAGATTGCACACCAGTCAGCAGAAAAAATCTATGAGCTGTTTCTAGCTTATAAATCCCAAGATGATTTTGTCGGAATGGACATGGCGCGAAAGTTTTTACAAATGGGTTACACCCGCTCTCGTCGTTATGCTAATCATAAATCAGGACGAAAATATGATAGAAACTCTCGGCTCATTTTACCCCCAGAGGAAGACCCAATCAAAGCTCAATCTGCCAAAATTTTTTACGAGAAATGGCAGCTAGCCAAGATCGATTTAGAGTACTTGAAATTGAGCGATCGCCATCGCCAGCAATATGAGCAGGTAACAGAATCCATATCAACCCATTATCAGCTAACGACTGAAACGCGAGAATAAAACGGCGAACACAAATAAAATAAACTGCACAACCACAATGCTAGGACCCGAAGACACATTTAATGCTGCCGAAGCGATAATTCCTGTAACGGCACTAACGGCACCAATAACACTAGAAAGCACAATAAAAACCGTAAACCGCCGACTTAATAATTTTGCAGTAGCAGCCGGAATGACTAAAAATGCATTAACTAGCAACACCCCAACCGCCTTAATTGCTACAGCAACCGCTAACGACAGCAATACTATAAACCAAGTCTGATGAAGTCGAACCTTAATACCTTGTGCCTTTGCCATTTCTTCGTGCAGAGTCAGCAAGGTTTGCGCCCACAACGTTAACCCTAGAGAAGCGATCGCTACTAGTAAAACTGCTAAGCTCAACCACAAATCACTATATCGAATGGCTAAGATATCGCCAAATAACAAATTCATTAAGTTCCCTTGATAGCTTTTAACAAAGCTCAGAGCAATGACAGCCGATGCTAAAGAGGCAGAAAAAACAATATTTAGAACAGTATCGCTCCACAACTCAGTCTGCTCAATTAAGTAAATAACTCCTAAGCCAAATAGCACGGTAAAGGGCAATAGCGTCAGCGTCGGATCAAGATTAAGCAAAACTCCTAAAACAATTCCCAGCAAAGCAGCGTGCCCAACCGTGTGGCTAAAAAAAGACAGTTGTCGCAAAATGGCAAAGCTACCTAATAATCCGCCTAATAACCCTAAAGTTAGTCCGCCCCAAAGCGCGCGCTGCATAAATGGAAATTGCAACAGTTCAATTAGCCGCGTCAGCGCTTCTATAGGCATAGTAATTTAATAGGAATTAGTTGAATGATTGTGGTGATAACGAGTAAATTCTGGACTATAGGCAGCAACCAAATTTTCAGGCGACATCACTGTATCAGGAGTTCCTTGGCAAATAACCGATCGATTGAGGCAAATAACCCGATCGCAGTGGCGGCTCACCCTATCTAAATTGTGAGAAATTTGCAAAATTGCCCACCTATGCTCCAACTTTAGTTGGTTGAGTAATTGGTAAAACTCTACTTCGCTCTGAAAATCCAAACCTGCGGGAGCCTCATCCAAAATTAACAGCCGCCGAGGGCGCACGATACAATAAGCCAACAACACCCGCTTAATTTCACCACCCGACAGCCCCTTAATGGATTGATCTAGCAAATGACTCGCCTTAACCTGAGCCAACGCCTGTTGCACCGCCTTGATACGCTGCTGTCGAGCCTCCCAAGGTAGGCGCAACCCCCGACTTTCCCCAACCCAAATCGACTAACTCAGCCACGGTCATAGGAATGCTTCGATCGAACAAAAAGTTCTGTGGTAAATAAGCAATTTGCTGTCGCAACCGAGAATAGGAATGCCCTGACCGAGCGATCGGTTGTCCTAGAAGGGCGATCGACCCCGAATGAAATGGCAAAACCCCCAAAATTGCTTTGACTAGCGTACTTTTACCCGCACCATTAGGACCAATTAGAGCCGTGTCTGTTCCTGCTTTAAGCGTAAACGACACGTTTTCAACCGCTGCATAGACTCCTCGGTAAACATTTAATTCTTTAATTGCTAATACAGTTTCCATGGTGTTCATTATTTTGACATCACCTAGAAACTTACCAGCGGCAACAGACTGACTAAAGGAGCAGACGAACGAGGCAATTGTGACTGGGTAGACCCTAGCGCTGTTTGTAAATTCTTAAGGTTTTGGCGCATCACTGTTAAGTAGTAGTCCGGTTCCACTCCCTCAGCGCTACTGGTTTCCATCGGGTCAAAATTGCTGACCTGTACTTTTAAGTCTTTTGCCAAAGCATCGAAAGGATTCCCAACTGCTTGAGGTTCTGTTAGTAGAGTCTTTAGATTAGATCGGTTAGCCGCATCGATCACTTGCTGAACGTCTGTTGGAGCAGGGTTGTCTTCTGGAACACCTACCAAAAACTGAGCTTTGAGCCCATATCGTTGAGCAAAGTAAGGAGCAAAGTCGTGGTAAGTCACAAATTCCTTGCCCGTGTAAGGAGTTAGCACTGTGGCGATTTCTTGGTCTAGAGCGTTAAGTTTCTGGATATAAATTTCAGCATTTGTGGTGTAAGTTTCTTTTCCCCCTGGATCGGCTGCAATAAGTCCATCTCGAATGTTTTCGACTTGTTCCACTGCTCGTTTTGGATCAAGCCAAATATGAGGATTAAACTCTCCTTCATGCTCATGTCCTTTCTCCTCTGCCGCTTGGGTTGGCGCTGCGAGAGCCTCATCCTGATGAGCCTCTCCTTCTTCATGAGCCTCTCCTTCTTCATGACCATGCCCTTCAACTTCTTCATTGGCGATTGTTTGAACCCCTTCACTGGTGTCAATAATCGCTAAGTTGGGATTGTTAGCATTTTCAATGAGGCTGTCTAGATATTCATCGATCCCTAGACCGTTTTTGACCAAGACATTGGCTTCTGATAAGGTGCGGACATCCTCGGGCTTTGCCTGGTAATCGTGAGGCCCTACGTTAGTTGGGAGCAAGTAAGTGACGCTGGCGCGATCGCCTACTACTGCTCTAGTAAAGTTAGTTGTGGGTAGGGTGGAGGTGACAATCTTAAAGTCTGTGGGTGCTGCCGTCTGAGTCTGGGATGAAGTCTGGCTCGAATTAGAGGAGCTTTGAGTACAACTGCTCAATCCAGCGATCGCCATCGCCATGACTACGAAAGAAACTGGCTTATGAAAGGGGAATGGCGATCGCCAAGATTTGGGGAAGGCACTCATATATAATCTCCTGGTAGCAGCAGAATGTTATTAACACCTGATGACTTGAGATATCCTACAAGCCATCAAAATCATAGTAACTTTAAAAGAAAATGATAACTATTCTCTTTTTTGAAGTTAAGCTCTAATTTGGAGATGGCACTTCGCTTATTTTCTGTTCAAATTTTTATTCTGAATAAGAACAATTAGGTTTGCGCCCGCTCGGGTTCAGTAGAGATAAAGAACTTAAGCGCTGAAGATTGCTAGTTTTGCGGCTAGTTCACTGAGTTCCTAGTCATTTCATGATTAATTGAAGAACGTACGAGTTTCAAGAGCTTAGCTACTTGTTTATTAAGAATTTCATCCGATTCATTTTGCTTTTCAGATGCAGGCAAGTCGAGCCAACGCTCAGAAACAGATTCAAGCTGACTCAAAATTAACTGTTTATTGGAAACCCGGACATGTGTCCGGGTTTTCTCGTCCTCGTTTAAAATACGCCGAACTTGGCGCAAACTTTTGCCGACAATGACCTCAATAGCAGGTCTTAGCCGTCGATCTCCTCTAGCAGGTCTGCCCGGTGAATCTGTATATCCTGACTCCCGCAGACGTTCTGCCAACGCCCGAATTTCGCTAGGAGTATAGTCTCGGCGCTTTTCATTTTCACTAATCTCAACTTGAAGCGCTAAGTCGGGTTCTTCATCAGCATCAAAGGGCATGACTCGCACGGGAGCCATATCCTCAGGGAACTGAGTAGCGTATGCATCCGGAGCCAATTCCTGAATTTGGGCTATTGCTGATTTACGATGCGCGCCTGCTAGAAGAACTCCGTTGATATCTACTACTAACGGTTCAATCAAGCCCAGAATGGCGATCGATTCAGCCAACTGCTCAACATGGATGGGATCAAGGGGACGTGTATCTATTTTTCGATCTTTAATCTGATCAAATTTCATTAAAGAGGGCAAAGCATCTTCCTCCCTCCCTGAAGTTGTTTGCCCTAAAGTTATTTGCCTTGCAGAGGAGGTTCTTGCACGAGAACTTAGAGCTTCGTCTGGCTGTCGATCGCCATTAGAAGGCTCTAAGGGGTCAACCTGCAACGCCTCTTTTAAGAAAGCAAACTTTGAAGGGGCTGAGTTTTTGCTAATTCTGTCCAATCCCGCCATGCAATTTTTCCTCCCGGAACGTTATGAACTGGTTTACCATAAGCCGCTGCATTTTTATAAGCTTTCAGCAATCGAATCCCTCGATCCAGCACAGGGTAACCCATTTCTCTCAAAAGTTGAAAGGCTTCTTCTCCATCTTTTTGGGGAGCAGGAGGCACCATGTTGACCAAAATCTTAAAATTTGCTCCTTGAGGAAGTTTTTTGACCATCGCTCCCAAGGCATCGATCGCCAGCGCATCAGGGGTGACAGGAATGATTAGGAGATGACAACTATCTAACAGCTCTTGCAGGTCTTCTTCAGTAGGTCGAGCAGGCGTATCGATAATGAGGAAATCAAAGCGCTGTTGGCTAGTCAACTTATGAGCCGACATTTCTGTAGCAGTTTGGAAGGGCAAGTTGCCTTTACGCGCCCACATACTTGCAGAACGGTTAGGATCTGAATCAATTAATAAGGTTTGACCTAACGCAGAACAAAGCGTGGCAAGACAAATCGAACTGGTCGTTTTGCCTACCCCACCTTTAAATGAAGAGAGGGTTATTGCAACAGGACGGTTCATAAAGGTGTCGAAAGAAGGTGTCAAAAGAGGATCGAATAGGAGACAACAACGATAGATCTCAAGATAGGACAGTTTAGAAAATAGCTGTTCGTTGGGCTGAGAATTGGCTTAATCGTTGATATTTCTTAGGGCGATCGCTCTAACCCTCACATTCTACCCTTGACCAGTCGCTCTGAGACACTAACTTTGCCCAGCTACCTTTTGTAGAGAAACTTTTACAAAAAAAACTTTCAGGTGGATCGCTCAAAGAGCAGAGCAACGCAGCGTCCATCAAATCTTAGGGGATGGTGCGTTCCCGTTGTCCTCATGCGCCCTGCAAGGCTTCCTCGCTAACCTCATGGGATTGATGCATTCGCAATCAGACTATTCATCAAGGTGCTGTGATGTTTCAAGCAGCGCTGCAAAATCTATCTTTACAGACCTATTTTTACAGAATGAGCAAGTTCTCTAGCTGCCCTAATAGTTTTGTAGCTTGGGCTTGTCGCTGAACTAAGATATCTAAAATTTTTAGCTGTTGCTCCAATTCAGCGATCGCTTCCCGCCTAATCATTGCTCTTTTCCATTCTTGGTGCCTTTTACTATTGGGTTTGCCTAACGACTTAGAAACTAACTTTTTGCCTGGTTTTTCGGTCACTAAACGAATATACGTGTAAGTTTTATTTGCCTTTGTCTCAGAAGATTCGGTTAACCAACAGTATGCCGGAGCAACAATGCCTGATGTTCGTACGGCTTCTATTACCTTTAGCAACCGCTGCAACTCTGCATGTAAAAAGGTGCTTTCACTAAAATTCATAGGTTTATCACGTCAGGTTTTCTGTATGGTTAAAATATTTACCGTACAGAAAACACTTTACCATAAACAAAGCCCCTCATCCAGAAGACAAGGAGCTTTAACCCATTAATCAGTCTTACAAGCTCAGTCTATAAAACGATCGACGTTGCTGCACAGTATGAACTTGCCCCCTAAAGCCTCCATCCTGGGGTAGGGCTAATTCGTTAGTTGGAGAAATAACTTAAGTCCTGCATTGTGACATTGCTCCTATTTTGATGGCTAACGAGATTACAGAATTTAAGCAGTTTTTCTCTTATTAGAGAATCGTCCCTACCATTCTGGGGGTCTTTGGGGGCGATTAGAGAAAGAGCATCTCAAAGATTTATCCTTCCATTCAGTAATGCCAAACGATCTACTGTACAGTTCAAAACCTTGAAATAAGCTGAGAGGAATAGGTCAAAGAGCAACTATTACTTATTGCCAGATTCGCTCGGCAAGGTTTGTGTCGGTGCAGTGGTATTGCTAGGTGAACCCAGGCTCTCACTGGAACCAGAAGAACCACTTTGTCCCATACCATTGGGAGACTGATTTCGAGAGGAAGGACTCTGGGGATCGCTTTCGCTCGGCAAGTTCTCAGTAGGAGCTGTAGTGTTGCTGGGTGAACCAGTCGTGTTATCTGAGTCGGTGCCGCTGGTATTGCTACCATCATTTAGACCACTGCCATTACTATCATTAGAGCCAGAACCCGAAGATGACCCATCTTGCATCATCCCGTCCGGAGAACGAGTTTCACCGGCGATGATGGCTCCACATCAGTTTCACTGGGCAAGTTTTGAGTGGGAGCAGTGGTGCCGCTAGGCGAGAAGGCAGGGTTTTCGGTGGGAGATTGGCTTGAAGAGCCAGTGTAGTAGGGGCTTCCTTCACAACGAGAATTTAAAGGGGTGCGATCGCAGAGAATGATAAAGCCTTCTTTCGATAACTCAAACTCTGGGGCAGCAGTTGGAGAGCTAGAGGACTGTGCTAGAGCAGGCAGACCTGCAAAGACACCCATTCCTGCTACTCCTAAAGCTAAAGACATTTTTTTGATAGAAGTTAAAGAGTCCAGCATTTGGTTGTTCCTATTGGGTATTGGCTTATCAAAGTTAGCAAGGCAATCACAGGGAACCCACTCTCTAGGGGGTGAGAAGAACTATTTCTATGGGCAGACCCAACAGAACTTGACTGCTCCCCGGCATAAATGCACAGGGATTCTAAAAGGCTGTTACGAAGCAGGCTGAAGCCGTGCTTCTCCACCTTTCTTCCTGCTTCGTTGACTCTTAACTAGACTGTTACCAGTCCCCGTCA